>DATJQT010000106.1:0-1988 GCA_035505475.1 Vulcanimicrobiaceae bacterium
TGACCCCGCGTGTTGCTAGCGCACCGCTCCATGCCCACCCAGCTGGGCGAAGGGATGACCGGCAGCCGGACCAATCCGGCCCTGCCCCAACGTATCTGCACCATCACAGCTTTGGAGAAGGCCCCACAACCACACGATCCACCGCTGATCTTCCGGCATCCGCCGAAGTGTTGCATCGGCCCGGCCCGGCATCAAGACCGTTCGTCCTCGCTACGCTGCGGGCGCTGCGTCTTGACCCCGGTCCTTACCCGATGCTGCCTACACGGAGGCCCACAGCCAGCAAAACCACTGGTCGACAACCTCTTGACAGGCCCCGCCCCTTCAGACATCCCAGGGGCTGGTTTGTCAAGCAGCAGGTTGTTGATCTTGATCTTGGTTGTAGCGCGACCAGGCGGTTGCCTCGTCATAGAGGGTGCGGGTTTTGAGGCAGCCGTGCAGGATGCCGACGAGCCGGTTGGCGAGTTGCCGCAGCGCCGGCTGGTGGTCAAGGCCACGGTCTTTTTGTTTGTCGTAGTAGGCGCGCGCGCCGGGCGAGGCCTGCAGCGCGGATTGGGCCTGCGACATGAGTGCATCGATGAGCCGGTCGTTGTGCACGAACCGGGCCAGCACGACCTTCTTCTTTCCGGACGCGCGGGTGATCGGGCTGGTGCCGGCGTAGTTCTTGCGGGCCTTGGCATCGGCGTAACGTCGGGCGGCGTCACCAAATTCGGCCAGCACCCGGGCGCCGAGGATCGTGCCCATCCCGGGCTGGGACACGATGATCTCAGCGTCCGGGTGCCGGCCAAAATGCTGCTCGACCTGCCCTTGCAGGATCTTGACCTGTTCGTTGAGCACGCCAAGCACCGCGACGATCGATCGAGTGGTAGCCGCGTACGCGTTGGTGATGACCTGGTCTCGGCCGAGTTGTTCGCTGCGCAGGGCGGACTGGATGCGGGTGGTCTTGGTGTCGATGTCGCGGCGTCGGGCGTGTTTGAGCGCGGCCTGAATCTGGCTGCGGTTCAGTTTCGCCGCCGAGGCCGGGTCCGGCGCCTTGCCGAGCAGCTCAAGGGCGTCGGGAGCGTCGAGATCGTCAAACGCCTCCAGCGCCGCGGGGAAGTACTCGCGCAAACCATGACGCAGCCGCTGAGTGTGCCGGGTGCGTTCCCAGATCAGCGTCTTGTGTGCTCGAGCAACCACTTTCACCGCTTCAGCCTGGGCGCTGTCGGCTGCGACCGGGCGCAGCTGATGCGCGTCGGTACGGACCATGTCAGCGAGGGTATGCGCGTCGGCCGCATCGCTCTTGGCCCCGGAAACGGCATGCCGTTGCCGGTACCGGGCCGCCTGCAATGGATTGGCCGCATACACCGTGTAGCCAGCCGCAACCAGTGCTGCCACCCACGGGCCGCGGTCAGTCTCGATCCCAACCAATACCTCGGCCTCATGCGTATCCTCACCCCGCTGAGCACCGATCATCGCGTGCAGCCGGGCCAGACCTACCGCCCCCTCGGGCAGCCGCGCCTTGGCCAGCACCCGGCCGGCCTCATCCATCAGCTCGACGTCGTGGTGATCCTCGGCCCAATCGTCTCCCACGCACAGCAATTCGCTTCTCCCATCACTCTGGCAATAATCGAACTATTGGCAGCGTGGGAGAATTCTCAGCGACCTAATGAACGAGTGCTCACACCCCACAGGGTGGGCACGACAACCCATCAGCGATCCCTTCTCCCGGCCAACCAGCGGGGGCGACGATCTGAAGGCAGGACGCCGAGGTCCTGGGACGACTTAAGTGCTCACCCGCCGGCCGCTACCGGTAGCGAGTCTGCCCGATGACCGACCCGCTAACTCTCATTAGGGATGACAAAGCCCCGTCCCTTCAGGGATGACAGTGCCCCGGCCCTTCAGGGATGACGGTGCCCCGGCCGGTGCTGTGAGCTGGCCGAGCGCGGCTACTCCCGCGACGGCAAGAAGGGCCTGCCGCAGATCAACTACGGAGTGCTCACCCAGCGGAC
>DATJQT010000107.1:0-3300 GCA_035505475.1 Vulcanimicrobiaceae bacterium
GGTGCATCGGTGTTCATAGTCCCTCCGAAGTGATCGGCCCCGCCGCTCGTGGGACGGCTGCCGTGCCGTGGAAATCGTGCGCCTCTTCGTGCCCCCGTCCGGCGAGGTGGGCATCGGTGCGCGGCGCGCAGTCCTACTTCGTCGCACAACCGGGGGGACAGCAACTGACCGTGAACAGCGCCGGTCCGCTTCCCATCGGGTGTTCCCTCATGATACCTCCTGTATGGCGCGACTGTTCAGCGGAAGAGGCAGGAAGGAGAGGTTACTAAGGGGGAAGCAGGCTATCGTCAGGCCGTCAATCCACATGCGTCCCCAAGACTTCCCGAGTGCCGGAGGCGCCGACGCCCGGCAGCATTACTTATTCGTCACGCCTTCCGTGCCGTCTTCGCAAAGAACGGCGAGAACACCGGCTCAACCTTAACCGAGGCACACTTCGGGCATGTGATCCGCTTGCGACTGCGCTCCGAAATCCCCATGGTCAGCGAGAATTTCTTCTTACACCCGCTGCAGCGAAACTCATAGGTCGGCATGATGGCGTCCTCCAGAGATGCTATCAGCGAACGCCGCCTCGGCTGGCGGCACCGGAAGTGGCTGCGAGTAATGAAACTACGCACCTGGATGATGGCAGCACTATCCCATGCATTTGAGATTGTCCAAGCTGTCCAGCCGATCCCGCTCCAAGCTAGCTAGCCGTCGCTGTTGTGTAGCGAGCCACCGTGCGCCTTCCGGTCTTCGCCGATCGCGTTCGCCGCGAGCATGGCCTGGAGGACTTTGTCCGGGGTGATCGCGCCGGCTTCGTGATGGATGTATTCCCCGGGGGCGCACGCCTTCTCAGCAATGCGCAGCAGGGCGGTCCGGTCGACATTCGCGAGACCAATGTCGGCGAAGGTAGTGGGCAGGCCGACCGCCTCGCAGAACGCGAACACGCGGGCGGACTCTTCGGGGGGCGCGTCGGTGAGCTGCAGGCCGGCGAGGAGCCCGAAAGCCACCTTTTCACCATGGTAAAAAGCGTGCGTCTCTTTGAGCGCCGTGAGACCGTTGTGAATGGAATGGGCGCTCGCCAGGCCTCCGCTTTCGAACCCGACACCGCTCAATAGAATGTTGGCCTCGATGATGTGCTCCAGCGCCGGGGTGATGAGGTGCTGCGCGGCGGCGAGTTTCGCGGGGATGCCGAATTGCAGCAACGTGTCAAAGCAGAGCTTGGCCAGCGTGAGGCCGGTCAGCGTGCTGAGCCCCCCGCACTCGTTCGGAGACTGCGTGGCGCTGCAGGACTTCGCTTCGAACCAAGTGGCCAGGGCATCGCCCATCCCGGCGACGAGGAAGCGGACGGGCGCCTGGGCGATGATGGCGGTATCGACGAGCACGGCCGCCGGATTCAATTTCTGATATTCGACCGCTTCGAACTCGCCCTGTTCGGAGTACACGACGGCGCACCCACTGCAGGGGGCGTCGGTCGAGGCGATGGTCGGCACCACGAGAACGGGAAGGTTCGCGCGATCGGCGGCGATCTTGGCCGTATCGATGGTCTTGCCGCCGCCCATTCCGACCAGCACGTTGACCCGGTGCTCTCGCAACTTGGCGCCCACCCTGGCCAACTCCCGTGCACTGCACTCCCCCGAAAAGCGCTCCACGGCTATGCCGTGTGCGTGCAGATCGAGGCCACACTGCGGGAGGATGGATTGGTAGGTGGTGGGGGAAGCCAGGATCAGCGCCTGGCCGCCAAAGGTCTTGATCAGCGCCGGCAGTTCGGCCAGGGCACCCGCCCCTTGAATGAACTTGCCGGGGAACAGGATCTTGTTCCACATGGGATAGTCCTCCTGTTAAGGCATTACCGTTACTGGCGGTCCCAATGGCTGTTGACGAAACAGGCACCTAACATTTGTCAGAGTCAAAAGAGGATTGACGTAATCCCGACTAATGGCGAATCTCGCCGCTGCACAACAGTTTAGTCCAAAGCGCATACCGACGCCGCACAAATCGGTGTTCCTGCTTGTACCCCGCCCCCGCATTTGATAACGCCTCCCACAATTCTCCTTCGCCCTCAGTGCGCGACAGGACCTGCAGATCGGACACGCCCACCAGTGCCCGCTCGCCGGTCCCCGAGGCTTCGCCATCTCTCGCAATGGAGGAAACACATTGATCATTGAACGCCGGTTCTCGGATGAGGATCGGCGTTTGCTAATCAATGTGCTGCAGGAAAAACGGGGAGTGGTTTGAGGTGAAGACGGGGGGCGTGCGCGCGAGGATGGGTTTGATGGCAGGGTCGCTCTCGAATTCGCCCGCCAAGAATGTGCGGACCTGGTCGCGGTTCCAGCCGCGCGGGTGGGCGAATTCGCAATAGAGTGACAGGTCGCCCGGATAAAATGCAGTGGTCTTGAGCCGGCGGGCCTCCGCGCTGGCGATCGGCAGATTGAAGAGCGCGACGTTGAGAAAGGCGATCTGTTTCGCGTGCGCCGCCACGAAGTCCCGCGTGCGCAGGGCGCTGTCCCGGTCTTCTGCCGGCGTGCCGAAGAGCAGGTAGAGGAACACCCCGATACCCGCACCCGCCAGCGTCTCGAGGGCGCGCTCAATCTGATCGAGGCGCGTGCCCTTTCCCAGCCTGTCCAAGACCTGCTGATCCCCCGACTCGAGGCCGAGCTGAAGCATGCTGCAGCCCGAGGCCGCTAGTTTCCGGCAGATCGTTGGATCGGTGAACAGGCTGCAGAAGCGGGCGAATCCGTACCACGGCACGCCAGGAGGATGCGCGGCCAGCACCCGCAGGTACCGTGGCGTGATCTCGCTATCCGTGAAGTGGAGAAGCCCGGGCTTGTAGCGGGCAATCAGGGCGGCGAGTTCCTGCAGGGCGGCCGCTGACGGGCTGGGGATGTAGGGGCGGGCCTCTGCCGCTTCGGGGCAAAACGAGCACCGCCGCCAGGCGCAGCCGGTGGAAAAGTTGTACGGCAAGATTGGATCGGGAGCGAAATAGCCGTCGCCGAAATCGGAAAAATCGGGCGCAGCGTTTCGCGGGCTGGTGACGCCCAGCAATGTCGAGAGCGCGTCTTCACCGCGCCCCGGCAGGACGGCATCGATCAGGCCACCGAAGCGTTCGTCGGTCAGGATGCGCCCCTGGGATACCCAGGAGGTGACCAGGCTCCCGCCAAGCACGACCCGGAGGTCCGGCCGGTTTGCCTTCAGAAAGCCCGCAATGGCAAACGCGCACAGCGCCTGGCTCAGAAAATTGACCGACAGTCCCACCATATGTGCCGGGCATGCGGTCAGTGCCTCAGTGATGCGGGCACGAAAAAGCGGATAGAAGATGTT
>DATJQT010000108.1:0-1621 GCA_035505475.1 Vulcanimicrobiaceae bacterium
TGGGCGCAGCAGAACAGCCAGAGGATCTTCTTCCCACGCAATTATCCATCGGCCCAAGGCTGTGACGAGCTGCGTGATCACGACCTGATGGACGGCGACGCCTTTCTGAGCGAGCTTGCAAAGGCTGCGGCGGACGGGCAGTCGGTCGGAGTCGGCCAGACCCGTAACCCTGCCCCATGGGCGGCGGCCGACGGGGAGACGTTCAGCGAAGCCTCCGGGGCTATGCACTCGGAGTTGTGCCAGCGGATGGACAGCTACCTCTGATCCTCCCCCGCATTGGTGGACACCTTTGCTAGGCTCCGGGAAGGGGCTGGAAGGTGTTTGATGACGAAACTGCGTCGGAGTTTCACGGATGAGTTCAAGCGGGAGGCCGTAGCGCTGTTGGCGTCGAGCGGCCGGCCGCTGATGCAGATCGCCGAGGAGCTGGGTATTCAACCGTCGATGTTACGGCGATGGCGCACCGCTGTCGGAGTGCCTGCGGGGGCGTCGAGGCGCCCCGACACGCAAGCGACGCCCCCGCAGGCTGGCGGTCCCGGTGACCAGTCCGCCGAGATCGCCCGCCTTCGCCGGGAGGTCGAACGGTTGCGCATGGAACGAGATATTCTAAAAAAAACTGTGGCCATCTTCTCGGAACCGCCGAAATGAGGTTCCGATTCATCGAAGATCATCGCGATGCTTGGCCGGTACGCGTGCTGTGCGATGCCCTGGGGGTCTCGGCCAGCGGCTACTATGCGTGGCGGGGTCGACCGGAAAGTGCCAGCGCGGCGGCGAACCGGGTGCTCCTCGGCGACATCCGGCGGATCCACGCGCAGCACCGGGGCCGTTATGGGGCGCCACGCATCCATGCCGCCTTGCGGGCCGAAGGTCGCCCGGTCGGCCGCGGCCGCATCGAGCGACTGATGCGGCGCCACGGCATCCGCGCGAAGACGCCCCGCCGCTTCCGCGTAGTCACCACCGACAGCAGGCACACCCTGCCGATCGCCGACAATCTCCTCGATCAGACCTTCGTCGCCACCCGGCCGAACCAGGTCTGGCTGGCCGACATCACCTACATTCCGACCGACGAGGGCTGGCTGTACCTCGCCACCGTACTTGACCTGTTCACTCGCAAGGTGGTGGGCTGGGCGATGCGCGACCACCTGCGTCAGGAGGTGGCGATCGCGGCACTGACCATGGCGATCCAACGGCAACGGCCGGGTCGCGGATTGATCCATCACTCCGATCGCGGCAGCCAGTACGCTGCCGGCGACTACCGCGCCCTGCTGAAAGCCAACGGGATCGTGCCGTCGATGAGCCGCAAGGGCAATTGCTGGGACAATGCGCCGATGGAGAGCTGGTTCCACACGCTGAAGACCGAACTGGTCCACCACACAGCCTACGCGACCCGCGACGATGCCAAGCGCGACCTGTTCGCCTATATCGAAACCTACTACAACCGCCAGCGGCTCCACTCCGCACTCGGATACCGCACTCCCGAGCAAGTGGAGGCTCAGGCCGCATAACCCGGTGTCCACTTTCCCGGGGGAAGATCACTTTCAGCATTCACCCAAGAAAGATGTCGAAATGGCGGCCGCGGGCTTAGGTACGCGCACTATTTGCAACAATTCGCGTGGCTTGGAAT
>DATJQT010000109.1:0-2224 GCA_035505475.1 Vulcanimicrobiaceae bacterium
AAGCCGCACGGATCGGCGGCGGGAATGTCCTGGTCGTCACGGATGCCAACGTGCGGGCAACACCGCTGGCGGGCAAGGTCATCGAACAGGTGTCCGGCGCCGGCCTGCTTCGCGGTGTGTTCGCCGATGTGCCCGGCGAGCCCACCACCACCGAGGTGGAGAAAGGCCTGCTCGCTCTCCGTGTGGCTAAGGCTGATACCGTCGTGGCGATCGGAGGCGGCAGCGTGATCGACACGGCCAAGGCCGTGGCCGTGATGGCCACCAATTCTGGGACAATCACCGACTACAAGGGTGCGAATAAGGTTAAGAAGCCGAAGCTGCCACTGGTCGTGCTGAACACAACCGCTGGCACGGGCAGTGAAGTGACGCGCTTCGCGATCATCACGGATCCGACGACCAACGTGAAAATGCTGATTGCCGACCCCCACCTCATCCCCGACGTGGCGATCGACGATCCGCTGCTCACCGTGACCTGTAGCCCGTTTGTGACTTCCTCCACCGGCGTGGATGCCCTCACGCATGCGATCGAAGCCTATATTTCGGCCCGGGCGACCGCGCTGTCGGACATCCTGGCCCTGTCCGCGATTCGGAAGATCGGGGAATCCATTCGTGCCGCCTACGCCAATGGCGAGGACCTTGTGGCGCGGACGCTAATGCACACAGCCTCGCTCGAGGCGGGCATGGCGTTCTCCAACGCCTCGGTTGCCCTGGTGCATGGGATGGCCCGCCCGATTGGGGCCTACTTCCACAAGGCGCATGGCATCTCCAACGCCGTCCTGCTGCCCCACGTCATGGCCTGGAGCCTGCCGGGCGCCCCCGATCGATTTGCCGAGATCGCCCGTGCGCTGAGCATGGATACGGCCGGGCTGAGCGAGACCCGGGCGGCCGAATCGGCGGTGGACGCGGTCCGAAGCCTGTGCCGGGACCTGGATATCCCCGGCTTGACCGGGATCGGCATCGCGGCCGACAAACTCATGGCCCTGGCGCCCACCATGGCCCAAGACGCGCTCGACAGCGGCAGCCCCGGCAATAATCCCCGCGTGCCCACCGTGGAGGAGATCGTGGCGTTGTACCGCGCGGCGCTCTAGGGGCGGACTTGATCCGACGCGCGCTGTTCGGAGTACTCTTCTGCGGACTGGCCGCGCCTGCGGCGGCGCAGATCCTCCCCAGTTGCCCGCCTTGCCCGCCGCGGCCCTTGGCAACAATCGAGTTCTTCCAGGAATCCGGCGTCGAGCGCTGGGAAGTTGCGCTTAAAGGCGGCCCCTGGAACGACGAGCGGCTGTACGTGCGGATAGCAGGGAGCGGCTGCACCACCATGGGCGAAATGTACAAGGGCATGATCACGTTGCTCTACGAGGACATGACCTTCCGCACAGTCCACGGCAAGACGTGCACCGTCACAGCGATCGAGCGATAAGCAGTATGGAGGCGTCGCAGACGTTGCACCCCGGCGACCGGGTGATTGACCTTACCTCGATCGCTCGGAATGCCGGTCTGGCCGCCGGCGCCCTCACCGGGCTGCTCGTCACCTGGATCGTTACGGGAGAACCGGGTCGCACGCTGGTCTTTGCTTTGACAGCGGGGATCATTGGCGGGATCGCCGGCCGGCTCTGGGGACGCGTCCGCCACGTCGTAGGGGGTCGTCGTCAAGTGGTGAAGGTAGGCCCGGCGGCGTTGCCAACCCTGGTGACCGCCGGGCTGTCCACGAGCGTGCCGGTCGCGATCCTGGCCTGGCTCGGCTGTTTGACCGTCCTCGGCGGTCCCGCGCCGTCTTTGCTGACCGGCGCCGCCTGCCTCTTCAGCGGAGCGTGTAGCGGCATTGTGGTCGGCCGGACTGCGTCCTGACTGTAGACCGCCAACTCCGTCTTCGACCTCGCCGTCCCATTCGGTGCGCGGCGATCGCATCCGCGTCGAGCCCACTTGCAACATACCTCCCATCCGCTTTTCCGAGTTGTGCTTTGGCTCCCATCCTTCGGATGGTACCGTTTAGATATGGGAAGAATGGGAGGGGTCCATGAGCTACACGCGGAGTACCGCACCGTACAAAGGAAAGGCGAGCCAGATTCCCGCACGCCAGAAGATACGGCAAGAGCCCAAAACGCCGGCGCCTCTCTGGCTGCTGGTGGGAACGAAGAAGGGCGCCTTTATATTTCACGGAAACAGCCGCCGCAGAGCCTGGCAAGCAGAAGAGGTCATCCTGCTGGGGCACGAGATCAATCATCTT
>DATJQT010000110.1:0-6699 GCA_035505475.1 Vulcanimicrobiaceae bacterium
CTGCTATCGCCATGGGGACTGCCGTGCGTTCCTCCTCCATGGGGCACGCTGGCCGCCGTGGACGTCGCCACGGGTAAGATCCGCTGGCAAGTACCGCTGGGTACGGTGCGCGAGCTGGCTCCCGTTCCCTTGCCCATCGCCTGGGGTACGCCAACGCTCGGTGGACCGTTGACCACAGCCGGCGGCCTCACGTTCATCGGAGCCACGATGGACAGCACCTTCCGCGCTTTCGACACGGAAACCGGGCGCGAGCTTTGGCACGCCCGGGTTCCGGCATCGGCAGCAGCGACGCCCATGACTTACCGGGCGCGGCCTGGGGGGCGGCAGTATGTGGTGGTAGCCGCCGGCGGGCACGGCAAGATCGAAGGCATCAAGCTTTCCGACTACGTGGTGGCGTTCGCGTTACCGTAGTACGGGACTGTGGCCTAAAGGCAGAACTAGCCCCCGGATGGCCAGCCTGCCCCGAAGACAAGCCGCGCAACTGCGGTTGGCTGGTCGTCGCCTACATCGCCCGCAGCGCCTCTACTGGGTCGGCCTGGCTGGCGCGCAGCGAGGGTGTTAGTGCCGCCGCCACCGCTACGACGAGCTCAATGGCGCAGGCCCCCGCTAATACGACCGGGTCGTTCGGCCGCACTCCGTAGAGCAGGCTTTCGATGTACCGCGTTGCCGCCAGCGCGCCGCCCAGACCCACCGCCAGGCCGAGCGCCACCGGTGCCAGCGCCTGCCGCAAAACCATGGCCACCACGCCCGCGCGCCCGGCGCCCAGGGCCAGCCGGATCCCCATCTCCTGCGTGCGCGCGGCCACCGCCTGGCTCACCACGCCGTAGATCCCCACGGCCGCGATTCCCAGCGCCAGCGCGCTGAAGATTGAGAACAAAACCAGCGGAAACCCCCGGCCGCTTTCCGACCGCGCGATCAGGGCGTCCATGGTGACGATCTCGCCCAGCGGCTCGGCTTTCAGATTTGTTGCAGTGCAGCATCGAAAGCGGGACGGCCCCCCTGCGCGAAGTAAATCGTGCAGTCTTCGGGGCCGGAAACCTGTTTTAACCGCACACGGGGCTGAAACGAGAAAAACGGTCGAAACAAGTGTTTAGAGCTTTACGGGTCCAGAAAACCAACGGCTTACGCGCTGCTGTGTCAAAAACTGTAGTTTTTGGCACGCCATTTTGCCCCCCATAAGTCCTTTACTTTCCACTTCACACCGTGAAGCGGGCAAGAGGGTTTTCGTCACACCCCTTTTCAGGCTCTTTTGCCTTCTATGCGTTGAACTTCGCTGCCATGATTACGACTACATTGGCATCCGGATTGGCGACACAGGCCACACCTGCCAAAAAGCTCTTCGACACTCCGAACCTGGCGTCTCACCCGGCTACAGCGGGTCGATGCGCGTGGAGTGTCGCATCATAGAAATACGTGATGCAGACACCGACGAACTGGATTTCCATCGCCCAGCGCATTCAGGCCATCTCTCAGACCGGCATCGCCTACGCGCAGAACGCCTACGACCTCGAACGCTACAAGGAGCTGTCCGAAATCGCAGCCGCGCTCATGGCTGGTCCTGAGCCGCTGGCCGTCGCATTGGCAAAGGGACTTTTCGCAGCCGAGGCAGGCTACGCGACTCCCAAGGTGGACGTGCGCGGCGCTGTCTTTCAGATCGGCCGCGTGTTACTGGTCCGCGAATCGGAAGATGGCTGTTGGACGTTTCCCCGCGGATGGGCCAAGGTCGGGCAGAGCGCCGCGGAATCGGTCGAGCGCGAGGTTCGCGAAGAATCCGATTATCTGGTCAAGGCGGTCACAGGTCCGTTTGGCCTTTGCCTCCTTGCGCGACGCGGCGCCCCGACGGTGTTTGACTGAGTATCCTGATGTAAGTCATCCAAGATCGCGACGAATGAAGACGGCGTGCCGTCCACCTGCCGCGTCAGGGACTTTCGACAACGTGGTCCTGGCAGCCGGTGGCGGCACGAGCCGCGTCATCGTGGACAATGTCAGCAGCGCCAGTGAGCCCTCGAGCGTGTACTCCATCACGATGACGGACAACACGCTGGTGAAGGCGACGCAGGCGGGGCTGAAGTAGCCTGGCGGTGTACTTGGCCACGAGGCGGAGCGGCCGGGCCACGTAATACGTGTGATACAGCGCCCGGGGGAACCGGAGCCAGGCATCATCGGCGAGGGTGGGCTGAAGCGGGTTCCAGAATACAAGCGCCTTGGCGGCGGGGGTTTCGGCCAGGGCGGCAGCGAAACGGATCCGCTGGCCGGTGGTATGCGGCCAGCCGGAGCCGCTGCGAAGCTCGCGGCTGAGTTGCTGCGCGAGCGCGGTGGCGATGGGGTCGCCGGGGAGATCCACCGGCGAAGGGCATTCCAGCAGGTCGCGAATCAGCGCGAGGGCCAGGGACAGCGTGCGCGAGGCGCGGCCGGCGCGGGCGCGCGCGATGACCACGTCCCAGTCGACTTCGGGGCGGGCGGCGAGGCGGGACCAGTCGGCGAGCCAGTTGAGCGAGGTCCAGCAGTGTTTGGCGCCGTGGATAGAGAGGAACAGCAGCAGATCTTCGGGCGACAGGGTGCGCACGGCGCCGCCGGCTACCGGGACCTGGCGGCTGCGCATCCAGGCGCCGGCGCCGGCGTCGGCGAAGCGCAGGAGGCGGGGGAGGCTGGCCCAGTGCAGGTCGATCGGGACCTCGCCGAAGTTGAGAGAGGTTTCGGAGAGCCAGTCAAACATGCGCCAGTCGGCGCCGGGATAGTTGGAGACGCAGCCTTCGGAGAGCAGGAGATCGTAAGCGCGGCGGGCATCGGCGGGGGGGACCAGGATATCCACGTCGCTCATTTCGCGCAGGGCCGGAGATTCGTAGAGGGTCCAGGCGGTGACGGGGCCTTTGAAGGCAAGGACCGGGATCCCGGCAGACTCCAGAGTGGCGGAAAGCTGCAGGAGTTCGGAACCGAAGCGCAGGTTGCGGCAGGCGTTGCGGCGGAAGCGGTCGCGCAGGCGGTGCGCTGGGGCTTCGGGGACGTCGGCGCCCTCGGCCTGCAAATGCCAATGGAGCAGAGGGGCCAAACCGTGTTCTTCGGCCTGAGACACAACGGCGTCCCAATCGTCGACCGCGGCGGCGAACTGGCGCAGGCGGGCGCGATCCGGCTTGGGCCGGGCGCACTCGAGGATCAGTGGGGAAAGCATGGTAGCATCTTGCGCACGGCGTCGAAGCCGGCGGCCGACAATTCATAGGAGAGGCGGAAGACCGGGACGGAGCGGACCACGGCGCCGAAGACGGTGAGGTCCGTGGCGAGGGCGGGTGTGTACCTTGCGCTCATCCAGAAGGAGTTCTTGATCATGGCGAGCAGCGCTTCGGCGGGCGGCACGGGAACGACGCTGGCGAGGTGGTCCGGGGCGCCGCCGCGGTGAGGCTCGAGGAGATAGATGCGAGCGAGGGGGCTTGGGACCGCGACACATTGCTCCGGAGGAACCTGCCATTCGGCCTTGTAGCCGGGCTTGCGGCGGGGGGAGCAGCGAGCCGAGAGCGGGGCGAACGGGACGCGCTCGGGATGGATGCGGATGCCGGGAAGCCCGGGACCGGCGAAGACCGTGCCCCCGTCGAGGCGCAAGGGGAGCACGTCATCCGAGACGAGCGGATAGCCGGCGGCGACGAGACAGGCGACAGCCGTGGACTTGCCTGCGCCGCTCTCGCCGGAGAAGGCGACGATGCCTTCGCCGGTCATGACTGCGCTGGCGTGAAGACAGGGAATGCCGCGAAGGTGAAGCACACGCGGGATGACGCCGCGATGGAGGGCGAAGGCGACGTCATGGGCGTCCGCGCCGGGGTGAATGTGGAGATGGATTCCGGCGCCGTCGCGAGGGACGAGAACGTCGGCCACCGATTCGAAGCGGTAGGCAAAGCTTTCCCCAGGTATCCGAACCAGGGAGTGTCCTCGCCGCCGGGTCTTACCCATTGGACCCCGCCGAGCAGGGCATCGCTATTGCTCTCGGCGACTGACAACCCTTCGAAGCCGTAGGAATCGAAGGAAAGCAGCCCGCTACTGCCGGCTGTGGGTCCCACCGCCGTCCCCGCCCTTAATTGCAGTTCCACGCGTTATCTCAACAGCGTCCCCGAAGGACTTGAGTTCCGGGGTTGAGTAGGCCCGTTTCCCGGTGGCCTTCACATCTTTCTTTGGTTCGTTGTTCTCCATGATTTACTCCAAAACTGCCAGTGGCTATGTCAAACATGCCCGTGTCCATGCTTCCAACGACAGCACTTCCCAAACCGAATCTACACTTCGGGGTTGACCGCCCTGAAACTGCGACGCGGCGGCTCGGAACGCTTCCGGATGCATGATTCCGAACGCCTCCAATAGTTCCGGCTGGCAGGGTTGCGCAGCAAGATCCGTTCGAATCGTGTCCGCATACGGACCCCACGAGACGGCATATTTGCCCCTCCAAGCCGATTCTCCGATCCGGGCAGCCACAGTTGCGGCCAGAAAGGATCGCGATGCGGAAGGCCTCGGCTGATGCTTCATGCCGCAGAGAGCCAGCGGAACGACGCGGACGTCCACATAAGGCGATGAGACAACCACGCCCTCAAGATAGGGAACGGATCCCAGAGGCGAGTATTCGCGGGTCAGGTTGCGAAAAGACTGCCGCTCCTGCCAGGAGGCGAGATCACCAACCGGACGCCGGCGAACCAGCGCACCTGCAATATGACGCGGGTCACGTAACCAGAAATCGCGCGCGGGGGGGTTGAACAGAACGGGGATGCCCAGGGCCAGGAACAGTTGCAGATTCGTCACAACTTTGCCAAACGTTTGGCGGTAACGTACAACTCGAGCGCGGCGAGCGCTAGCAGGTGACGGATCATGTCTTTGCCTTTTTGCGCCGCGCCGACGCCGGCCGCTTCGCGACGTGACCCTCCCATCGCGCGGCGGCCATCCGCCTACCTACCTCACGGCGTTCCTTCTCCGTAGTCTTGTCCCAGCGCTTTTGCACCAGCGCCGAGGCTACGGGATCAGCGTCCGGTTTTCTTCCCATCTCATCCTATAGCCTATCCCTACGTAGGCATATTGGCAACCCATCCCAACCTCCCTATTGACATGCTTACGTAAGCATGTCAATATCGAGGCGGAGGTGTCTCCGGTATGGAAATGAAGCCGGTCGATAGCTCGAACGTCGTGGCCGTAGGGCACGATGCCAAGAAAAACCGCCTGCGCGTAGAATTCCGGGGTGGTTCGACCTACGAGTATTACGGGGTTCCGGCGGCCGTCGCCGAGGACGTGATCACCGCCCCATCGGTGGGCGGGTTTTTCACGCGCTGCATCCGCGGCGTGTATCCGCATCAGAAGGTCGCTTGAGATGGCCAGCCCCTTCGAAGCCGACTGCGAGCGCAAGGCACAAGGTCTGCGGGATTTCCAAGACCGGCGCCTGCGGGGGAAAGTCTGCGCGGAGTGTCTGGTGCTGCGCGAGTACCACTACGATGCCGGCCACCGATTCCGGCGCATGACGGATCGGGAGTGGGCGGATTACTGCGGCATGCCCTACGAGGAGCCGGAGCGGTATCTGCGGCAAGTGCAGCAGGTTCACGCGACGTGCCTGGTGGGGATGTACCGCTATGAACTGGAGTGCGGCCACGTCGAGGATCGCCTGATTCGCGGCGATGGCCCGCACCCCAAGACGATCGACTGCAACCAATGCAAAAAAAGGAACAAGAGCAAGATGGGATTTCTCAACGGAAAGTACAAGGACCGCAATGGGGCGAGCGCTGTCACGCCCGCCCCGGCGCCGATCGAACCGATTGCCGATAGCCGATCGGACTCCAACGGCAATCGTAACACCGCCCTAGTTCCGGCACCGGCCCCGGCCGGTGGCGGCGATCTGGAGATTGCCATCCGGCGGCGCGAAATCCTGCGCCAGGCGGCGGAAATACTGATGATCGAGGGCGTGGACTACGGGCGCGCGGGCGGAACCAAGCCGACCTTGCTGCAGCCCGGCGCGGACAAGCTGTGCGTGTTGTTCGGCATCGACATCGCGTACACCGAGGCCATCCGCGTCGAGGACTGGACGGGTGCGGATCACGCCGGCGAACCGTTCTTCTACTACAAGGTGGACGCCATCGCGTACCACGGCGAGCAGCGAATCGGCCAGGGGACCGGCTCGTGCAACTCCTGGGAGTCGAAGTACCGCTGGCGGCAGGCCGAGCGGGTTTGCCCGAACTGCGGCAAGCCGAATATCCGCCGGGCGAAGGACCGCAACGAGTGGTATTGCTGGGCGAAGACCGGCGGCTGCGGCGCCACTTTCCCGGGCGAGGACCCGAAAATCCTGGAGCAGCAGACCGGCCGCAAACCCAATCCGGATATCTACGATCAGGTCAACACCGTGCTCAAGATCGCTTACAAGCGGTGCAAGGTGCTGACCACGATCAACGCCACCAGCGCCAGCGAATTCTTCACTCAGGACGTCGAGGACTTTGCCACTGCGCCGGATGATCCCATCGACACCGCCGGCAACCGGCCCGGCACGCGGGAGGCGGCGGCCTTCGTCGCCCAGCACAAGATCCGCACCGGCGAGGTGCAGAGCAAGGGATTCCGCTGGCGCAACATGGGCGAGTTGAAGGAGGCGTTCAAGGCCATGCGCGAGGCGGTCGGCGAGGTCATCTGGCGTGAGGAGCTGGAGCGCTGGGGCTGGTCGAGCTTCAACGATGTGCGCAACGCGATCGAGAACAA
>DATJQT010000111.1:0-1012 GCA_035505475.1 Vulcanimicrobiaceae bacterium
GCCCAGGCCAATGTGACGGGGCTTGCGGCGGTGAAGAGCGGGCTCGACACCTGGTTCTTCCTGACCGCCGATTATGCCTTCGGCCAGGATCTGGAGAAGGACACCACCAATGTGGTGCTCAAGACCGGCGGCAAGGTGCTGGGCAGCGTGCGCCATCCCCTGAATACCTCCGATTTCTCCTCCTTCCTGCTGCAGGCCCAATCGTCCAAGGCCAAGGTGATCGGACTCGCCAATGCCGGCGGCGACACCGTGAATGCGATCAAGCAGGCGGCCGAGTTCGGCATCATGAAGGGCGGCCAGAAGATGTCGCCACTGCTTGCCTTTGTCACCGATATCGACTCGATCGGCCTCGACACCGCGCAGGGGCTGTTGCTTGCGGAAGCCTTCTACTGGGATCTCAATGACGACACCCGGGCCTTCTCGAAACGCTTCATGGAACGCGTCAAGCGGCCGCCGACCTCGGCGCAGGCCGGCGTCTATTCCTCCGTCACGCACTATCTGCAGGCCGTGAAGGCGGCCGGCACCACCGACTCCGCGGCGGTGATCAAGATCATGAAGGACACCCCGATCAATGATTTCTTCGCCAAGGGCGGCCGCATCCGCGAGGACGGCCGCATGGTTCACGACATGTATCTGTTCGAGGTGAAGAAGCCGTCCGAATCCAAGGGCCGCTGGGATGATTACAAGCTGGTGGCCACGGTGCCCGGCGACCAGGCGTTCCAGTCGCTCGAGCAGTCGCGCTGCCCGCTGGTCAAGAAGTAATCCCACCGTCGTTCCGGGGCTCGCGAAGCGAGAACCCGGAACCTCGAGATTCCGGGTTCGGTGCTGCGCACCGCCCCGGAATGACGGAGCAAAGCAACAACCAACAACAACGAAAGCGAAATCCCATGAGCGCAAATGAAATGGTCCTGCAGCACCTCGACTCCGGGCTCCTCACCATCACCATGAACCGCCCCGACCGGCGCAATGCGCTCAACCCGGACATGGTGGTCGGCCTCGTCGCCGCCGCGCG
>DATJQT010000112.1:0-17402 GCA_035505475.1 Vulcanimicrobiaceae bacterium
CCAAAATGCCCTGCGTCGCGTCGAGGACCAGGAACCGGCGCGGCTCCGCGGCGGCCTGGGCGAGGAATCCTTTCCGCACCGCCAGGTGGAAATCCAGCAATTCCCCTTCGAGCCGGTCCAGCTTGTGATGCTCGCGGAGCCGTCCGCTGATGCGGGCGAGCCCCAACGTCGGGTCGATATCGAGCAGCAACGTGAGGTCCGGGCGAACCCCGGCGGTCGCCATCGCGTTGAGCCGCTCGATCAGCGCCAAATCCAGCCCGCGCCCGTAGCCTTGGTAGGCGACGGTCGAATCGGTGAACCGGTCGCAGATGACGACGCGGCCGGCCGCCAGGGCGGGCCGGATGACCTCGCACACCAGCTGCCGGCGGCTCGCCTCGTAGAGCAGCAGCTCGGTCAGGGGATCCATGCGGTCATTCTCGCCGTCCAGCAGGACGGTCCGGATCTGATTCCCGATCGTGGTGCCGCCCGGATCGCGGGTCTCGACTACTTCGTAGCTGCCGGCGGCCAGGTGATTCAAGAGCGCCTTGAACTGAGTGGTCTTGCCCGACCCTTCGCCGCCTTCGAACGTGATGAACAATCCCCGCATGCGTCAGTGCCCCCCGCCACCCCCGGACGCACCCTTCCGGCGGTCGATGATCGTCTTCGCGGCGCGGCTGATCGCCCCGGCCACGTTGCGGCTCTTCGACAGTTCGGTCAGTTCCCGGTCGGTGAGGCCGCTGACATTCAGGCTGAGTGCCGAGCCCACCGGTGTCTTCGGGTTGTTGAGCAGCGCCCAGACGATCTGTCGGTTCTGCCGATAGCGCCGGTTGTTTGCGATGTAGCGCAGCACCTTATCCGAGGCGTCTCGCATCATGGCAATTGACAGAATCTCGCCTTCGGTGATCCGGGAGGAGGCGACGGTCTCCAGCGCGATCATCTCGTTGCTGTCTTTGATCAGGATCATGCGGACGTCTTTGTTGCCCTTCTTGGCCAGTGCCAGCCGCTCCCCGACGGGCATTTCACGGATCTGAAGCAGGAGGCTCTTCTTCCGTCCGCCTTCCGCCTCGCGCCGTCTGGCCATGTCCAGCGCCCGCTGGATGGTGGACTGTTTGATCGCGGGCAGCTCGGGGTTGGCCAGCAGCCCTTCCAGCGCCTCGGACCATCGATTGAGGCCCTCGAGCGAGCCCAGCAGCGTCGTCAGGAGCGTGCCGGTCGCATGCTCGGCAAAGTCGGCGATCGCCCATCCGGGCGTACGCTGATGGCGGAGGAGACCGACCAGCACCTCTGGCGACAGGCGGGGGTGGTCCAGCACCTGCGCGAGGACCTCGGCGGGCGTCTTTGGATTCTGCACCAGGGCGAGCAGGTTGGCGTCCTCCGCCAGCGCGGGGAGCGCGGATTGCTCTTCAACCGGTGAAGTTTCGGGGGTCTCACTCATGCGCCATCCGCCTGCCCTTGACGGGCATTCAGGATACAGCCCAGGATAACCGCATCGTCGTCCGGGTCCACGGTGCGGAGGTCCAGCAACACACGGTCGTCTTTGATGCGCACCAGAAGCGGGGGATTCCCCAGCCGGAGGCGGGATTCCAGGGCGCCCGCGCCGTCCGGCCACTCGAGCGACACGACGCGGGTGGGCAGCACCTGCAGGGGCAGGGCGCCGCCCCCCACCTCCGACGTCGCGTCTTCCACCGTCGCCCGAAGTGCGGGCGTGGCCGAGGCCAGACGGGTGGCCAGTGTCTCGGCCCGGGCACCGATCTCGGCGACCGACCGGCTCAGCATCCGGAGCACCGGAATCTCCTGCCGGGCGCGCTCGGGATCTCGGAGCAGGCGCAGGGTCGCCTCCAGGCCCGCCAGACAGAGCTTATCGATCCGGACGGCGCGCGCCAAGGGGTTGCGCCGAAGCCGCGCCACGAGATCCCGGCGTCCGACCACGATGCCGGCCTGCGGTCCCCCGAGCAGCTTGTCGCCGCTGAAGGTTACCAGATCCATGCCGGCGCGGATCGCGTCGGACGGCAATGGCTCGCGCCGGCAGCCGAAGGCGGACAGGTCAAGTAGCGCGCCGCTGCCCAGATCCTGCATGGTTGGCAGGCCGCGCGCCTTGCCCAGGGCCGCGAGGTCGGCCACGTCCACCTCGGCCGTGAAGCCGAGCAATTCGAAGTTGCTACGGTGGACTTTGAGGAGCAGGGCGGTCTCGGGGCCGACCGCCTGCTCATAATCCCGGAGCACGGTGCGGTTGGTGGTCCCCACTTCCCGGAGTCGCCCGCCCGCCTCGGTCATCACGTCGGGGATCCGGAAGGAGTCGCCGATCTCGACCAATTCGCCGCGCGAGATGACGACCTCGCGCCCGTTGGCCAGCGTGTTGATTCCGAGGAAGACGGCGGCCGCGTTATTGTTGATCACCAGCGCGGCCTCCGCGCCGGTGAGGGCAAGCAGCAGCGACTCCACATGCGCCTGACGGCTGCCGCGCTCGCCTGTGGCGAGGTCGAACTCGAGCGTGCTATACCCTTGGGCGGCGGCGCGAATGGCGTCGAGTGCCGCGCCCGCGAGCGGGGCCCGCCCCAGGTTCGTGTGCAAGATGACGCCCGTCGCGTTGAGCACCGGGCGGAGCGACCCCGCTGCCTTGCGCGCCGCACCGGCGGCCACCCGCTCCACGACCGCGTCCGACCGAACCAGCGCACGGCCCGCCTCGGGGTCCAGATCGCCGGACAAGAGCTGTTGGCGCGACTCGGCCAGCACCGCGCGAACGGCGTCGAGCACCGCCCAGCGTGGCTGCTCCTCGAGCAGGGCGCGAATCCGCGCGGACGCAAGCAGTTCGTCGACGGACGGAATCTCTCGTAAAATCGCGCCCACCGCGGGCGAGATCGGACGCGGCATCCTGGCTCCAGGGAAAGGGCAACGCGGTCAGCAGCCTACTTCTAGCATACGATTTGCTGCCGGTTCAATGTCTTTCGGTGCAATCGGCGGGATGAATCGGCGAGTCGAACAAACCAGACCGAACGCCGCGTACGCGGCATCCGGTCTGGTCAAGGTGTGCGGGTGGCTACGGCCGCATGCCGCTCGTCCGCCGGGACTGGAAGCACGTCCGACAATAGACCGGGCGGTCGGCAGTGGGCTTGAACGGGACGGTGGTCTTCTGCCCACAGGAGGAACACACCACCTCAAACAACTCGCGGCTGCCGGCGCCATCGCCCATGCCGCCCCCGGCCCGCTTCGCCGACTTGCAGGCTTTGCAGCGCTTAGGGGCGTTCTGGAACCCTTTCTGGGCGTAAAACTCCTGCTCCCCGGCGGTGAATACGAACGTCTGGTTGCAATCCACACAGGTCAAGGTCTTGTCTTGGAACGGCATACCCAGGTCCTCCCTAGAAGCAACGATTCGTGGCGCCGCAAGTGCTGACCGTCATGGTAGTGGTGGCACCCTCCTGTGAATGGGAAAGGCGGGCGAACAACGCGTGCACTCAAAAAAGGATGTGGTGGTCGCCCCGCGCTGGGCCCACTACACACCCCGGTCAACCGTTGTCGATCGAAAACCCGGCCGTGAGCCGCTCGGCAGCATGGGCGTCCGCGGCTACGGACGCGAAACTCCTCGCGCGCGCCAAAGCCTCGCCGGTACGGCGGTACACACCGCTCCGCCCGCCCGCCTTGTACACCAGGCGCACGTTTCCAATGACCATGTCCTTGTCGACTGCCTTGCACATATCGTAGATGGTCAAGGCGGCCACGGACACGGCCGTCAGCGCCTCCATTTCAGCGCCAGTCTTTCCCGTGGTCTTGACCCGAGATTCCACGTGGATGCCAGAGGGGGCACGGCTGGGGCGAAAACCCACCTCCGCCGCGGTGAGGAGCAGGGGGTGACACAGCGGGATCAACTCATGCACTCGTTTGGCGGCGAGGATGCCGGCGACACGCGCCGCCGCGTATACATCGCCCTTTGGAATCGACCGATCCTCGATTAAGCGGACCGTCTCCGGCCGCAGTGCGACAAATCCCCGGGCGACGGCCTCGCGGGCCGTCTCCGATTTGGCGCCCACGTCAACCATGTGCGCCTGTCCGCGGCGATCAAGATGGGACAACCTCTTCTTGATGGGCATGTTGGATTTGCCGCATGATGGCGTACATTTCGTCTTTGATCTTCAGCTTCAGTTTTTGCAATTCCTTGCGTTTGCGTTCCTGCTCGCTGGTGAGGTAGTAGATGCGGTCGTACTCGCCAATTTTGATGTCGTATTCACGGTGCTTCTCGGCTAACCGGCGGAATTCGGGATGCTCCTCCTTCAGCCGAGCAAAAAGCTGTGCCTCCGTATCGCTCATGCGCGACCTCCTTCCCGATGCAGTGGTCCGCTGCGTGCCACCGGGAGGCCAAGCGGACCATACACGTATACGGCTAGGGTTAAGGCGTTGAAAAACTCAAGGTAGGTCTGGGGGCCGGATGCCCCCATGTGTGGTGAGACGATTTCCATGTGCTGTCTGGACCGTTCCTTTTTAAGGAATTGAAGGATACGCGACCATTGCCTAGCGCGTCAAGATCAAAATCGGTCCGGCCCTCTCCTCTCCGGCCGCTGCTTGACAAGCCGGCCGCCGGACGGCTACTGTTCGGCACCGTCAACCCACCCCCTCAGAGGAATAGATGATTCCCGAATTTCACGACGTCCTGCTCTGGGCGCGCAGCAGCGGTCTGCGGCTGCTACTCATCGTCCTGCTCACCGTCTTGCTGGTACGGCTGCTCAGCGCGCTGACGAGCCGCATTGCCCGCTTTACGCAATCCGGGTCCGCCCCGAGCGAGCTGGAAAAGCGCGCGCGCACGCTCGCCGGCCTCTTGCAGACGGTCGGGACGGCGATCATCGTGGTGGTTGCGTTGCTGATGGGTCTGCGCGAGATCGGGCTGGACATCACGCCGCTGCTGGCGGGAGCAGGAGTTGCCGGGCTCGCCATCGGCTTTGGCGCGCAGAGTCTGATCAAGGACGTCATCGCGGGATTCTTCATTCTGCTCGAAGACCAGTTCCACGTGGGCGACGTGATCCAGGCGGCCGGCGTCAGCGGGCAGGTCGAGCGGCTCAGCCTCCGTACCACGATCGTCCGCGACCTGCAGGGCGTCGTCCATTTCATTCCGAACGGCGAAATCAAAGTCGTCAGCAACCAGACCAAGGGGTGGTCGCGGGTCGTCCTCGAAGTGGGGGTGACGCACGACACCGATCTCGACCGTACACTCACGATCCTGGCGGACGAGGCGCGCCTACTCGCAGGGGATGCGGGCATCGGTCCGCTGCTGCTGGACGCGCCGCAGGTGCTGGGTGTCGAAGCCATCACGGACTCGCAGGTGACGATCCGGATGCTCGTCAAGACGCTTCCGTCCAAGCAATGGGAGGTCGCGCGCGACCTGCGAAGGCGAGTCAAGCTCCGCTTCGACCGGGAGCATATCCCGGTCCCTTACCCCCATCGCATCGTGCTGACCCGATCCGAGGACACCACGGCCTAACGTTTGGCCCGGCGCCGGAAGTATGGTAGCTTCAGCCCGATTGGCACGACCCCGAAGAGAGACAATGATGCCCCAGCAGCCGCTCGACCCCCACGGAATCCGGACCTACCCGTTGGCCTCGCGGCCGAGCAAGGTCCGGGTCGAGGATGCCGCCCAGCCCTGGAATCCCGGCGGGAGCTTCCGCCAATTTCTCGACAGCCTCCCCAAACACCTCGCGGCGGTTCAGGTCCGGGAGGTCGCGCGCGCCGTGGTGCGCGCCCGCCAGCGGAAGAAGCCGGTCATCGTGGGAATGGGGGCCCACGTCATCAAGGTCGGGCTCTCGCCCATCCTGGTGGATTTGATCCGGCGGGGGATCGTCAGCGCCATCGCCCTGAATGGGGCTGGGGTCATTCACGATTTCGAGCTTGCGGCCGCCGGCTTCACCTCTGAAGACGTCGAGACACAGCTGGCAGGAGGCGAATTCGGCATGGCCGAGGAAACCGGCCGGTTCATTAATGATGCCATTATTCAATCAGGGGCCAAGGTGGGATTCGGCCGGGCAGTCGGCGATCGCCTCTTGCAGATGCGGCCGCCGCACCTCGCCCATAGCCTGGTTGCCGCCTGCGCCCGGACCGACGTGCCCTGCACCGTGCACGTGGCGGTCGGGACCGATATCATCCACATGCACCCCGGCTGCGACGGCGCGGCAACGGGCGCCGCGTCCCTGCATGATTTTCGGCTGCTCGCGGCCGTTGTCGCAGAACTGGGCGGCGGGGGCGTGTATCTCAACATCGGGTCGGCGGTGCTGCTACCGGAAGTGTTCTTGAAGGCGCTCACGCTGGCCCGGAATCTCGGGCATTCGGTGCAGGATTTCGTCACAGTGAATCTTGACTTCATCCAGCACTACCGACCGACACAGAACGTGGTCCGCCGGCCCGTTGCACGCGGCGGCACCGGCTACGCCTTGACCGGCCACCACGAGCTGCTTGTGCCGCTGCTCGGTGCGGCGATTCTGGAAGAAATGGAGATGAGAGCGCAGAGCTGAGGGCGAGCCACGAGCCGCGAGCCGCGAGCGACGAAAACGCACCGAGCGCCGTGCACCGAGCCGATCACGAGCACGACCGCGAACACGAGCAATCATGAGCGTTGACCGCAAACAGAGAGCCGAAAAGCATTCAACAAGCCGTTTCAAGCGAGCGGCCAAGTGCAAGCGACCCGTGCAGGCGATGGCCAAAGTGAAATCGTTGACCGCAGCCGTGCGGGCGGTCCGCCGGGCCCAGGCGGCGGGACGGCGCGTCGTGTTCACGAACGGCTGTTTTGACCTCTTGCATCACGGGCACACGCGATACCTCGAGCAGGCGCGGTCGCTCGGCGACCTCTTGATTGTCGCGATCAACAGCGATGCGTCGGTGCGCACGCTGAAAGGCATCGGCCGGCCGATCGTGCCGGCGCCGGAACGCGCCGCCGTCTTGGCTGCCCTGGCGGCTGTGGACTTGGTTGTCACATTCGAAGAGTTGGACCCCGCGCAGGTCATTCGTGCGATCCGGCCGGACGTCTTGGTTAAAGGTGGCGACTGGCCGGTGAGCCAAATCGTCGGTGCGGATTTCGTGCTGGCGCGCGGCGGCAGCGTGCGCAGCTTGCCGTACGTAGATGGGAACTCGACGACAACCTTGATCCGGCGTATCCAATCATCGTCCTGATGGTATGCTGATTCATCCCACCTCGGCGTATTCTGCGCAGTTTCAGGCGTCTCGACCCGGGTTGATGGGGTAGACTACAGCGCGGCCGGAAACGGCCGTACGGCCTATGCTTCCTGAGTTTGTCTGGCACCAGTGGCAGTTCGCTGACGACGCGGAACAGTTCGCGCCGGGCGCAGAAATCCGCCTGTCGGGGCTGCATGGGGCGGCCCGGGCACTCGCCATCGCCGCCTGGGTCGGCGGCACGCGGCGCCCATTTTTGGTCGTGGCGCGCTCGGACGAGGCTGCGGCCGGGCTGGCCCAAGATCTTCGGTTCTTCCTCGGAGAAGAGCAGGTCGCACTGCTGCCCGAGCGGGAGGCCGATCCCGAAACCCGGGCCGGGCGGGTGGACACGCTCCACCGTTTCTCCATCGCGGCCGTATCCGTTGTGGTGGCCTCGGTCCCGGCAGCCCTGCTCCGAACGCTTCCCCCCGGCCAACTCGCCCAAGCTGTCCTCTCGCTCTATCCGCAACGCAGTGTTGCGCGCGAAGCGGTCATCCAAGCGCTCACCGCCGGCGGGTATCGGAGTGTCGGTCAAGTCTCCGAGCCGGGAGAGTACGCCACGCGCGGCGGCATTCTGGACTGCTTCCCGCCCAATGAGCGGCAGCCGGTGCGGGTCGAGTTTTTCGGCGACGAGGTCCATTCGCTGCGGCGTTTCGATCCGGAGACGCAGCGTTCGCTCGGCCCTGCAGACCGCGTCACGATCCTTCCCCTCCAAGAATATTTGCTGACCGAAGAGGCAGCCGGCCGGCTGTCGACGCGGCTTCGGACCCGGGCTCTCCGGGCGGCCGTCGGCCTCTCCCCGGTTCTGGTCGAAGCGCTGGAGCAGCGCCGGTCCATGCCGGAATGGGATGTGTTCCTGCCCGATCTGCTCACCGAGACCGAGTCGCTGCTGGCCTACCTCCCCGCCGACGGAGTGGTCGTGTGGGACGAACCGGCCGCGCTCACCGAGCGGGCGGCGACGCTCGGCGAGGAGATCGCCGCCGAGCGCGAGCACGAGCCGGACCTGGCACCCCTCTTCCCGCCGGCCGAAGAGCGCTGGACCGATTGGGAACGTTTTCAGGAGGCGGGGCAACAGCACGCAGTGCTGCGATTGGAGGCGTTTTCAGGACCACCCCGTGAGGGCGGTGCGCCCGGCCGCGAGATGACGAGCACCAGTGCGACGGTGCATCGCGGGCGAATCACGACGTTTCTCGAAGAACTGGACGGCTGGCGCCGGCAGCTCGATCGCATCGTGCTGGTGGCCCGCAGCGAGGCGCAGGGTCGCCGCCTGCAGGAGATCCTGCGCGATCACGACCTGGGGGCACGGCTCGGACGCGAGGTGCCGGAGCCCGGCGGCATGGCCCTCTGGGTTGGCGAGCTGACGGCGGGGTTCGGCCTGCCGGAACTCGGTCTCCACGTGGTGACCGAGCAGGAGATCTTCGGTGCGCACGCCTTGCCGCGCCGGCGCACCCGGCCGAAAGAGGCCCTGCCGTTCACCTCCTTCGCCGATCTGAAGGTGGGCGACTACGTGGTCCATGTGGATCACGGTATCGCCCAGTACCGCGGGCTGGAGCAGATCCTGATCGGGGGCGACGCCGGGGATTTCCTGCATCTGGAGTACGCCGATCGCGCCACGCTGTACGTTCCAGTCTCGAAGTTTCACCTGGTGCAGCGCTACGTCGCCGGCGAATCCGCCACGCCCGCCCTGGACCGCCTTGGCGGGACGTCGTGGGCCAAGGCCAAGGAGCGGGTCCGGGCCAGCGTGCGTGAGATGGCGGGAGAACTGCTCCGCTTGTACGCCGCGCGCCAGGTGGTGGAAGGGCATGCGTTCTCGAGCGATTCGCCCTGGCAGAAGGAATTCGAGGCGGCCTTCCCGTATGACGAAACTCCGGACCAGCTGCAGGCCATCGCCGATGTGAGGCGCGACATGGAGCGGCCTCACCCGATGGACCGCCTGGTCTGCGGCGACGTCGGGTATGGCAAGACCGAGGTCGCGCTGCGCGCGGCGTTCAAGGCGATCATGGACGGCAAGCAGGCCGCCGTGCTCGTGCCCACGACCGTCCTCGCGATGCAGCACCACCAAACCTTCAGCGCGCGGTTCGCCAACTTCCCGGCCAAGATCGAGCTGCTCTGTCGTTTCCGGCCGGCAGCGGAGCAGCGCGCCGCAATCAAGGGGATCGAAGACGGGACGGTGGACATCGTGATCGGGACGCATCGTCTGCTGCAGAAAGACGTGCGCTTCCGCTCGCTCGGCCTCTTGGTGGTAGATGAAGAGCAACGGTTCGGCGTGGCCGCCAAGGAGGCCCTCAAGCAGTTCAAGCGCGAAGTGGATGTGCTCACGCTCACTGCCACCCCGATTCCCCGCACGCTGCATATGACCATGCTGGGCGTCCGCGACGTGAGCACGATCGAGACCCCGCCCGAGGAACGCCTGGCCATCCGGACTTACGTGACGCCATTCGAGCCGGACGTCGTCACCGAGGCGATCCAGCGCGAGATGGCGCGGGGCGGCCAGGTCTTCTTCGTCCATAACCGGGTGGAGAGCATCCATACCATGGCCCGCCGCCTCAAGCAGCTCGTGCCCGAAGCCCGCATCGGCGTGGCGCACGGCCAGCAGAGCGACGCCGCGCTGGAAAAAATCATGGTGGATTTCTATCTGAAGAAGGTCGACGTGCTCCTTTGCACGACGATCATCGAGTCCGGCCTCGATGTGCCCTCGGCTAACACGATTTTGATCGATCGGGCGGACACCTTGGGGTTGGCGCAGCTCTATCAGCTGCGGGGCCGGGTCGGCCGCGACAAATACCGGGCCTACGCGTACCTGCTCATCCCGGCCGACGGCGGGCTCAGCGAAGTCGCGCGGAAAAGACTGCAGGTCATCGCCGAGTTGACCGAGCTGGGATCCGGCTTCAAAATCGCTGCGCGGGACCTCGAGATCCGCGGCGCGGGGAACCTCCTCGGGGCGGAGCAGTCGGGGCACATCGCGGCAGTCGGATACGACCTGTACACGCAGCTGATCCAGGACACGATTCGCGAGCTGAAGGGCGAGCCGGGCGAAGAGCGCCTCGAGACCACCGTCCGGCTCACCGACGGCTTCATTCCCGAACCGTACGTGTCGGATGCGGCGCTGCGCCTGAACCTGTACAAGCGGCTCACCGCCGTGAAAGACCAGCGGCAGCTTGCCGAGTTTTCGGCGGAACTCGCCGACCGCTTCGGCCCGATCCCCGCCGAGGCGGCCTGGCTGCTCGAGGTCGTCTCGCTCAAGCTCGAAGCCCAGGCATTGCGGATCCAGGAGATCGACGCCCGAGCCGATGCCATCCGGGTCCGCTTTGGCCCCAACCCGCCGGTTGCCCCCGAGACCATCCTGGCGCTGCTCCGGTCAGAGCGCGGCCGGCTGAAGTATCTGCCCGAGGACACCCTCGAATATCGGAGCGACGGCCCGAGCACTTCAGCCCGCCTGGAAACGACCAGAAAGCTCTTGCAAAGGCTCACTGCGGGTGTTACGGTCTCGCGTTAAATTGGCCGTATTCCGTCGCCCGGATGCGGTGAGCGAGGCTTTAGGCAAAGATCCGTGCCGAGAAGGAGTCAGGCGTGACCAAGCGATGGATGGTGTGTGTCGCCGCCGCGTGCGTGCTGGCGGCCGCGGGCTGCGGCAAAGAGAGCGGCGCTCCGAAAGCCGTAGCCAAACCCGAGGGGCCGGTCGTGTTGAAAGTCAACGAGTGGTCATACACGACCGGGGACCTGGAAAAGGACATGCGGCAAGAGCTGAAGCGCGTTCCGCGCGAGGTTCAGACCTTCTTCAGCACCAAAGAAGGGCAGAAGCAGTTCCTCGATCGGGTCGCCCGGCGCGAGCTGTTGATGCAGGAAGCGGAAAAACGCAAGCTGGGCGATTCGCCCGACATCACCGAGCAGGTAAATAACCTCCGGCGCGAGTTGATGATCCGTTCCCTGGTGCAAGAGGAGATCGGCAGCAAGATCCAGGTCGACGACAAGGAAGTGCAGGAGTACTTCAACGCCCATCCGGACGAGTTTTCGGGGGATCAGGTACACCTCAAACACATTTTGGTTCCCAACGAAGACCAAGTCAAAGAAGTCCAGGCCCAACTCGCGAAGAACGTGTCGTTCGACGAGTTGGCGAAGAAGTATTCACAGGACACCGCCAGTGCCCCCAAAGGCGGCGATCTGGGGACCCTGAGCCGAGAGCAGATGCTGCCCGATTTCGCCAAAGCGGCATTTGCCCTCAAGCCCAATGAGGTCAGCGCGCCGGTTAAGACTCCCTTCGGCTTCCATCTCATCACGCTCGTGGAGCGGAAAAAGGGCACGCCCTTGACCTTCGAGCAGGTGAAGGGGCAGCTGCAGCGGCGATTGCTGGAGCAGAAGCAGTCGGAGCGCTTCCAGGCGTGGATCAAAGATTTGGAGAGTAAGGCGAAGATCACGCGAGATGATGGGCCGCTCCCTGTCGGTGCGGCGGCCGAAGCGCCCACGCTGGTGCAGCCCCCCAGTTCCGCGGCGCCGGCGGCCCCCACGCCAGGGACCGGCAAGGCAGGAGAGAAGTAGATGAGAAAGCGGCGGTCGGCGTTCGCGGCCGCAATAATCGTCGTATCACTCTGCTGTGCCGCTATCGCGTCCGCGGGCACCCCGACCCCGCGGACGGTGACCCCGAAACCCTTGCCGCCGTCAAAGAGCGTGGTGCCCGAGGCGGCCGATCCCGGAAAAATGGTTTTGGACCGCGTCGTCGCCTCCGTGAATGACGAGGCCATCACGCTCAGCGAGATTCAAGAAGAAGGGCAGCCCGTCATCCGCAAGATTTTCCAGGATTATGTCGGCCCCGAGCGCGACCGTCGGGTGGAAGAGGCGACACAAACCCTGATGCAAGATTTGATCGAGCGGCGGCTAATGTACCAGGTGGCCAAGAAAGAGGGCATGCTGCCCTCGGCGGCGGAAGTCCAGGGCGCAATCGACGAGTTGAAGAAGAATAACAATGTGACGGACGACGCCCAGTTCCGGGCATTGCTCAAGTCGGAAGGCCTCACCCTGGAGCAGATTCGCCGCAGCATTGGCGAGCGGCTCGCGATTGGGCGGCTGCTCTCGCGCCAGATCCGTTCTTCCATCATCGTGACCGAAGACGAATTGCAGAAGTTCTACGCCGCGCACCAGGAGGATTTCCGCCGAGAGCCCGAAGCGGAGATCCTGCACATTCTTTTCCCGGCTGATGCGCAAGACCCGGCGACGGCGAAGGCCCGCGCCGAAAAGGCTCTCGCGGCGATTCGAGGCGGGACCGATTTTGCCAAGGTCGCCAAGGAGGCCCTCGGGCCGGCACCCGGCGATGGCTTCGAGACGTTGACCGTCCACAAGGGTGATCTGGCGCCGCAGATCGAGGCGGTTGCCTTCGGCACGAAAGCCGGTGATCTCGGTCCGCTGGTGGAATCCGACGCTGGCTACCACATCATTAAGGTAGTGCGTGTGCGGACCGAGGCTGTCGCCCCGTACGCCGAGGTCCGCGACGCTATCCGCGAGCGGATCTTCCAAGAGAAGTTCGAAGCCAGACGCAAGGACTGGCTGGCCGAATTGCGCAGCAAATCTTCCATCCAGGTGTTCATCAAAGAAGGGGAATTGACCGGACCCCAGACCGCCAACGAAGGCAGCAGCCAACCCCACCCGTAGAACTCGCCTTTGAATCTTGCGCCGCATGTATCGTTTCATTTCTTCCTGACAGTATCGGTATCAGAGCCCGTCATTCGACATCGCCGACGTTGACATCGCCGGGCCGGAGTGCTAATCACTTCGGTACCTTCACGGAGTCGCTCCCTCAACCAGTCTGATCAGGAGGACGGACCCATGGGGATGCGCAAATTGACTCGGGGTATCTTCTGGTTGTTGTGCGTCGCGCTGCTCGCGCCTGCCGGCGCCTGGGCACAGGCGAACACCATCAAAGTCGTGTTCATGGAATACGATCCGAAAGCGAACCCCTACTACGTGAATCTCGGCGCTGAATTCGAGAAGGCGAACCCCGGAACGAAGGTCGAGGTCGAAATTATCCCCTGGGCTCAAGGTCGGGATCGCCTGGTGGTGTGGAACTCTGGCGGGCAGGCACCGGACCTCGCGCTGGTCGGGACGCGCTGGCTCTATGAATTTGTGGATATGAAAGCGCTGGAGCCGTTAGATCGGTTCGTGTCGGCGAACTTCGCCAAAGAATTCTACCCGGCTGTGTTCAACGGCGGCAAATATCAGGGCCACCTGTACGGATTGCCGGTCGCTGTGTCGACCAAATCCCTGTACTACCGCACGGATCTCTTCGAGGCCGCGAGGCTTGCCCCGCCCAAGACCTGGGACGAATTTGTGCAAGCCGCCAAGAAGCTCCACGGGACGGCCGTCTATGGCTTCGGCCTGCCCGGATCGAAGCATTGGCAGAACCTCGACAATTGGACGATGTTCTTTTACACGGCCGGCGGGAAATACTTCGACGACGCCGGCAGGTGTGCAGCCAACAGTCCAGCCGGCGTGAAATCGCTCCAGTTCTACGTGGATCTCGCCAACAAGGACAAGGTGACCCAGCCCGGACCGGTGGCCAATAACCGCTCCGACATCCAGAATATGTTCGCGGCGGGCAAGCTCGCCATGGTCTGGACCGGCCCGTGGTTCATCGGGATTCTCGACCGGGATCAGCCGAACCTGAAATGGGCGGTCGCCCGCACGCCCAAGGGGACCATCAACGCCAGCCAGGTGATGACGGACAGCATGGTGATGTTCAATCAATCCAAAAACAAAGAGCTCGCCTGGAAGTTCCTGGAGTTCATGTACCAGGACAAGCGACGCTTCGAATTCGACAAGGGGTTTGGCATGCTCCCCGAAAAGCCGGCCGTCGCAAAGGACCCGATGTTTCAAAACGACAAGCGCTGGCGGCAATTCATCGAGGAGATGGACGGGGCGGTGATTTTCCCGTCCAGCGGCGTGTGGGCGAAAATCTCTGACGATCTCGTGGTCGCCATTCAAGAGGCGATGGTCGGGGGCAAGCCGGCCCAGCAGGCGCTGGACGACGCCTGTAAGAAGATCAACGAGACCACCGGGGCGCGCTGAGCCGGGCCGATTCCGTGGAATGGGCGTCGGGTGCTGCGGCCGAGGATGCGGGGCACGCTTGGGTGTTGTCCCGTGTCCGGCAAGGTTTTCGTCGGCATCGGACGCCCTTCTTGCTGCTCTTGCCTAGCCTTTTGCTCCTGACTGCCATCATTGCGTACCCGATCCTCGACACCTTCGTGACCGCATTCTTCAAGACCGACGGCAGCGGACGGCGCGTGGCGTTCGTGGGCCTCGACCATTTTAGGGCGATGGCTGCGGATCCCGTCTTTCGGCAGATCCTGGGCCGGACGGCGCTCTGGACCGCGCTCTCGGTGACACTCAAGACGTTCTTCGGTCTCCTCACGGCCATGTTGCTGTTCACCGGCCTGCCGGGCATGAAGGTCGCGCGCCTGCTCGTCATCCTTCCCTGGGCGTTTTCGCTGCCCATTGCTGCGATCCTCTGGCGCTGGATCTATGACGCGCAGATGGGCATGCTGAACCTGCTGTTGACCAGCATCGGCCTGACGGGCCAGACCTGGCTGGCCGAGCCGGGGCTGGCATTTGGTGCGACACTGACGGTGAGTGTCTGGACGGGCGTCCCGTTCATGGCGCTCGTCTTCCTGGCCGGCCTCCAGGCGATTCCGGAGGAGTTGTACGAAGCCGGCCGCATTGATGGAGCGGGCCGCTGGCAGGAATTCGTGTCCCTCACCCTCCCGCTGCTCAAACCCACGTTCGTGGTTGCGACCATTCTCTCCGCGGTGTGGACGTTCAACAGCTTCGTCCTAGTGCACGTGATCACCGGCGGGGGGCCGCTCAATTCTACCGACATCCTGGTGACGTTTCTCTACAAGAACGCCTTCGAGTGGCTGCGCTTCGGGCAGGCATCGGCGATGGCACTGGTCACCTTTCTGATCCTCTTGGCATTCAGCCTCGTGTACGTCCGGCTCTATTACCGAGAGGAGATGCTGGCGCAATGAAGCTGATGCGCGTCGGCTCGATTTACATGTTGCTGGGTCTGATCCTCTTCGGGCTGCTGTTTCCGTTTTACGTCATGCTGATCACATCGTTGAAGCCGATGAGCGAGGTGTTCAGCATTCCGCCGACCTGGCTGCCGGCGAAGCCGTCGCTGCACAGCTACGTCGAGGTCTGGCAGGCCGTGCCCCTGGGCCGCTTTTTTTGGAACAGCCTTGTCATCGCGACCGGGGCGTCAATCCTTACGCTTGCCTGCGCCATCCCGGCCGGATACGCGCTGGCCCGGTACCGTTTTCCGGGGCGAAGCCTGGTGTTGTACACGATTCTGGTCACGCAGATGTTCTCGCCGGTGGTGGTGATCATCACGTTGTTCAAAGTCCTTTCCGCCTACAAACTGCTGAACACGTATGCGGCGCTCATCGTGACCAATGCGGCATTCGCCCTGGCGTTTTCGCTGTGGATGCTGACCGGTTTCTTCCAGTCCGTTCCCAAGGAGGTGGAAGAGGCTGCCCAGCTCGACGGCTGCACGACCGTGCAAACGATGCTGAAAATCTTGGTGCCGCTCGCGGCCCCTGGGGTGGCCACCACGGTCGTGTATACCTTTATCCTGGCCTGGAACGAGTTCATTTTCGCCCTGACCTTCATTTCGAGTACGCGCATGCAGCCCCTCACGCTGGGCTTGGCGTCTTTTATCGGCCGATTCACCATCGAGTGGAACTTGTTGATGGCGGGCTCGCTCCTCGCTACAGTGCCCGTCATCGTGCTGTTCTTGCTGGTCGAAAAACATCTGGTCACCGGCCTCAGCGCGGGTGCGCTGAAGAGCTAATGGGGCGATAGCGACAGGGACAGCGACAGCGAGGGACGGAGGGACAGAGGCCACAGGGCGCCGAGACGATCAACTCACCCGTTCATGAGATCCGAAATCTTATTTCCCTGTCGGAGATCGCTGTCGGATGTCCGACGAAGACAAAGGGGGCCAATGGTTAAGGGCGAACGGCTTACGGCTATTCGCCTCGGGATCGTGGGCTGCGGGACATTTACCTGCGGCAGCCATTTGCCCGTGATCGTGTCTCTTTCCGGTATCCGGGTCGCCGCATTGTGCGATCCGGATCCGGCGGCACTGAGCGCGGCCCAGAATCTCGTCGGTTCCTCCGTTCAGATAGCTCGGGACTATCGGGCAGTATTGGATGTGCCCGAAGTCAATGCTGTTCTCGTTGCCACGCCGACGCACCGGCACGTCGAAATCGCCGCGGCGGCGCTGCGGGCCGGCAAGGACGTGTTGTGCGAAAAACCGCTGGCATCGCGACCGGAGGAGGTCTCCGAACTCTTGGACGCCTGGAAAGCATCCGGGCGCCTGCTGCAGGTTGGGTACGTGTACCGCTATGCGCCGATTTTCCGGCGCATGTGGGCTCGGATCGAGCAGGGTGAGATTGGCAGGCCGCTCATGATGTGGGCACACGAATTCCGAGCCGCGTTCTACACACCGTGGCGCTACGATGCTGAGATCTCGGGGGGTACGCTCGTCGAAAAGTGCTGCCACCACTTTGACCTGTTTCAATGGATGCTCGGTTCGCCGATTGACCGAGTCTCCGGGACCGGAGGACAAGCGGTGGTCCGGCCGGGCGCGGAGGTGGAGACGATTATCGGCACGATGGTCCGCGTTCCCGACACCAAGAATCTTGACCATGCCTGGATTCTGACGGAGCATGCCAATGGTGCGCGTGCGGCACTGGGTTTAAGTTTATTTTCACCCCACGGGCCTTACGGGAAGAGCGACGCCGATCTGGAAAGCCTGGACGTCGGTGTCATCGGCGAAGAGGGCAAGCTCGTGGCGTATGTGCGTCGAAACGAGTTGCGGTCATGGCCGCGGAGCGGCGGCAAGGGCCGGGTCGAACGGCTCGCACCGAAGCAGGGAGCACAGGGGTGGCATGCCGGCGGCCGCGAGCAATGGCAGGAGTTCATCGCTTGCGTTCGGAGCAGGCGCCAGCCGGTCTGTGACGGTGTGCTTGGCATCCAGGGACTCCTGCCGGCGTTTGCCGCAGAGCAGGCGATTCGTGAATCCCGTAGTGTCGCAGTGGCAGAATCCGCCCGCGCCGCGAAGGTGACTTGGCCGGATATCCTGTGATCGGGACTTCCGGCCCGCGCTGGTTCCCCAGGTGAGGGCGGAACGTCAATGGATCCGCATTCGAACTTCTGCGCGGGGTCCCGTAATTCGTTAAATTGTCTTACTT
>DATJQT010000113.1:0-3734 GCA_035505475.1 Vulcanimicrobiaceae bacterium
CTCTGCGACGGGCACAATGGCACCAAGACGCAATCGACCATAGCTTGCCGCCTGGCCCGCGTAGTGTGCCATCGGAGGCGCCGCAAGCAAAGTTTCTGTCCTCAACGAACGACGCCCGGCGTCGCAAGAGCTCTGCGGTGAACGTACTCAGTTCTGTCCAAAAAAGATCTCCTCCCGCCGGAGCGGGAGGAGGTCCGTTATCCAGCGACTTCGTGGATCAGCGCAGCGTGTGCATCAGGGAATCATAAAGTACGCGATGAACGCATTGGCGGCAACCATCAGCCAGCCCCAGGGTAGCGCCGTCTTCAGGAACTGGCCGTGGGTGACTTTCGTATAGCCGATGGTCCAGAGCGTCCAGGAGTTGGTCGGGTCCTGGCTGCCCTGCAGGCACAATGCCGCCCGCCAGACGCAGTACAGGTAGATGGGTGAGATCGCCTTGGCGTTCAGGAACATCGCCAGGAGCGCGGCGCCCGTGCCCACGGTCGAGAAGGGGCCGCGGTAGATGGCGAGTGGGGCCAGGGCGGCGAAGAAGATGCTGAGCCCCAAACGGGTGCTGGGCAGGACGCTGCCAAACACGGGATTGAGGACCTTCTGCACGTTCGGCAGGCCGCCCGCCTTGATCAGCATGCCGCAGATGATCCACAGTGCGGCGATTGTCGCGATGTCCGGGAAAGCATCGTAGAAGCAGCGATGGAACAGGTCCACGCTCTCGCTAAAACTCCGGTTGCCGAACTGAGTGGCGAGCAGGGCGAATACCGTGCCCAGCATGAACGCCGGAATCATTCCCCACTTGAAGAAGATCACCATCACGACGGGAATTGCCGGGGCAAGGTACGCATACCACGGAATCCGCACCCGCGATGAAGGGGGTGCCGCCACACTGACCGCGGAATACTTGCGCGTGCCGCGAATCTGCAGGTTGTAGAACGACATCGCGCAGGCCGCCAGGACATACACCGCAAAGCCGGTGTAGTAGAACTGCACGTACGGCGGCTCGAAGGTGATGCCGGGATACATCGGCTTGAAGATGTTGAATTCGACCAGGTTCACGAAGTTGCCGGCGCCGATGGCCATGGTGAATGCCGGGGCGGCCACCCACGGCGGGACGCCCATGGACATCATGATCGGCAGCGCGATGACGCCGATTGCGATCGCCGCGCCGACGCCGTAGATGGACGTGAACAACAGGCCGGTCACAACCGAGACGGTCATCGCCACCATGACCGGGCGATCGCCGGCCAGCTCGATCGCGCCGCGGATGATGCTCTCGGCGATGCCCGTTTTCACCAGCACCTGGCCGAACCAGGCGCCGAAGACGATGATGACGATCGTGGATCCGTACGCCGTCCCCCCGCCTTCCAGGATCTGGCTCAGAATATCCTTGCCAGGAACGCCCGCCAGAATACCCCAGACCACGGCCAGGACGAGCAACGAGATGATCGGGCTCTGGCCGCGGATGATGATGACGACCACCGCCGCATACAGCAGAAGCATCAGAATGGCCGCTACTGTCTCCATAGACCCTCCCTCTCCATCGGCCCAACCTCATGGGTTGGGCATCGGACCATTAGCGGGAACGTCTCACGACTGCATCACACGGCAATCGGATACCGCCCAAATTCGAACGTGGCCTCGCGCATGGCGTTGAAGTTTGCGAGCGGCACGTATTCGGGGACCGAATTGCTGGACCCGACGGCGTAGCCGCCGCCCGGCGCCAGATCATGAATGCGCTGGCGGACCTCGGCGCGCACCTCGTCGGGGGTGCCGCGCGTCAGCGTGTAGCCAAGATCAATGTTGCCGATGATGCTGATGCGCTTGCCGTACTGCCGCTTGATCCCGACGATGTCCATAGCCGGCGGCTCGATCGGATTCAGGGCTTGGAAGCCGGCGGCAATGATGTCCTCGACGACTTCTTGCAGGGCGCCGTCGCTGTGGTACACCGCCAGGCGGCCGCGATCGTGGGTGAGGTGGTTCATGCGCGTGTACCACGGGAACACATGCTCACGGAGCACACGCGGGCTGACCAAGAGCTGCGTTTTGAAAGCGATGTCATCGGCGTGCCAGACCGCGCCCACGCAAGGGAATTCCAGCATGCGCTCGAGGACGCGGTACTGGAACCGGCCGACACGTTCGAACACCTGGGCGACGAGGTCGGGGTCGTCGGCCAGCGCGAAGCTCATCCCCTCCAGGCCCATCAACCAGGAGACGCAGGTGAACACCTTGCCCAGGACGGCGATGACCTTGATCTCGGGCGCCAGCAGTTTGCCGATCTGTTCGAACTTGCTGTAGTCGAGCGCGTCGGGATCGGGCCATTTGATCGCCTCGAAATCCGCACGCGAGGCGATCAGGCCTTTGCCCTCCGTTGCCCACGAGCGGACCTGCGTATCCGCCGTGTCGGCGGCATACTGCGCTTCGACCTCGTGCATGGATTGGTGCTGGATCAGCGGGGTTTCCTGCAGCCCCTGCTGCAGCGGGACGTGATCGTACCCAGCGATCCACCAGAAGGCGACGTCGTCGGCCAGCGAGCGGACCGGCCGGCCGAGGACCCCGGCTTTGAGCATGGGGTGGACGCTGATGTCGCCGAGCGGCACGTAATCCGGCTCCCCGTCGCGGAGCAGGATTTTTCGGAAGCGCTGGAAGTTCGGCTGAATCGTCGCCATGGCAGGCCTTTCGCGAAGCGACATGCACACGCTCGCCCCTCGCGTAGCTTGGCCGGTTGAGGACGAGCAGGGATTGCGCAGAAGGGGCGCACAGGAAAAAAGGCTCGCGTCGAACGCTGTCGAAACGCGAGCCTCTTGATCCAGTCGTTACGCCGGCAGCAGTTCTTTCGCCTTGGTCACCGCCCCGGTGGCATTGGCGGCGTAGAAGTCGGCCCCGATCTCCTCGCAGAAGCGTTGGGTGACGGGGGCGCCGCCCACGGCGACCTTCACCTGATTGCGGACGCCGGCGGCCTTGAGCTGCTCGATGGTGTCCTTCATGGACAGCATGGTGGTGGTGAGGAGCGCGCTCATCATCACGAAGTCGGGCTGGCCGCTCTTGACGGCTTCGACAAAGCGCTCGGGCTTCACGTCGGCGCCGAGATCCATCACCTCGAACCCGCCGCCCTGGAGCATGAGGGACACCAGGTTCTTACCGATGTCGTGCAGGTCGCCCTTGACGGTGCCGATCACCACCTTGCCGCGGGGCTTGCCGCCCTGGGCCGCCAGGCCGGGCTTCAAGAGGGCGATGCCGGCCTGCATGGCGCGGGCGGCGATGAGCATCTCGGGGATGTAGAACTCGTGGCAGGCAAACTTCTGGCCCACGCTGTCCATGGCGGGGATGAGGCCCTGGTCCAGGACCTCCTGCGGGTTCGTCCCCGCACTGAGCGCTTGCTGGGTCAGCTCCTTGACCTGGGCCACCTTCCCACTGATCACGGCTTGCTGCAGGGCGGTATAGTCGGCCATGGAAACCTCCTCCCAATCCGTGGGGAGAATTGTCGTCACGCGTGGGGCATGCCGAACGCCCGAGGACGCTCCGCGGCAGATTCCCCGGCCGCGCCTACGGGTCCCGCCGCGCGAGGCGAATCCCCAACCTGCCCCGGCGTTCCCGTTTGACGCGCGAAGGCGGTCAGATACTTATGCGCTTCTCCCAGGTGCGCCCGCATGGCCGCTTCTGCCTGGGGGACGTCCCGCGCCTTGATGGCGTCGAGAATGGCGCGATGCTCCCCATGGCCATAGCGCATGCCGCCCGGCGCG
>DATJQT010000114.1:0-2493 GCA_035505475.1 Vulcanimicrobiaceae bacterium
TTGCTCCGATGCAATGCCACGGTAGGGTTCTGGGCTTCCTACCCTCGCCAAAAGGCGCTAAGTTCCGGCCAAGCAATTAAAGCAAGGGATGGACGCCAGGACCTGATGCCGGGCGCAAGCACCGGCGTGATGCGGTCGGCACAATGACCGCCGTGCGCGATCATCTGTGATCCCGACGAGGAAGCCGAAGCGTATTTCGAAGACGTAGCTGTTTTTGCTTGCGGGTCAGGTCGAGAAAAATCGTCTAGATCGGAGGGAAAAATGGACGAACAGAGTGCCGAAAAATGCCCAATGATGCACGGAGCGCGCCCTAACGCGACTCTTGGTGGCCGGTCGAACCGGGACTGGTGGCCCAATCAGCTGAACCTCAGGATACTCCACCAGCGCTCTCCTCTGTCCAATCCGATGGACAAGGGCTTCAACTACGCCGAGGCGTTCAAGACGCTTGATCTGGAGGCCCTGAAAAAGGACCTTCATGCGTTGATGACAGACTCCCAGGATTGGTGGCCGGCCGATTACGGCCACTACGGGCCGTTGTTGATCCGCATGGCCTGGCATGGCGCCGGCACCTACCGCATCAGCGACGGCCGCGGCGGCGCGGGCTCGGGCGCGCAGCGTTTCGCGCCGGTGAACAGCTGGCCTGACAATGTGAGCCTCGACAAGGCGCGCCGCCTGCTCTGGCCGGTCAAGCAGAAATACGGCCGGAAGATCTCCTGGGCCGACCTCATGATCCTCGCCGGCAACGTCGCTCTTGAGTCCATGGGGTTCAAGACCTTCGGTTTCGGCGGCGGACGCGTCGACATGTGGGAGCCCGAAGAGGATACCTATTGGGGGGGCGAGGATACCTGGCTCGGCGATGAGCGCTATAGCGGCGACAGGGAGCTCGCAAACCCCTTCGGCGCTGTGCAGATGGGGCTGATCTACGTGAATCCTGAAGGGCCCAACGGCAACCCGGACCCGGTTGCCGCGGTGCGGGACATAAGGGAGACATTCGCCCGCATGGCGATGAACGACGAGGAAACCGTTGCGCTCATCGCTGGCGGCCACACGTTCGGCAAGACCCACGGCGCGGCCAACCCGGCCAAGTATGTGGCGCGTGAACCGGAGGGAGCCCCCATAGAGGAGCAGGGCCTGGGCTGGAAGAACAGCTTCGGCACCGGCAAGGGTGGCGATGCGATCACCAGCGGCCTGGAAGGTGCCTGGACCCCCAATCCGATTCAATGGGACATGGGCTTTTTCGACACGCTGTTCGGCTACGAATGGGAGCTGACGAAAAGCCCAGCCGGCGCCCACCAGTGGATCCCGAAGGGCGGAGCCGCTGCCGACGCCGTGCCGGATGCCCATGATCCGTCGAAACGGCACCCCCCGGTGATGCTCACCACCGATATCTCGCTGCGCCTGGACCCGGTCTATGAACCGATCGCGCGGCGGTTCCAGAAGGATCCTGCGGCGTTCGCGGATGCCTTCGCGCGGGCCTGGTTCAAGCTCACGCATCGCGACATGGGACCTCGTTCGCGCTATCTCGGCCCGGATGTGCCTGCCGAAGCGCTTCTCTGGCAGGACCCTGTTCCGGCAGTTGACCACGTGCTGATCGATGAGCAGGACATACGTGGCCTGAAGGCCAGGATCCTCGCCTCCGGGCTGCCCATTCCGGAACTGGTCTCGGCCGCCTGGGCCTCGGCATCAACCTTCCGCGGCTCCGACAAGCGCGGCGGCGCAAACGGCGCGCGCATCCGCCTCGCCCCGCAAAAGGACTGGGAAGTCAATCAGCCTGCCCGGTTGACGAAGGTGCTGGAAACCCTCGCCGGCATCCAGCGGGAGTTCAACGCCGCGCAGACCGGCGGGAAAAAACTCTCGCTGGCCGACCTGATCGTTCTCGGTGGCTGCGCCGCCGTTGAGCATGCGGCGCAGCAGGCCGATCATTTCGTGGAGGTTCCCTTTACGCCAGGGCGTACGGATGCGACGCAGGCACAGACCGATGTGGACGCCTTCGCCGTGCTCGAACCGGTTGCGGACGGCTTCCGCAACTACCTCAAGGCGCCATACGCTTCATCGGTTGAGGAACTGCTGGTCGACCGGGCGCAGTTGCTGACGCTGACGGCACCTGAGATGACGGTGCTTGTTGGCGGTCTGCGCGTGCTGGGCGCCAATTTCGGGCAGTCTAAGCACGGCATGTTCACCAGCAAGCCCGAGACCCTGACGAATGATTTCTTCGTCAATCTGCTCGACATGGGCACGACTTGGCATGCCATGTCGGACGCGGCGGACCTGTTCGAGGGGCGCGACCGTGAAACCGGCGCGGTGAAATGGACAGCCACCCGTGTCGATCTGGTCTTCGGCTCGAACGCGCAACTCCGCGCCGTCGCGGAGGTCTATGCAAGCCGGGACGCGCAAGAGAAGTTCACGCATGACTTTGTGGCGGCGTGGAACAAGGTCATGAACCTGGATCGCTTCGACATCGGCTGAGTTCGGCCAATCTCGCCGGAGAGGTGG
>DATJQT010000115.1:0-25367 GCA_035505475.1 Vulcanimicrobiaceae bacterium
GCCGACCATCGACTACTGCGTCGTGAAATTTCCGCGCTGGGCCTTCGAGAAATTCCCCGGCGCCGACGACACGCTCACCACGCAAATGAAATCGGTGGGCGAGGCGATGGCCATCGGCCGCACCTTCAAGGAGGCGCTTCAGAAAGCGATCCGGTCCCTGGAAATCGATGCCTACGGCCTCGAAACCCAACTGGGCGCCCCGCTGAGCGTCGAGGCAGCGCGCAAAGTCGTGCGCGAACGGCTCCGCGTCCCGAAGGCGGACCGGCTGTTCTATCTCGCCGATGCGCTCCGCTACGGCATGTCCATTGCCGAACTCGAGGCGTTGACTGGCATCGATCCCTGGTTCCTGGCGAACCTGCGACAGATCGTCGAGGCGGAGGAACGACTGCGCCGTCCCGCGGATGGGCACACCCCCCTCGATCGGCTCTTGACCGTTCCCGCCCTGCGCGAGGCCAAGCGGCTGGGGTTTTCCGACCGGCGCCTGGCGCAGCTCACCGGCACCGACGAGGGCACGATCCGCGCCGCCCGCAAGCGGCTGGGGGTCGAGGCGTCCTTCAAGATGGTCGATACCTGTGCCGCCGAATTTGTGGCCTATACTCCGTATCTGTACTCGACGTACGAGCGGGAGTGCGAGGCCAACCCGAGCGATAAGAGGAAGGTCGTCATCCTGGGCGCCGGACCGAACCGCATCGGCCAGGGCATCGAATTCGACTACTGCTGCGTCCACGCCGTGTTTGCGCTGAAAGAGCTCGGGTACGAGACCATCATGATCAACTGCAATCCCGAGACGGTGTCCACCGACTACGACACGGCAGACCGATTGTATTTCGAGCCGCTCACCTTGGAAGACGTTCTGACCATCGTGGACAAGGAGCAGCCCGTCGGCGTGATCGTGCAGTTCGGTGGGCAGACGCCCCTCAAGCTGGCCGTGCCGCTCCAAGAGGCCGGCGTGCCGATCCTGGGCACTCCGCCGGACGCGATCGACCGGGCCGAGGACCGCGAGCGCTTCAAACAGATGCTGCAGACACTCGGCCTCAACCAGCCGCCCAACGGCACCGCGACCTCGTTCGATCAGGCGGCCGAGATCGCGCGGCAGATCGGCTATCCGGTCCTGGTCCGCCCCTCGTACGTGCTGGGCGGGCGCGCGATGGAGATCGTGTACGACGAGCACGATCTGCGGGACTACATGGAGCGGGCGGTGCAGGCCTCGCCCGACCGGCCGATCCTGGTGGACAAGTTCCTCGAGGATGCGATCGAGATGGATGTGGACGCCGTGTGCGACGGCACAAATGTCGCGATCGGCGGCATTATGGAGCATATCGAAGAGGCGGGCATCCACTCGGGCGATTCGGCCTGCTCGCTGCCGCCCTGGTCGGTGAGCGAACATACCCTCGACGACATTCGGCGCCAGACCCGCGCGATGGCCATCGAGCTGGGCGTGGTCGGACTGCTTAACATCCAGTTTGCCATCAAGGACCGGGTGGTGTACGTGCTGGAGGTAAATCCGCGCGCTTCGCGGACGGTGCCGTTCGTCAGCAAAGCGATCGGCGTGCCGCTGGCCAAGGTCGCCGCGAAGGTGATGCTTGGGGCGACGTTGGCCGAGGCAGGGTTTACTGAGGAGCGGAAGCTTCGCCATGTCGCTGTCAAGGAAGCCGTCCTGCCGTTCGTGAAGTTCCCCAACGTGGACACCGTCCTCGGTCCCGAGATGAAATCCACTGGCGAGGTGATGGGGGTGGATGCGGATTTCGGGCTCGCGTTTGCCAAATCCCAGATCGCCGCTAACGGCACGCTGCCCACCAGCGGGACCGTGTTTCTCAGCGTGCGCGAGAAGGACAAGCTCGGCGTCGTCGCGCTGGCCACCGGGCTTCGCTCGCTGGGATTCACGCTGCTGGCCACGGAGGGCACGGCCGAAGTCATTGCCCGGGCTGGGGTGCCGGTGCAGCGCGTGTTCAAAGTGACCGAAGGCTCTCGCCCCCACATCGTGGACCGGATGAAGAACGGTGAAGTACAATTCGTGATCAACACGCCCGAGGGGCGGAGCGCCCGGCTGGATTCGTATTCCATTCGGCGCACAGCCGTGACGATGGGGATTCCCAATTTCACGACCATGGCCGCGGCCGCAGCCGCGGTCGAGGCGATTCGCACGCTCCGCGAGCGGAGCATGAGCATCCGGTCGTTGCAGGAGTACCATGCACAACGGTAAGCACCCGGCCACGGGACGCGTGCGGTTTCAGCGGACGCTTTCGCCTGAGTATCGGCATCTCGGCGTGGCGGTCCCCGAGTTTGCGCGCGCGTTCGAACCGGGCCAGTTCGTGATGCTCCGATCAGGCCGCAGCCTGGATCCGTTGCTTGGGCGCGCCTTCTCGATCTACCGCATCAGCGAGGGCGCCGAACCCGTCTTGGAAATCTTGTACAAGGTCATGGGCAAAGGCACCAACTACCTTGCCCAGCTGGAATCGGGAGAGCCGGTCGAGGTTTTGGGCCCCTTGGGCAACGGATTCGCCGTCCCCGCCGACGAGCGCACGACCGTGCTCGTGGCCGGCGGGATCGGCGTTCCCCCGATTGCTGCGCTCGCGGCTCGGCTCTCGGCTCACGGCTCACGTTCTCTCCACGTGTTTCTCGGCGGCAAGACCTCCGCCGATATCCTTTGTGCGAAAGAGTTCGAGGCAACCGGCGCGGCTCTGAGCCTGACTACGGAAGACGGCAGTCTGGGCAGCATCGGAAAGATTACGGACCTTGTGGAACCCTTCCTCCGTTCAGGGCCGTCCTATCCCATTGGCGTGTACGTGTGTGGACCGCCCGGCCTGCTCCTCGCGGTCGCCTGGATGACCGAGGCGCTCGACATCCCCTGTCAGGTATCGGTAGAGGCGAGCATGGCGTGCGGATTCGGCGCCTGCATGGGGTGCGCGGTCCAATCCCGGAGCACCGACACGGTGGCGACCTACAAGCTGGTCTGCCAGGACGGGCCCGTATTCGACTCGCGCACGTTGATCTGGAAGAGAAGCTAAGGCGAAGAGCCACGAGCCGAGAGCCGGGAAAACACATTCGATCCATGAGCTATGAGCCGTCAGCAATGAGCCAGTCGCCCGATGTTACGCCACAAAATTCGACGGTGAACCTGGCCGTAGAGTTTGCCGGAATCCGCCTGAAGAACCCGGTGCTCACGGCGTCCGGCACGTTCGGGTACGCGCAGGAATTCGCGCCGTACCTGGACTTGAACCGGTTGGGCGGGCTGATCGTCAAGACCATCACGCGCCAGCCCCGCTCGGGCAATCCCGCCCCGCGCGTCGCCGAGACCCCGGCGGGCATGCTGAACGCGATCGGGCTGCAGAATGTCGGGGTGGACGCGTTCATCAAAGACAAGCTACCCTATCTGCGGCGCCTGGCGCCCCCACTGATCGTGAACGTGGCGGGCGAGTCGGTCGAGGACTTCCGGGAATTGACCAAGCGCTTGAGCGACGAGCCCGGCATTGCGGGTATCGAGCTCAACATCTCCTGTCCGAACGTGGCGAAGGGGTTGGATTTCTCCACCGACCCCAAGCTGACGTATCAGGTCGTCAAGGCAGCGCGCGAGGCCACGCATTTGCCCGTCATCCCCAAACTGTCTCCCAACGTGACTGACATCCGGGCGATCGCGAAGGCGGCCGAGGAGGGGGGCGCCAGCGGGATCTCGCTCATCAACACCCTGCTCGGCATGGCGATCGATATCCGGACGCGCCGCCCAAAGATCGCCAATATCACCGGCGGGCTCTCCGGCCCGGCGATCCGGCCGGTGGCGGTGCGCATGGTCTGGCAGGCGGCGCATGCCGTCAAAGTGCCGGTGCTCGGGATGGGCGGCATCGTCAGCGGCGAAGATGCCGCCGAATTCATCCTGGCGGGCGCGACGGCGGTGGCGGTCGGCACCGCGAATTTCCTGGACCCCACCAATGTCATCCAGGTGATCGACGGATTGGAGCGGTACTGCGCCGCCCATGAGATCTGGCATATCCGCGAATTGGTCGGGGGATTCCTGATTGCCTGAGGAGCACGCAATGTCGGGTGACAGCCGTGTTCATGTTCGGGAAGAACATCACAGCGATATATCTACGCCTGCGGCCGGGCCGCGGCCCTGGATCTGGATTTCGATCGTCCTGTGCCTGTCCGGAATCGGGGTGTCCGGGTATCTGAGTGCGAAACGGCTCACGGGTGGCAGTCTGGCCTGCAGCCGCTGGGCGCAGTGCGATACGGTCAACAACTCCCCGTATGCCAAGATCGCCGGTGTGCCGGTGGCGTTCATCGGTCTCGTTGGATATTTCGTGCTGCTGGCCGTGTGTTTGGCCGCGCTTCAGCATGAGGGGCGGCCCCAACGCGCGCTCTTGCTCTTCGGCTTCCTGGGTGCGCTGGGTGGGGTGGCCTTTTCCATCTATCTGACCTATCTTGAGCTGTATGTGATCGAAGCCATCTGCTCGTGGTGCGTGGCATCGGCGATCATTATTACCCTGCTCGCGACCACCGGGGGCGTCGGCCTGCGACGGGCGAGTCGGAGCGGACTCGTTTCGGAATAGCTGCCAGGCGCCACCTCGATACGCAATCTTGCGGAGACAGCGATGAACGCTGGCCAGGTGTTCGCATTCGATCCTGCTGCGCTGCCGTGGGAAGAGCGGTTCAACGAAAAAATCGGGCGCGCGCTGTACCGGAAGAATCTCATCACGGATTCCGAAACCGGGATGGAAGTCCGCCTGGTGCGATACCCGGCGGGCGTGGTGAATCCGTGGCACACCCATCCATGCGCCCATGGCATGTACGTCATTGAGGGAACCCTGCTCACACACGCCGGCTCGTTCGGCCCGGGCAGTTTTGTCTGGTTTCCCGAAGGTCAGGCGATGCAGCACGGTGCGACGGCCGATGCCGATGTCACCGTGCTCTTCATCACCAACAAGCCATTCGAGATCCATTACCGCTGACATGCCCGGCGCGGAGGGGATCATGACGCCGAAAGATGGCTGGCAGGGGAGGGTCTACGAAGATTTCGACCTCGGAGATCTGTACCGGCATCCGGTCGGCCGCACCATCACGCAGGCCGACAACATCTGGTTCACGCTCCTCACCGTCAACAACAACCCCATTCACTTCGACAGCGTCTACGCGGCGCAGACCGAATTCAAGCGGCCGCTGGTGGATTCGACGTTCACGCTGGCGTTGGTCACCGGCCTCAGTGTGACGGATATCTCGCAGAATGCAGTCAATCTCGGATGGGACGAAGTTCGCCTGCCTCATCCGGTATTCGAGGGCGACACGATCTATGCCGAAAGCGAGGTGCTGGATAAGCGCGAGTCGAAATCGCGGCCGCACATGGGCATCGTCCGATTCCGCACGACCGGCTTCAATCAGGAGGGCGAGGTTGTGATCGAGTACGTCCGCACGGTAATGGTGTACAAACGCGGACACGCGCCCAGGTACGTCCGGCCCACGCCCCGTCGGCGTCCACGCCAGTCCTGATCCGCAATCCTTCCGCCTGAACCCGCTCGGCCGTGGCCCGGGTTTGATTCGTTGCTCCCCTATGCTATGATCCCATCCTTCCCGCAGCCCCCGAGCGGGACGGCTGTCCTGGAGGATGATTTGCTTACCCGCCACGCCCAAGAGATCGAACCCTTTGTGGTCATGGAAGTGATGGAACGGGCGCAGGCGCTCGAGGGCGCCGGCGCACGCCTGATCCACCTCGAGGTCGGCGAGCCGGATTTTGCGACGCCGTCCTGTATTCAGGATGCGGTGGCCCGCGCGATCAAGGACGGATGTGCCGGGTATACGCACAGCCTCGGCATCCTCCCGCTCCGAGAGGCAATCGCCGCGCACTATCATCAGAAATATGCCGTCCAGGTCTCGCCGGAACAGATCATGGTCACGGCCGGAACCTCGCCCGCCATGTGGATGGTCTTTGCGGCTCTGCTCGAGTCCGGCGACGAGGTGATCCTTTCCGACCCCCATTACGCCTGCTACCCGAATTTCATCCGGTTCTGCGGCGGCGTCACCGCGACGGTCGAGGTCTCGGAAACGGACGCGTTTCAGTTTCGCCCCGAAGCGGTCAAAGCCCGGATTACTTCTAAAACCAAGGCCCTCCTGGTCAACTCCCCGGCGAATCCGACCGGGACGCTTTTGTCTCCGGATCGCATGGCAGCAATGGCCGATCTGGGACCGCTGGTCGTCTCGGATGAGATTTACCACGGGCTGGTCTACGAGGGCCGCGAGCACTCGATCCTCGAGTTCACCGACCGGGCGGTGGTGTTCAACGGGTTTTCGAAGGCGTTCGCGATGACCGGGTGGCGCCTGGGGTATATGATCGTCCCGCCTGCATTGATCCGGCCTCTGCAGAAGATGCATCAAAATTTCTTTATTTCCGCAAATGCTTTCGTGCAGGCGGCCGGTGTCGTCGCGCTGCGCGAGGCCGGCCCGGATTCGGAGCGCATGCGGAAGGCGTATGACGAGCGGCGGCGGTTCCTGGTGCCCGCGCTGCGCCGCCTGGGATTCGGGGTCGCCACCGAGCCCACCGGCGCGTTTTACGTGTTCGCCAATGCCAAGCGGTTCAGCACCGACTCATATGCTTTCGCGTTCGAGATCCTGGAGCGCGCGCGTGTGTGCGTGGCGCCCGGCGTGGGTTTCGGAAATAACGGCGAAGGGTACCTGCGCTTTTCGTATGCGAACTCGCTCGACAATCTCAGAGAAGCTGTGCAGCGGTTGGACGTGTTTCTCCGTCAACGGTAACGCGCGCATCGCGCCAAAGGGGAGGGGACCCCATGGTTCAGAACACGAGCGCCAGTTACAGCATCACCATGCGTCTCGAAGTGCCGAACCGGCCCGGCATGCTGGGCAAAATCGCCTCGGCGATCGGCAAGGCGGGCGGCAACATCGGGGCGGTGGATATCGCGGGATTCGTGAAGGACAGCATCGTTCGGGACATCACCGTTGATTCCCGCGACGAGGCGCACAAGAAGAAAATCATTGATGCGGTCGGCCGGCTCCCCGGTGTCAAGGTGGCGCACGTGTCTGACCGCACCTTCCTGGCGCACCTGGGCGGCAAGATCGAGGTCAAATCCAAGAGCCCGATCAAGACCCGCAACGATCTCTCGATGGTCTACACGCCCGGGGTGGCGCGGGTCTGCATGGCGATTCACGATAATCCCGCCTCGGTGCATCAGCTAACGATCAAGAAGAACACGGTGGCCGTGATCACCGACGGATCTGCGGTGCTGGGGCTTGGCAACATCGGCCCGGCGGCAGCCTTGCCCGTGATGGAGGGCAAGGCGGCGCTCTTCAAGGAATTTGCCGGGGTGGATGCGTTCCCGCTCTGCTTGGCCACCCAGGACACCGAGGAGATCATCCGCATCTGTAAGGCCGTGGCCCCGGTGTTTGGCGGCATCAACCTGGAAGATATTTCCGCCCCGCGCTGCTTCGAAATCGAAGAGCGCCTGCAGAAGGCAGTGGACATCCCGGTCTTTCACGACGACCAGCACGGTACGGCGGTCGTGGTGCTGGCCGCCCTCTTGAATGCCTTGCGCATCGTCAAGAAGCCGCTGAAACAGCTCAAGATCGTACTCAGCGGTATCGGCGCCTCGGGCGTGGCGTGCACGAAGATTATGATGGCGATGGGGGCCCGGCACATCATCGGCCTGGATACGCGCGGTATAGTGTATCGGGGCCGCACCGAGCACATGAATCCGATCAAGGAGTGGTTCGCTCAGGCGACCAATCCGGATAACGTGAAGGGCGGCGCCCCGGAAGCCCTGAAGGGCGCCGACATGTTCTTGGGCCTCTCCGGCCCCGGCACGGTGACCCTCAAGGCGGTGCGGCGCATGGCCAAGGACCCGATCGTCTTCGCCATGGCCAATCCGATCCCCGAGATTCAGCCCGAGGAGGCGGCGCCCTATGTGCGGGTGATGGCCACGGGGCGATCGGATTACCCGAACCAAATCAACAACGTGTCCTGCTTCCCCGGCTTCTTCCGCGGGCTGCTCGATGCGCGGGCCTCGCAGGTCAACATGGCGATGAAGATCGCGGCGGCCAAGGCGATTGCGTCGCTGGTCGCGACGCGGGAGCTCTCGGAAGAATACATTACGCCCAGTGTGTTCGATCCGCGGGTGGCGCCCACCGTGGCCGAGGCGGTTGCGCGGGCCGCGTACCAAACCGGCGCGGCGCGCCGGACCCGGAAAACGATGGGCGGTGCACCGACTCTGTAAGCTGGCTGTCACACCCGAAGGGAGGTCCGCATGAGCTGGTTGTACGATCACACGCATTTCAAGTGTAGCGATTACGAGAAGACGGCCACGTTCTTCAAGGAGAACTTCGGAGCCAAGGAGGTCACGCGTTTCGAGGTGAACGGTATGCCGATCGTTACGCTTGAGGTCGGCGGCCTGTGGTACAATTTTTCCCCGAAGCGGGCCGCAGAGACGGTCGATCCCTCCGCAGGCACGGTGCGCTACGGGGTCTATCACATCGCGCTCAAGACGAACGACCTCGAGGCCGAGGCGCAGAAAATGAAGGCCCGCGGTGTCAAATTCACGCAGGATGTGAAGCCGCTCGAGGGCAATTCCAAATTCGCGTTCGTTGAAGGACCGGACGGGATTTCGATCGAACTGCTGCAGCGCTAACCCGCGCTGGATCAGATCGGCACGGAGGCGGAAAGATGCCACGCGCCAAGAAAGCTGCCCCGACCGGCGGGCGCGGATACGCGCCCGCCGCCGCGCGGATCGGCGAGATCCTCGCCATCCTGGCCCGCACCTTCCCGGATGCCCGCTGCGAGCTGAATTTCCGCACTCCTCTGGAACTGTTGGTGGCGACCATCCTCTCTGCCCAGTGCACGGATGTTCGGGTCAACAAGGTCACCGAGAGTCTCTTCACGAAATTTCACTCGGCGTCCGATTATGCCCACGCCGATCCCGCGCAGTTCGAAGAAGCCATCCGCCCCACCGGTTTCTTTCGGAGCAAGGCTAAGAACATCATCGGCTGCGCGCAGGCCCTGCTGCGGCAGTTCAATGGCCGCGTCCCGCGCCGGATGGAGGACCTTGTCACTCTCCCTGGCGTCGGCCGCAAGACCGCCAATATCGTCCTGTACCACGCCTATGGAAATCCCGGCTTTGCGGTGGACACGCACGTCGGCCGGGTCACCAACCGCCTGGGACTGGTGGACACCGAGGATCCGGAGGCGATCGAGGCGGAGATCACCACCATGATCCCCGAGGCGGAATGGGGCCTGGCCTCGGACCGCTTCATCTTTCACGGTCGCCGCATTTGTCATGCCCGCGTTCCCGCGTGCCCGACGTGCCCGGTGCGCGCGCTCTGCCCCTGGCCTCAAAGGACGGTGTGACCGGCCTCTCCCGTTCTGCCCATGCGTTGCGCGGAGGTTCGCACACGCTGTGACGCCACCTTGACAACCATTCATGGTAAGAGTAGAACCACCCGGTGTCGAATGGACACCCGGGTATCCCGTTTCTGGACCTGCGGAGACTCCTGACTGCTCGCGCCGGGGCCGCCTCATCCCATCAATGATGCGGCGCTCGGCTCCTGATGTGCACCGGTCGCGGTACGGAGAACGGCCATGCGTCTCGGGGTCATTGCAGACGACCTCACCGGAGCCAACGATACCGGGGTCCAGTTCGCGCGGCAGGGCGCCAGAACGCTGGTGCCACTCGATTGGCATGACCTCACAGCCCTGGCCCGCAGGGCGGACGTGCTTGTCCTCAGCACGAACAGCCGCGCTGCCTCGCCCCGCGTCGCCGCGCAACGGGCCCGCGTCGCCGCCGAGGCATTGCGTTGCGCAGGAGTCGCGGCGGTCTACAAAAAGATCGACTCCACCTTCCGTGGAAACATCGGGGCCGAACTGGATGCGATCCTGGACGTGTTCCCTGGCTCGCTGACGGTCCTCACGCCGGCGTTCCCGCCCGCGGGGCGTTCCGTGCACAATGGCATGCTGCTGGTCGAGGGCGTGCCCGTCCACCGCACCGCCATCGGGCAGGATCCGGTCACGCCGGTCCGCGAGTCGCACCTGCCGACGCTGCTCGGGCGGCAATGCCGGCGTCCGATGCATGCGTTGACCTTGACGGCGCTGCGGGGTCAGGCGGCCGCGCTGAAACGCACGATCGGGGGATGGCGTGCCGCGCCCGGGATCGTGGTCGCCGATGCGGTCACTGCTGCAGATCTGCAACGTCTGGCCCGGCTCATCACCCGCGAGGCGCTGTTCGGCGTGGCGGCGGGATCGGCGGGATTGGCCGCCGCGCTCTCCGCAACGCTGCGCTGGCCGCGGCGAGTGCGCCCGCGCAAGACCGCTGCACGGGACCCGATCTTACTCGTGATCGGCTCGCCGAATCCCACCTCGCTCGCCCAGGTTGCCTGGATCGAGAAACGGAAACGGGCCGAGGTGGTGCGCGCGGAGGTCAGCGAAGTGGTGGCCGACTCGGGACGCTACCGCAAGGAACTGCTGCGCGTCACGGAGGCGGCGCAGACCGCGATGCTGGACGGGCGGCACACGGTCTTGACCTTGCAGCAGCGCAACAGGCCTGGTGGGCTGCCGCCCTCGGCAAGCAAGACGCTCAGTGAATTTCTGGGACATGCCTCGCAGCTCGTCGCCCGCAAGCGGCGGCCAGGCGGTGTCCTCTTCTGCGGCGGCGACATCACGCTGGCCGCCTGCTCGGCGCTCGGTGCCCAGGGCCTCGAACTGGCCGGTGAAATCGAGCCAGGCGTGCCCTGGGGCCGGCTGGTGGGGGGCGAGTTCGGCGGCTTGCCCACCATCACCAAGGCCGGCGGGTTCGGCCGGCCAGAGGCGTTCGCCGCCGCCATTCGTTTTCTCCATCCCGGGCGGACCCCGCGGGGCAGGGCGAGAAAGGGCGCGACATGAAAGTGGCGATGTTGGAAGCGGCCGGCCGCGTGGTGCTGATAGAGGAACCGGATGTGCGGCCGGGGCCGGACGAGCTCCTAATCCGCACCGCCTACGCAGGCGTGTGCGGGTCCGATCTCCATGCGTTTCAGGGGGCGCACCCGTTTCGCAAGCCGCCCGTCGTCCTAGGCCACGAGGTTGCCGGGACCGTGGCGGGGATTGGGGCCGGGGTGACGGGATTCCGGTTGGGGGATCGGGTCACCGTCATGCCGCTCTTGGCATGCGGGAGCTGCGGGCCGTGCCGCGCCGGGAGCCCGAATATCTGCCTCAATAAGATCGTCCCCGGCGTCCCGGGCTGGCTGGGAACGTTTGCGGAATACTTCGTGGCAAAACCCGCCGTCACCTATCGCCTGGGCCCCGAGACGGGGCTCGATCTCGGCGTCCTGGCCGAGCCGCTGGCCGTCGGCGTGCATTCCGCGATCCAGCGGGGAAGGGTGCGGCCCGGCAGTCGCGTCTTGGTGCTCGGGGCCGGCACCATCGGGATTCTCACCGCCTGCGCGGCTAAGCTGGCCGGGGCCGCCAGCATCGCCATCACCGACCTGTATCCGTTCAATGCCGAATTAGCGGCCGCGTTGTGCGACGGCCGTAGCTACGCCGGGCGTGACAGCCTGGACGAGGCGATCCTGCGGGACCAGCCGGACAGGTTCGACGTGACCGTGCTTTGCAGCGGGGCCCCCGCCACTGTCGCGCAAGCCATGCGGCTGACTCGCCGCGGCGGACGGATCGTGGTCACGGGCCTCTTCCACGCCCCAGTACCGACCGACCTCACTGCGATTGCGCTGAACGAGTTCGACGTGAGCGGCTCCGTCGTGTACGACGCGCAGGACTTCCAGACCGCCGTCGAGTGGATTGATGCCGGCCGCTGCGACTTCCGAAAGGTGATCACCCACGTCCTGCCGCTGGCCGATGCGCAGACCGCCTTGTCGCTCTTGGCCCAGCATACGGAAAACGTCGCCAAGATTCTTCTGAAAGTCTGAGCAGCCACCGGCAGCCCCGATGCAGTGCGATTCTGCCTGCTCGAAAGAAATTTTGCATTCAAAATTCACGAACAAGAAGGAGCGAGTCCATGCCCACCATAGCTGCCGTCTACACCGCCCAGGCGATCGTCGAGCCCATTTGCCAGCTCTTCAAAGACATCTTGCCCGGCTGCCAATTGGTCAACATCATCGAAGACACGCTGATCCAAGACGTGATCCGCAATGGAGAGGTGACTCCGGCCATCGCCCGGCGGCTCATGCACTACTACCTCGCCGCCGAGAGCGCGGGCGCCGACGTCATCTTCAATACCTGTTCATCCATCGGCGACGTGGCGCGCGCCGCCCGCACGTTTCTGAAGATTCCCTTGATCAAGATTGACGACGCCATGGCGGCGGAAGCCGTCCGCCTGGGCGATACGGTCGGCGTGATCGCCACGCTTCCTACCACGCTCGCCCCGACGGTGCGGTTGGTCGAGGCGGAAGCCGCAAAGGCAGGACGGGGCGTCAAGATCATTGAGGGCCTCGCCAAGGGCGCGTACGAGGCGTTAATTGGCAAGCAGCCCGAGCGACACGATGCCCTGGTGACGGAGGCGGCCGAGCAGGTGGCGCGCCAAGCGGATGTGCTGGTGCTCGCGCAGGGCTCGATGGCGCGCATGGAAGCCGCATTGGGCCAGCGAACCGGTAAGCCGGTGCTCGCCAGTCCGCGCCGCGGCGTGCTCGCCGTGAAGGCGGCGTTGGAAGGTCTGGGGCGATGACCTGGACCGAGCAGGACATCCGCGATCTGACTCAGCACGGGCGTCAGCTACGCCGCGATGTGGTGACGATGATCCATCTGGCTGGGGACGGGCACCCCGGGCCTTCCTTGTCCATCGCCGATCTGGTGACCGCGCTGTATTTCAGGGTCATGCGGGTCAAGCCGGAGGATCCTGCGTGGGAGGGGCGAGATCGGTTCATCCTCTCGAAAGGGCATGCGTGCCCTGCCCTGTATGGCGCGCTGGCCCGGCGCGGATACTTCTCACCCGACCTGTTACCCACGCTGCGCAGCCTCGGTTCGATTCTGCAGGGCCATCCGGACATGAACAAAACGCCGGGTGTGGACAGCACCTCCGGGTCGCTGGGGAACGGCATCTCGATCGGGCTGGGCATGACGCTGGCCGGACGGGTGAACCAGCAATCGTATTTCACCTACGTGATTGCCGGCGATGGAGAAATCCAGGAGGGAATCGTATGGGAGGCCGCCATGGCGGCCGCGCACTATCGGGCTGGCACTCTGATCGTGTTCGTAGATCACAACGGGTATCAGAGCGGTGGACCGGTCGCGTCGATCAGCGGCTTGGGCGCGATCCTTCCGAAGTGGGCGGCGTTCGGCTGGCACTGCCAGGAGATTGACGGGCACGACTACCGCGCGATCCTGACCGCGGTCGCGCTGGCGCAGGCGGAGACTGAACGGCCCTCCTGCATCCTGGCGCACACCAAGAAAGGCAAAGGGATCCCCTTCATGGAAGCCGACAATTCGTGGCACAAGCGGATCCCGACACGGGCCGAGCTGGACGAAGCCCTGGCGGTCCTGGTATGAGCGGCGGCGCGGTAGTGACGCCGCTGCACATGGAGAGCACGCGCGTTGCCTTTCTCGAGGCGTTGACGGCGCTGATGGAATCCGACCCGAAGGTGGTCGTCGTCTTCGCCGATTCCGTGAAAGTGTTCCGGGCCACGGAAGAGTTTTTGCACCGGTTTGCCGGGCGGGTGTTCGATGTCGGTATTGCGGAGCAGAATGCGGTCGCGACCTCTGCCGGGCTGGCTGCCTGCCGCTTGACCGTTTTCACCTGCACCTATGCCGGATTTCTGACGATGCGAGCCTGCGAGCAAATCCGGACGTTCGTTGCCTACCCGGGGCTCGATGTGAAGTTCATCGGGGCCAATGCCGGGATTTTCGGCGGCGAGCGCGAAGGCGTCACGCACCAGTTCTTCGAGGATTTGGCCATCATGCGAAGTATTCCCGGCGTGACCGTGGTGGTGCCGGCGGATGCGTCGGAGGTCCGGCAGGCGGTGCCGGTCCTCGCTCGGACGCACGGTCCCGCGTATCTGAGAATCGGCAGCGGCCGCGACCCGGTTGTGTTCGATCCTCCCGCATCATTCGAACTGGGCAAGGTGCGTCTGCTCCGTGATACCGGGACAGAGTTTGTGGTCCTCGCCAATGGTTACCTGCTCATGCGGGCGTTGGAGGCGGCTGACCGTCTGCAATCCGAGGGAATCTGCGGCCGGGTCGCCGAAGTGCACACGCTGCGGCCCCTGGATGTGGAGGGGCTCGTGCAAATACTCCGGGAGAGTCCACTGGCAGTCACTGTGGAAGACCACCAGGTCAACGGGGCGCTGGGCAGCGCGGTCGCCGAGGTGATCGCGGAACATGGGGTCGGTCGGTTGGTGCGTCTGGGGCTCCAGGACGTGTTCCCGGAATCGGGCGACGCGTTCGCGCTGCTGGATCGCTATCGCATGGGCATCTCCGATATTGTCCAGGCGGTTCATAAGCTCTGTGGAAATTCGGCAAAGTCTCAATCATGAATAACGAAGAACGTGATCGGCAACTCGGGGCACTCCAGCAAAGGGGGACGAAGATGAAACGGCTCTGTTCCGCGGTGACCCTCGTCATGCTCGTGTTGGCAGCTGCTCAGGCAAACGCTCAGACAGTGACGCTCCGCTACGCCCACATGAATGCGCCGAGCAGCATTGCAGGGCAACAAGCCACCATGTTGGCGAAGGCGATTGAGGAGAAGACCAAGGGTGCCGTCAAGGTGCAGGTATTCCCTGCGTCCCAGCTGGGGACCCTGCAAGAACAAGCGGAAGCCGTCAGCCAGGGGTCGGTCCAGATTCACCATAACACGATGGCCGGTATCGGCTCGCTCTACGAGCCGTTTGGCGCGCTCGATACGCCGTACATGTATAAGGACGTGCAGCACTTGATGCGGGTGGCAGATCCCAATTCGCCGGTCATGAAGCGCCTTGGAGAGGGTTTGCTGAAAGCGCGCGGTGTGCGGGTGTTCTACACGTTCTATTTCGGGACCCGGCAGCTCACCGCCGATCGGCAGGTCCTGAACCCGAAGGATCTCCAGGGCGTGAAGATCCGAGCGATTCCTTTCCCGATGTACATGGCGGCAGTCGAAGGCATGGGGGCAGTCGCAACACCCGTGGATTTCGCCGAGCTGGCGACCCAGCTGGCCACCAAGGCGGTGAACGGGCAGGAAAACCCGGTGGATACGATCTTTGCCAATAAGTTCTTCGAGACGCAATCCCACCTGATGCTGACCGGCCACATCATGGGGGCCGAGCTGGTGGTATTCAACGACGCCGCCTGGAAAAAACTCTCACCAACCCTGCAGGGTCAGATCATGGAGGCCGCCAACGAGGTCAGCAAGAAGGCGACGCAGATGACCTTGGAAAGCGATGCGGCCTACACGAAGCAGTTGGCGGAGAAGGGCATGAAGGTCATCGGCCCCAAGGAAGGCTTGGACCTCGAGGCATTCCGCAGCCGCGTGCAGGCGGAAGTGTCGAAGCGCTTCGATACCAAGTTCGGTGACCTGTACAAGGAAATCCGCACGATCCAGTGACCGGACACGCCCGAAGCTCGATGCGGCCTGGCCGGCGGGTGTACGCCGCGTGCCGCCGGTCAGGACGTAGGAGGTCGGATGTCCCAGGATGTGTCGGAGACGGGCTTTATCGCCAAGGCGGCGCGGCTTGCTGAAACTGGATCGATTGTCTGTTTATTTGCCATCGCCGTTCTGGTCTTTGCCCAGCTCGCCCTCCGAAATCTGTTTTCGCTCGCGTATGCGAGTATTGACGAGCTGGCGAGAATGGCCCACATCTATCTCGTCTTCCTCCTTGTTCCGCTGGTCTTTTTGGAACGATCGCACGTCAATATCGAGCTGGTGACGATGTACGCGCCGGAGGGGGTGAGGCGCGTCCTGGATATTGCGATCACGGTATTGATGGCACTGTTCAGTCTCATCTTCCTGGTCAGCGATTACCTGTTCCTGGCAAAAAGTGGAAATGTGCCGACGCCAGCAATGGGCATGCCCAATGTGTTTTTCTTCTCGGGGGCCTATATCGGTATGGCCCTCCTGTTCCTGGCGGCGTGTCAGCGGCTGATAGGCTATGCACGACGGCGGACGCTGCCATGAGCGGCTTCGAAGTCCTCGGGCTGTTCCTTCTCCTCGCCATGCTGGGTGTCCCCTTGGCGGCGAGCATGGGCCTGGCGGCCGTTGCGTACATTGTGGTCATGGGGGTTCCGCTTTCGACCGTGGCACACCGGATGACCAACTCCATCAACTCGTTTCCATTGCTGGCCGTCGTGCTGTTCATCTATGTCGGGAATCTGATGAATGCGACGGGTCTCACGCATCGCCTCTACGATGCTGCGCGGGTCCTGGTGGGCCGGGTGAGGGGCGGGCTGGCCTATGTCAATGTCCTGGCCAACCTGGTGATGGCCGGCATCTCCGGGTCGGCGCTCGCGGACGTGGGTGCGCTCGGCAATGTGCAGATCAAGGCGATGAAGGAACAGGGCTATCCCGTCGAAGTCGCGGCTGCAATCACGGCCAGCGCCGCCACGCTGGGACCGATCTTCCCGCCTAGCATTCCGATGATTATTTATGCCGGTGTGGCGGAAGTATCGGGCGTCAAGCTGCTCATCGCCGGAATGGTTCCGGCCCTAGTGATTGCCCTCTGTCTCTGCATCCAGGTCTGGTACTACGCCCATAAACACAACTATCCGCGGGACAGCCGAATCACCACCTGGCGCGAAAAGGCGCGCATTCTTGCCGTGGCCGTTCCGGCACTCTCAACGCCCGTGGTCCTAGTGTTTGGCTTGCTGTTTGGGTTCTTCGGTCCGACCGAGCTGGCAGCATTCACGGTGTGTTACGCGGTCCTGTTAGGAAGCGTGGTGTACCGTGAACTAACTTGGAAGGCCTGCATGGAGAGTGCGCGCGAGACAGTCCGGGCGACCGCAATCATCATGTTCATCGTTTCCGCCGCGGCCATCTTTGCCTGGGTGCTGACGGTCGAGCAGTTGCCCGAGCAGATGTCTGTGCTCCTCCTCTCCATCTCCAGGAACCCGTGGGTCCTCTTAATGATCGTGAACGGCATGCTCCTGGTGGCGGGGTGTTTCATGGAATCGATTGCGGCCATCATGGTGATGACGCCATTGATTGTTCCACCCCTCTATGCAGCCGGGGTGGATCCGGTTCACCTGGGTGTCGTGGTGGTCCTGAATCTCATGATCGGTCTGCTCACACCGCCGGTGGGGATGAGTCTGTACATGGTGAGTATCATTTCGAAAGTCCCATTCGCGCGGATGGCGCGCGTGATCTGGCCGTTCCTCATCCCGCTCCTGGTCTCGCTGATCATTGTCACGCTGGTTCCGGGGATCTCGACGTGGCTTCCGGAAATGGTGTTCAAGAAATGAAACGCGGCCAGCCGCCGAAAACTCTGGCGACCGGCAGAGTGCGACCATTCCCCGACAACGGTGCGGCTGCACGCTCGCTTGTCATCGAGCACGAAAATCTCGATGACAAGATCTACCGCCGGTTGAAGAGCATGCTTGCTGAGGGCCGGTTGGCACCGGGCCAGCGTATCTGGCAAGAGGAGCTGGCGCGTGAGATGGGCGTCAGCCGGACCCCTTTGGTGAACGCCCTCAAGCGCCTTGCGCAGGAGCGGCTCTTGGAGTGGATCTCGCGCCGGGGCATCTATGTGCGGCGATTTTCGCTCCGCGAAGCGGCGGAGCTGTTCGAGGTCCGCGAAGGACTCGAGCCGATGGCAGCGCGCCTGGCCGCCTCGCGCATCACGACGGAAGAGGTGGATCAGCTTATCGCGGTGTTCAACCACTTTAGCATTCGTCCGACCCCCGCCGATATCCGGCGCTATTTGAAATGCGATCGCCACTTTCATTGGCGCCTGGTAGAGCTGGCGGGGAACCCACATTTGGCCGCCGCAATGGAATCCGTGAACATCATGATCTCCGCCTACCAGGTCGGTGTGCCACGCAGCTTGGCCGAATCGCTTCCCGAGCATCGGGCGGTCCTCTCCGCGTTGCGGCGCCACGACAGCGAGGCGAGCGAGGCGGCGATGCGGGTGCACATCCGACGCTCCGTTGAGCATTTGTGGAAGCGCGCGCACGCGGAGGAAGGTCGTCACAGGGGCGGGCCAGGAGTTGCGGGTTTGCGCGTCAAATGAGGGCCCGGAAGAGCGGCGAAGAACCTGCTAAGCCGGCCTACCCGTTGGTACTCTGTTTCCCGGATCGCCGCTGAATCGCACATTGACACCGCTCGTCTCGGTCTGATAAGAAAGAACTTCTTTGGGAGGACATCGCGCCCCACGCCGGGCTCTCCCGCACGCTCGCGCCCGCCGGACCTTTGACGGACCCGGCACCTTCTGCGCTTCGGGCTCTCGCCACGGAGGGAACCATGAATCTGTATCATTTGCTTCAAGAACGCGCCGCCTCCAAGGGGCCGATCCGGATCGGCATGATCGGCGCCGGGAAGTTCGGGACCATGTTCCTGGCCCAAGCGCGGTTCACGCCGGGCATGCACATTTTGGGCATTGCCGACTTGAACGTGCAGCGCGCGCGGCAGGCTTGTGAGGCGACCGGCTGGCCGGCTGAGCAGTTCGCGGCGAAGTCCTTCGCCGACGCCTTGAAGAAGGGAAGCACCTGCATCACGGATGATGCCATGGCGCTCATCGCGGCGGATGGGCTCGATGTCGTGATCGACATCACAGGGATTCCGTCCGCCGGCACGAAGCACGCCCTGGCAGCCATCAAGCATGGCCGGCATATCATTATGGTGTGCGTGGAAGCGGATGTGCTGAACGGCCCATTGCTTGCCAAGCGGGCCCGTGAGGCGGGCCTGCTGTACTCGCTGGCCTACGGCGACCAACCCGCGATCATCTGCGAACTAGTGGACTGGGCGCGCGCCTGCGGGTTTCCGGTGGTCTGCGCCGGAAAGGGCACCCGCTATCATCCGACCTTCCACGAATCTACGCCCGAAACGGTGTGGGACAACTTTGGCTGGAGCAAAGAGACGGTGGCCAAGTCGGGCGCTAATCCCAAGATGTTCAACTCGTTCATTGACGGTACCAAGTCAGGCATCGAGATGACCGCGGTCTGCAACGCGACCGGCCTGGTTCCCCCGCCCGACGGGCTGAATTTCCCGCCGGTGCCGGCCCCCGAGATCGCCAAATTCCTGAAGCCCAAGGCGGACGGCGGCACCCTGGCGTACAAGGGGACGGTCGAGGTCATCTCGAGCCTGAATCGCGACAAGACGCCGGTCCCGAATCACCTGCAACAGGGCGTGTACGTCACCTTTGAGGGGCCGACCGAGTACGCCCAGCGCTGCTTCCACGAATACTCGCTGCTGCCCGACGACACGCGAAAATACGCCGGGCTGTACCGTCCGCTCCACCTGATCGGGCTTGAGCTGGGCATCAGCGTGGCCTCGATCATGTGTCGCGGCGAGGCGACCGGCAGCGCGGTGAGTTGGCAGGCCGACGTGGTGGCGACCGCCAAGCGCGACCTCAAATCCGGCGAGACGCTGGACGGCGAAGGCGGCTACATGGTCTGGGGGAAGATCATGCCGGCGGCCACGTCGGTCGCGAAGAACGGGTTGCCGCTCGGATTGGCTCACATGAAGTTGATCAAGCCGGTCGCCAAGGGGCAGCTCGTCAGCTGGGCGGACGTGGAAGTGGATGCGGCGGATCCGATCGTCGCCTTCCGCCGCGAAATGGAAAAGACGTTCGCGCCTAAAGCGTAGGTTCAATCACCTGAAGGAGGAGACAATGGGGACGAATCGGAAGCGCAGCACCCGATGGGACCTCATGCCGCGGCGCCGCTTCTTGACCGGCGCGGCCGTTGCCGCGGGTGCGGCCACGCTGAGTGGCTTGCCGGAAATCGTGCGGGCCGGCCAGGCGCCCGCCTATCCGAAAGGCACCAAGCTCCACCTCCTGACCCGGATCAATTTCATTCCGGCCGGCGACACGCTGTTCATCCAGCAGGCCGAGGAATTCGGGAAGCAGATGGGGGTCGAGGTCCAGATCGAGCGGATTGGGGAAAACGATATCACGACCCGGTCCACGGCGGCGATCGTGGCGCAGAATGGGCCGGACATCATCATGATGCAAAACAACTTCCCGCATCTGCTCGCGAACGGCTGTGCCGATGTGAGCGATGTTGCCGAGGCGATCGGCAAAGAGCAGGGGGCATACTGGGACCTGTCCCGGGCCAACGCGTTTGTCGGTAAGCAATGGCTCGCCGTCCCATACGGGGTGCTCTCCAACACCATGAATTACCGTGAGGACTGGCTCAAGGAGGCCGGCTTCAGCAAATTTCCCGATACGTATGAGGAGCTGCGCGTGGTCGGGAAGAAGCTGAAGAGCATGGGGCACCCGGTCGGCCAGTGCTTTGGCCACAGCGTCAACGACCCCAATTCGTGGTGCTATCCGTTCATGTGGGCCTACGGTGGCTTCGAAGTCGAGAAGGACGGGAAGAAGGTCGCCATCGACAAGAAGGGAACGCTCGAAGCCATCAAGCTCAATACTGCGATGTGGAAAGATTGCTTCGATGAGGGTGGCCTATCCTGGGACGACGCCAGCAACAACCGGGCGTTCCTGGCAGGAAGCATCTCGGTCACGAACAACGGCGCAAGCATCTACTTCGTGGGGAAGGAGAAATTCCCGGATGTGGCGAAGGCGATGAACCATGCCCCGAATCCGCGCGGGCCGGCCGGGCGCTTCTATCACATGGCGACCCACAGCAGCGCGGTCATGAAGTACTCCAAGAATCAGAAGCTCGCCAAGGAGTTTATCCGCTGGTACATGGACAAGAAGCAGTACGAGCCTTGGTTCGTCGCGATGTCCAGTTACATGATCCCGCCCACCAAGGTGTGGTTCGATCATCCCGCTTGGACGAAGGATCCCAAATTGACGCCGTTCCGTGACAGCATCAAAGATGCCCGGCACCTCGGATACGCCGGACCGCCGAGCGCGAAGGCATCCGAGGCGCTGGCCAAATACATTATCGTGGACATGTTTGCCAAGGCCATCCAGGGCACCTCGCCCGAGGAGTCGCTGGCCTGGGCAAATGGGCAATTGAAGCAGATCTACGGCGCCTAGGCGGACGAAGACAGCCAGCCCGGTGGCGCATGCTGCCGGGCTGGCTCGAGAAAGGTGGCCGCGCGTGGCTGCACCAGTTGAGCCAGGTGTGTTGACGATGGTCGAACCCCGCTCGGGCCTCGGCGCGGCGTTTGCCCGGTTGCGATCGGCGAGCGCGACCGAGCGGCGCGAATGGCGATTTGCCTTCGTCTTGCTGCTCCCTGCCATGATCATGATCGGCACCTTCGTCGCCTATCCGTTCGTGCGCGGGATCTGGTTGAGCCTCAGCGACACCGTGGTGGGCAGTGAAGGGCAGTTCGTCGGTCTGCACAATTTCGAAAAGCTGTGGAACGACAGCATCTTTCGTCGGGCGGCACAGAACACGGTGTTCTACACGGCGGCCGCGACAATCCTGAAACTCGCGGTAGGGATGGTCGTCGCGTTGATGCTCAACAATCTCATGGGTTTCAAGCGCATTCTGCGCGCATCCATGCTCTTGCCGTGGATCGTGCCGACGGTTCTCTCCACGCTCGCGTGGAAGTGGATGCTCGATCCGACCTTCAGCATCGTCAACTGGGTGTTGTTCCAGCTCGGCCTGATCCGATTCCGGGTGGACTGGCTGGGTGGCCCGGTGATGGCGCTGTGGTCGGTCATCCTGGTGAATGTCTGGCGCGGCACGCCGTTTTTCGCCATTACGCTCCTGGCGGGTCTCCAGACGATCAGCCCGGAAGTCTATGAAGCAGCTTCGATTGACGGGGCAAACGCCTGGCAGCGCTTCTGGACCGTGACCTGGCCGTTGCTCATGCCGGTCACCATGGTGGTGATGCTCTTCTCCGTCATTCAGACCTTCGCGGATTTCCAGCTCGTCTACATTTTGACCGGCGGCGGACCCGCCAACAGCACGCACCTCTTGGCGACCTATGCCTATCAGATCGGGGTCGCGACCGGGAAGCTTGGCGAGGGCGCCGCGGGCTCCCTGGCCATGTTTCCCGTGCTGTTTCTCATCGTCCTGTTCCAGCTCTGGTACATCCGCCGCACGGATAGCGGCAGCCCGAAGCGAGGTGCTTGATGGCGATGGTCGCGGGAGGCCGCTGGAAACGCTGGGTGTGTCTGTATCTACCCCTCGGAGCGTTTGTGGTGATCACGTTGTTCCCCTTCTACTACATGGCGGTGACCAGCGTGCGGCCCGACCGGGAAATGTACATCCCGTGGAACCGCGCCAACTTTGCGCCGTTCTGGACGCTCAAGCCGACACTGGAGCACTTTGCCTATCTGTTCCGCGAGACGCTCTTCGTGCGCTGGCTCCTGAACACGATGATCATCTCCACATTGTCGACGGCGATCTCCCTCTTTTGCGGGCTGCTTGCCGCCTACGCCCTGGCGCGGCTCCGCTTCCCAATGGGCGGCACATTAGGGACCAGCATCTTCGTCACGTACCTCGTTCCGCAAACACTCCTCTTCATTCCGCTCGGCGAGGTGATCCGCAATTTCCATTTGGGCGATTCGCTCTGGGCGCTAATCCTGACCTATCCCACGTTCCTGATCCCGTTTTGCACCTGGCTGATGATGGGCTACTTTCGCACCATTCCGAAGGAGCTGGAGGAGTGTGCCCAGATCGACGGGGCCACGCGCATCCAGGCGATGATCCGGATCGTTTTTCCGGTCGCGATGCCGGGCATTCTTTCCGCGGCAATCTTTGCCTTCACACATGCCTGGAACGAGTTCATCTACGCCCTGGTGTTCCTGTCCAGCGCCACGCAGAAGACCGTGCCGGTCGGGGTCGTGAGCGAGCTGGTCCGCGGCGACACGTTCTTCTGGGGCCCGCTCATGGCCGGCGCGTTGCTCGGCTCGATCCCGGTTGCCTTCATCTATTCCTTCTTCGTGGAAAACTACGTCAGCGCCATGACCGGAGCGGTGAAGGGCTGAACCGACCGGCGCGATCGAGAAGCCAGATGTCCATCTTGACAGGGAAAGTTGCCGTTGTGACCGGCGTCACGAGCCCGCTCGGCCAGGCCATCGCGGCGCGGCTGGCCGCCGAAGGCGCCGATGTTGCCGTGACCGGCCGCACGCCGGCCAAACTGCAATCCGTCGCCGAGGCGCTGCACAATGGCCGCACACGCTGGATGGCCGAAGCGGTAGACCTCACCTCGCCGGAGGCCGTCGATGGCTTCTTTTGGGCGGTTGCCGAGCAGCTCGGCCCCGTGAGCATCTTGGTCAATGGCGCGGCGTGGCGGGCGCGTCAGTCGTTCCTCGAGACGACCCCTGCCGACTGGCGCCAGACCATGGCGAGCTGCGTTGACAGCTACTTCTATTGCAGCCAGGCGGCGGCCCGCCAAATGATCCCGCGACGGTGGGGTCGGATCATCCACATCGGTTCGATCACCGGCAGCGTGCTCATGGCGCCGTTCACCGCGTACACCGTCGCAAAAGCCGCCGTGAACGGTCTCGCCACGGGCATGGCCTGCGACCTTGCACCCTACGGCATCACGGTGAATGTCGTCTCGCCCGGCGTGGTCGAGTCGCCCTACGTGCGGGAGAATCTGACTGCGGAACAGATCGAGAAACGGCTGGAGCGCATCCCGGTTGGGCGCCTGGCCACCCCCGAAGAGATTGCCGCCGCCGTCGCGCATTTTGCCTCCCCGGACATGGGCTACGTGACGGGGCAGACGCTGTTCGTGGACGGCGGGTTTCTCCGGGCAGGAGTCTTGACGCGATAGTCGACAATGCTCACGCTGAGCAAAGGCGGTACTGGACTGGTACAGGGTCCCCGTTCGTGCTGAGCGCGGGCGAAGCGCGAACGGATGTTTGAGGGGAGAAGGAGGCCTTGATGGAATTCGCAGGACAGACGGCGATCGTGACGGGATCCGCCCGCGGCTTTGGCCGCGCGATCGCGCGGCGGCTGGCCAAGGGCGGCGCACGCGTCACGGTGGCGGACGTCAACCTGGCAGGTGTGGAGGAGACCGCCACACTGATCAGGCAAGATGGCGCGGTCGCCACGGCGATGCAGGTAGATGTGACCTCGGCGGCAAGTGTCCAGACTGTCGTGGACCGCACGCTGGCCGCCTCCGGCAACCGGATTGACATCCTGGTCAACAATGCCGGTATTCAAATTTTGGAGCCGATCGAGGACACGACCGAAGAGCACTGGGACAAGGTGATCGCCGTCAACCTGAAAGGGCACTTCCTGACCTGCCGCTCCGTCATTCCGATCATGCGGAAACAGGGCCGTGGGCATATCGTGAACATCGCCTCGGTCGGCGCGCGCAACGGAGGGACGTTTGCGGGCGTGCATTATATTGCGTCGAAAGGCGGCGTGATCGCCCTCACCAAGAAACTGGGAAAAGAGCTCGGTCAATACGGGATCGTCGTCAACGGTGTGAATCCTGGGCCAAGCCTCACAGACATGATGGCAGACTGGCCGCGCTCGATCGTGGACGGGGTCATCAAGAACACGCCGCTGGGGCGAATGGCCGAGCCTGAAGATATCGCCGATGCCGTCGCGTTTCTCGCCTCGGATGCCGCGCGCTTCATCACCGGCGAGACCATTGAAGTCAATGGTGGGCTGACCTGCGATTAGTTCCTCCGCCGCGCGCGGAAAGGAGACACTGATGGAGTTTACCGGACAGACCGCGATTGTCACTGGCGTGGCGCGCGGATTCGGCCGGGCTATTGTCCGCCGGCTGGCTAAGGGCGGTGCCCGGGTCGTGGCGGGCGATATCAATGTGTCTGGCGCCGAGGAAACGGTGGCCCTGGTCAAGCAGGATGGCGGAGAAGCCACGGCGTTCCGCCTCGATGTTGCGTCGGCGGCGAGCGTACAGGCAATGGTCGACACGGCCCTGGCGCGCTACGGCGGCAGAATAGACGTTCTAGTGAACAACGCCGGCATCTGGAAGATCACGCCGACCGAAGAGACGAGCGAAGAGGAGTGGGATCAAGTGTTGAGCGTAAACTTGAAGGGCCCATTCCTCACCTGCCGCGCCGTGGTGCCGATCATGAAGAAGCAGGGCCGGGGGCACATCGTGAATATCGCGTCGGTTGCGGCCCGGAACGGCGGGACGATGGCCGGCGTGCATTATGTGGCCTCGAAGGGCGCCGTGCTAGCGCTGACCAAAAAGCTCGGCAAGGACTTGGGCAAGTACGGCATCGTTGTCAACGGGATCAACCCCGGGACGGGCGCTACGGAGATGACGGCGACCTGGCCCAAGGCGACGATGGACGCCATCATCAAGAACACGCCGCTCGGCCGACTCGTCGAACCCGAGGACATTGCGGATGCGGTGGCGTTCCTGGCCTCGGATGCTGCGCGTTTCGTGAGCGGCGAGACGATCGAGGTCAACGGCGGGATCGTCTGCGACTGA
>DATJQT010000116.1:0-9413 GCA_035505475.1 Vulcanimicrobiaceae bacterium
ACCAGCACGGCCAGGTAGTAGAACCGGATGGGATCGGCGACCGGTGCCGGCCGCGCGATGCCGCGAATCCCATTTTCGGCCCCGGTGACCGAGGTCCACCGCACGCACACCCCCCAGACGATCATGCCCTGCGCCAGTGTCAATAGCAGGAACGATACGCCCGACGTTCGGATGGCCAGGAGGGCGAACAGCAGACTCACCGCCATAGTCGCACCGATGCCGAGGAGCACTGCCTCCAGCACGCCCCCCTGCCGCACTGCGACGGTGTAGCCGGCGAAATAGGCGCCGATACCGAAGAGCGCCCCATGCCCGAGCGGGGTCCGCCCCGCATAACCCGCCAGCAGGTCTATCGTCATCGCCAGGACGGCGTAGATGGCGACCTCCGTCAACAGGTTGACGTAGTAGCCGGAGATGCAGAGCGGCATGGCGCAAATCAGCGCCGCCGCCGCAGCCCACGCAATGAGGCGCTTCATTGCGCCCGCCCAAACAGTCCCATCGGCCGGAAGGCCAACAGGACCGCCATCGGACCGAAGATGACGAAGTAGGCCAGCTCGGGGAAGAGCACCTGCCCGAAGGTGGCAAGATACCCGACCAGCAGGCTGCCTACGGCCGCCCCTGTCAGACTCCCCAGGCCCCCGATGATGACCACGGCAAGGCTGAAGACCAGGATCTCTCCGTCGGCCCCCGGGTAGAGCGTCAGGAAGGCCCCACCCAGCGTGCCACCGAGGCCGGCAAGCGACGCGCCCAGCATGAAGGTCCAGCGGAAGACGCGGGTGATGTCAATCCCGAGCGCATCCACCATTTCGCCGTCGTCCACGCCGGCCCGGATCAGAGCGCCCAGGCGGGTCCGATTCAAGAGGAGCCAGAGTGCCACAAAGAGCAAGGTGCCCACTAGGAGCACAAAGAGGCGGTAGCGGGGGTAGGCTAGGGCCCCCAGGCGGAGCGGGCCCCGCAACAGGTCGGGGACCGGCACCGTGAGCGGGTCGCCACCCCAGATTACCAGGCCAAGATCGCCGAGGGCAAGTGCCAGGCCCAACGTCAGCAGCACCTGCGAGAGCGTATTGCCCTTCACGAAGCGCAACAGGAAATAATCGGTGAGGAAACCGAGGACCGCGGTGGCGCCGAACGCGGCAATCAGCGCCGCGGGAAAGTTGCCTGTCGCCAAGATGGCCGTGAACCCCAGGTACCCGCCCAGCAGATAGAGCGCCCCGTGTGCAAGGTTCACGATCCGCATCAGGCCGAACACCAGCGTGAACCCGCTGGCCACGACGAAGAGCAGCGCGGCGAACGTGGCGCCGTTCAGCAATTGAAAGGTCAGGGCGCTTGCCGTCATCGGGCGGTTGGCCGGGCCGAGAGATACCAGTCGAGGATCTGCTCGCCGGTCCAGAACACGACGCCGGTTTGGCGTGCCAGGTACTCGTAGGCCTCCTCGAAATACTTGATCCGGTGCGGGACGCCGCTCAGGTACGGGTGCACCGCTATGGCCATGATGCGCGCCGATTCTTTGCCCTCGGCGTAGAGGCGATCGAACTGATCCGTGACGCGGCGCAGGAAAAGCTCGGATGGGTGGTGCTGCACGACCATCATCGAGATGTCGTTCAATTCGAGCGTGTACGGTAGCGTGTAGAGCGGCCCGTGCGCCGTGCGGATTTCACAGGGCTGATCGTCGAGCACCCAGTCGCCGATGTACTGCACCCCCTCCGCCGCCAGATAATCGACCGTCTCGAACGTCTGGGTCAGTCCCGGTCCGAGCCACCCGCGCGGCCGCCGTCCCGTAAAGCATTGCAGCGTGTCCAGAGATTGCCGGATGACGTCGCGCTGATTTTCGAGCTGATGAATCGGCATCTGAACCAAGCTGTGGCCCATGAATTCCCATTGCCCATCCCGCGCCGCCTCGGCAACGCGGGGATAGCTTTGGCACACGGCCGCATTGATCGAGAGCGTCGGCGTGATCCCGAACCGATCCAGCGCCGCTTTGAGCCGCCAAAAACCGACGCGCATGCCGTACTCATGCCAGGCCCAGTTGGGGATGTCCGGCACGGGGCTCACCCCGCCCGGTGCGGGCAGCACTTGCCGAGCCATCGGCCGGGCGATGTCCCACTCTTCGAGATTGACGATCGTCCAGACGGCGACGCGCGCGCTGTCCGGCAACAAGAGCGGGGGCCGGTCCACGATGGCCGAATACGTGATCCGTTCGCGAGGTATCATAGGACGCCTCCTCCAAGGCCGCGATTCTCCCGGTTGGTCGGCATGGCGTCAATCAGAAACTATCCCACAAGGTGTGCTCTCGCGAGATGTGCTGAGTGACGTTGCCGCCCCGGGTCGGCCGTGTTACTCTCTGTGACATGAAGGAGGACCACTTGAAGGAGGTGCTGTCATGTACGCACTGGTCGTAACCATTGATATCAAGCCGGGGCACAAGGACGCATTCATCGCCGCCATGCTCGACGATGCCGTCGGCTCCGTACGACACGAGCCGGGCTGTTTGCGCTTCGACGTGATTCAAGACGAAAAGAATCCGGACCGCATCTACCTATACGAGGTCTATGCCGATCACGCTGCGTTCGACGCCCATATGAAAACGCGCCATTTCCTGACCTGGCAAGAGGCGGTCAAAGACTGGTTTGTGGCACCCCCGGTGGTCGGCTCAGGTCCCACGATTTTCCCCATGGACGCCGATTGGAACCGCAACTGGAAGGCCTCTTAGGAAGGCGCCCTGCGCGGCTCGTGACTGCCTGACCGTTGCCATGAAGAGGTGCGCCCGGTCGGCGATGGCCGGCGCGCGGTCTGGCGACCCGGGAAGGTGTGTGGGTGAATTGCTATGCGATTGGGCATTGATTTCGGCACGACGCGGACCCGTGTGGCGGCCTGCCTGAAAGGGAATTACCCGCTCGTGACCTTCGAGGGCGAGGACGGCGCGTCGCGCGACTGGTTTCCGTCGCTCATTGCCGTCTCCGGTGAGCGGGCGCTATTCGGTTTACAGGCCGAGGCGGTCCAGTACGATCCGGAATGGGAAATCCTCCGCTCATTCAAGCGCCGCCTGGGGGCCGCTCGCCCGGACGTCCCCTGGCGGATCGGCAGCCTGGAGCTTTCCGCCGTTGAGTGGGTGACGCGCTTTTTCGCGGCCCTGAGGAAAGAGTTATTCCAGAGCAGCCTTCAGATCGGAGCGCGCGAACCGTTAGAGGTCATGATCGGCTCGCCGGCGCACACCAACAGCAATCAGCGTTTTCTCGTCCTCGAAGCTTTCCGCCGTGCCGGCTTTCACGTCATCGGGATGCTCAACGAGCCGTCGGCAGCCGTCATGGACTATGCGCATCGCTATCGCCGCGCGGATCTCTCCCGGCGACGGGAGCACGTCCTCGTCTATGACCTCGGCGGCGGCACCTTTGACGCGGCGGTTGTCTGCATGGCGGAGGAGCGTCACGACGTCGTCGCGAGCCATGGCATTGCACAGCTCGGCGGCGACGATTTTGACGCCAGATTGCTCGCCCTCGCGCTCGAGGAGGCAGGGATCGCGGCGCAATCGCTGGCGATCCCGGCGGCGCGCTTGCTCACGTTGTGTCGGGAAGCGAAAGAGGCCCTGAACCCGAACAGCCGGAAGGTCGTGGTGGATTTTGGGCAGGTGGATGCGACGCTCGGGGCCGTGCTCATCCCCGCGACGCGGTTCTACGACGCCTGTGCGCCATTGATCGAGCGGACTCTGGAAGTCACCAAGATGGCCAGCGCCGAGGCGCTCGGCGCCGGTGAAGGTGACGTCCCCGGACTCGGCGCGATCTACTTGGCGGGCGGTGCGTGCGAGTTGCCCGCCCTTTCCCGCGCGCTCCGAGATCACTTCGGTAAGCGGGTGCGCCGATCCCCCTACCCCTCGAGCGCGACGGCCGTCGGGTTGGCCATCGCGGCCGACCAGGACAGCGCGTCAGTGCTCGCCGATCGTTTCAGCCGTCATTTTGGCGTGTGGCGCGAAGCGGAAGGCGGAAGTCGGGTAACGTTCGATCCCGTTTTTGGCAAGGAAACGCCGCTGCCCGGACTTGGCCAGCCACCAATGGTTGTCCGGCGACAGTACCATCCAGCCCACAACGTGGGCCGTTTCCGGTTCCTGGAATGCAGTGAACTGGGCCGCGGGGGCGAACCCGCCGGAGACATTCTCGCATGGGAAGAGGTGTTGTTCCCGTTTGCAATTGGGCTAACGCAGGCCCGACTGCGGAACACGCCCGTTCAGCGAGATACCAGCGTCGGCGACCACCTTGTCGAAGAAGTGTACCGCTGCGATGCCGCCGGCATAGTCGAGGTGACGATTTCAGACAAGACGACCGGCAGCAGCCGGACGTTCCGCATCCGCGAAGCCGCCGCATGAGTACGGGGGCATCACGCCGAGTGCCGCAGCGCCCAGTGACTTCACGACCTGCGGATAAGCCACATAGATCCGATTGAGGCGGTCCATAACCGATGGATCACGGCGCTCGGCCTCGCTGGCGGCCTACGCAACCGTCTCGCTGCTCGGCTGCTGATCTCCCCTTCCCAAAAGCCGGGGTCAATACGGTTGTCCGCAAGGTCCGAAGGGCAAACTGATCGGGACATATTGAACCTGAGCCAGCGAGGGGTCCGCTACCCTGGTGGCAGCGCAGTTGCAGCAAAAGAGATTTGCCGACGTCCAAAGGTTGCAGGGTGGACTCACCGCGTAGGCAGCCGCAAGCTACCCAACAGAAGGTTCAAGCGCCAGAACCTGCTGACGCCGTGGTGCGCTCTCAGGCACGCATCCTCACGATCGGACATTCGACGCACCCCCTGGACGAGTTCATTCGCCTGTTGCAGATGCATGGCGTGCAACGGCTCGCAGACGTGCGCACAGTCCCCCGCTCGCGCTACAATCCCCAGTTCAATCGAGAGACCCTGCCCGACGCATTGGCGGCAGCCAGGATTCGCTACGTCCACCTACCCAAATTAGGGGGCTTGCGGCATCCGCGGAAGGATTCACCGAACGCCGGATGGCGGAATGACTCGTTCCGGGGCTATGCCGATTACATGCAGACGCCCGAATTCGCGGGCGCCGTGGACGAGTTGATTGACCTAGCCGGCACGGAACCCCTCGTCATCATGTGCGCGGAGGCCGTCCCTTGGCGCTGCCATCGCTCGTTGATTTCGGATGCCCTGTTCGCCCGAGGCATTGTTGCCGAGCACATCATGAGCGCCGCCCAGCGGGATCCGCATACGCTGACCTCATTTGCAGTGGTCCAAGGATTCCACGTCCTCTACCCCGCCGTGCCGGGCCAGCCCACTCTTCCTCTGTAAGAGTATGTCTATGCCCCTCAGACAATGCCATGCTTGACCGTTACCCCCCGGAGAGCATACGCTAGGCACACCTTGCGGTGACACACTTCAACTCAGGGGGTGTAATGGCAGCCTGGACGATTAAGCCGCTGTGTTTTGGTGAGTTTCCGGTTTTTGAAAAATCCGTCTTCACCTACCTCCGGCATTTCGGGGAAAAGGTCAGCGCACCGATTCTGGGCTGGCTGCTCCAGAACGGACCGGAGGCGATCCTGGTGGATACCGGGCCGTCTTCTCCCGAGATGGCGAAGGGCTGGCACACCGCGATTCAGCAGAGCCCGGCCCAGCGCCCCGGCGCCGCCATCCGGGCCGCGGGCGCCGACCCCGCACAGTTGGCCAAAATCGTCCTCACGCATCTGCATTGGGACCACTGCTACAACCTCGAGTTATTTCCTGCCGCACGCTTCTGGGTCCAAGGTGACGAGGTGCAGACCGCCCTGAACCCGCTGCCGACACAGCGGCTTCCGTACGAATTGGGGATTCCCGATCGCCAGCCTCCGTGGCGGGCCGTGTTCGACCGACTCCATGTCATTCGAGGCGAGTTTGAGATCGCGCCGGGTGTGACGCTCATCCCTCTCCCCGGTCATACGCCCGGCCTGCAAGGCGTGCTCGTGGACACTGGACGGGGGAAGTATCTCATCGCCAGCGATGCCCTGCCGCTGAACGAAAATCTCTCCGAAGGTATTCCTCCCGGCATCCACATTGATGTGGCCGCCTGCTTCGAATCGCTGGCCCGGATGCGCCAGGTGGCCGACGTGGTCCTGCCAAGCCACGATCCTGTCGCCCTGCAGCACGCGATCTACCCCGAGTAGGATGCCATACCGCATCGTGGCCACGCTCGGGCCGCGCAGCGACTCGGAATCCGTCTGGCGGCGTCTGCTTGATGAAGGCGCGACCGGGTTCCGACTGAACACGTCGCATACATCGCGGGATGCCCTGCAATCCTGGCTCGACCGGCTGGAACGTTTTCTCGCCAGACTACGGCCGCGTCCGAATCTGGTGCTGGACCTGCAAGGCAGCAAATGGCGTCTTGGGGCTTTTGACGCATTTGACCTCATCCCTGGCCAGCAACTCACGCTCATCTGCGCCCACGACACGAAACAGCCGCATTGCCTCCCGGTTCCGCACGAAGATTTCTTTCGAGCGGCTTCCCTCTCCAGCTGTGAGCTGGTCCTAGACGACGCCAAGATCCGGCTGGCCATTGGACGAGTACAGCCAGACCGCCTGGCCGCAAAGGTCATCACGGGCGGTCCAATCCTTTCGCGCAAGGGCATCACTTACACCGATTCCGCCTTTCGTCAGGAGCGGCTGAGCGAGGCCGACCAGCGAATCCTCACCGGTACGCGCGGATTCCCGAACCTGGGATACGCCATCTCGTATGTGAAGGACGGGGTCGAGATGGCGAGCTACCGAGCGCAGATCGGACCGGACGCTTTCTTGATCGGAAAGCTGGAGCGACGCGAAGCCATGGTCGAAGCAGCTTCCATTGGACGCTCCACCAATGAGTTGTGGGTCTGCCGCGGCGATTTGGGTGCGGAGGTGGGACCGCGAACCATGGCGGAATCGGTCCACCGTCTCTCGCAGCAGGTTCGCACGCTTCCCGTTCCGGTACTGCTGGCGGGACAAGTCTTTGAGCACATGACCGAGCACGCGGCGCCGACCCGCTCAGAGCTGTGCGCGGCCTTTGACGCGCTACAATCCGGATACGCCGGCTTCGTGCTGTCGGACGAGACCGCCGTCGGCTGCGATCCGGTCGAAAGCTGCCGGATGGCGGCGATATTCCGGTGAGGATTCGATCGCTGTTCGCGCTCCGGTATTTGCATTTCGACAGGCTCAGGGGGGCCTCAGCACGAACGGCTTGCGCCCAACCGACCCAACAGCGCTACGAATCCTGCATGTCAGAACCTCCTCACATTCGACCTGAATCGGAGCCCTGGCCGCTGGTGGTCGCGGGGTCGGTCCTGATGGCGACGACGGCTGCGGTCTGGTATTCCGCCGCGGTGTTCTTCGTCGCTATCCTTCGCGAGTTCCAGCGCGACTATGCAGACACCTCCGGCATTTTCTCCGTCTTCATCGTCCTGTACGGCGTTTCGGGCATGCTGGTGGGCGATTGCGTGGACCGGTTCGGATGCCGGCGCGTGATCATCACCGGCAGTGCGCTCATGAGCCTCGGCCTGTTTGTAAACAGTCTTGCAACCGGGCTAGGCAGCTTGTACATCAGCCACGGTGTGCTCGCCTCATTCGGCATGTCGGCGATGGGATACGTGCCCGTTTCCGTTCTCTTGACAAGATCCTTTCATCGGCATCGCGGGCTGGCCCTGGGCACGGCATCGGCCGGGGTGGGTATTGGCATCTTGACCGGGGTGCCGATCGTGCAATTCTTGATTTCCCAAGTCGGGTGGCGTCTCGCCTATACATGCCTGGCCATCTTGACTTTTACTGCGAGTTTCCCCATCGGCCTCTGGGCGATCCCGAACGACCGCGGCGACGTGCAGAAACATTTCGCGGGTTCACACGACCCCAGGGCCACGTTGCTTTCCGCCATCACGTCGCGCACCTTCTGGCTTGTGACGGCGACCTTTGCGCTCCTGAACACGCCGGTCCAACTCGTCATGACGCATCAGGTCGCGCACCTCGTTGAGCGCGGACAAACTCCCGCCTTTGTCGCGGGATTAGTCGGATTAATCGGGCTGATCAGTATTCCTGCAAAGATCTTGTGGGGCTTCTTGTCTGATCGGTGGTGGATCGAAAACATCTATGCCATCGGCAGCACTCTGCTGATTCTCGCAATCGGGGGATTGATGTCGCTCTCCCCCGCTACACCAGCTGGGGCACAATATCTGTATGTCGTCTTGATGGCCTTTGGGTATGCATTGTCGCCCGCCATGACGCCTATCCTGACAGGCCGGTTCTTCTCCGGGCAACACTTTGGCGTGCTATTCGGGGCCGTGAACATTCTCTGCCACGTTGGAGGCGCCGCAGGCGTGTGGCTGGCCGGCCACGTCCACGACTTCACAGGCGAGTACTCCTGGGCCTTCGTTGGCTCGATCGTCAGCGCCGCCGCCGCAGCAGCGTGTGTGTGGTTCGCGGCGCCTCGGCGAGTGGCCTGGCAGCCTGGCGCGCAATTCCTAACACCCCGTTCGTAGGTTTTGACTTCCAGCCATGACTTGAATAGCATTGCACAATCCTCGGGGCGATGTCTTCAGCGCGTTGCCCTCTGATGAAACCCACGCGAGGTACTGCGATGAAAAAGCCGTCCGACGGTCATTCTCAGGGATTCTCGCGGCGCACGTTCCTCAAATCGGTCGGGATCGGCGCTGCCGCGACCAGCATCGTCGCGACCGCCGCCGAAGAGGCCGGGGCCGCGCGGGTTGAGATTCTCGGGCCAGGCCCCGTTACGCTCAGTCTCAACATCAATGGATCGGCCCAGACCGTCACGGTCGAGCCGCGGGTAACGCTGCTCCGGACGCTACGCAATCACCTCGGCCTGACCGGCGCCAAAGAGGTCTGCGAGCGCGGCGCCTGCGGCGGCTGCACGGTGCTGGTCGACGGGGAGCCGATCTGCGCCTGCCTGATGCTGGCCGTGGATGCCGTCGGGCACGAGATCACGACGGTCGAGGGTCTTGGGACGCCTGAAAAACTCAGCCCAGTGCAGGCGGCCTTCGTCGAGGCAGATGCGATGCAGTGCGGTTTCTGCACGCCGGGGTTCGTGGTCTCCTCCACAGCCCTTCTGCGCAAGAACCCGAAACCCAGTTTGGACGAGATCAAGGCCGGCCTGGCGGGAAATGTCTGCCGGTGCGGCACCTACTCCCGAATCTTTGAGGCGGTCGGCAAGGCCGCTCAGCAGAAGGGGTGAGCGATGGCGCAAGATCCGTCCCGCGAGCCCGCGTTCGAGTTGAAGGTCGGCCCCGCCCAAGATTCCGTCAGTCTCGAGGTCCACCCGGCGACGGGTGACCTGAAGCCCTGGGATAACGAGTCCCGCTTGACGCACGTGAAGGGGCGCCACCCGCGCCTGGAAGCGCCGCTCAAGGTGACCGGCCGGGCCAAGTACACCGCCGACATGCGCCTTCCTGGCATGCTCTGGGCCA
>DATJQT010000117.1:0-2838 GCA_035505475.1 Vulcanimicrobiaceae bacterium
AGGTCGGTGAGCATGTAGGCGTGCTCGACCGTGGTTTCCTGCAGCGCCGTGAAGCCCGCCTGCTTCATAAGCAAACGCAGATCGGCCATGCGGGGGTAGCGCTGCAATTCGACGGCAATCGTCTCGGGGAAGTAGGCCGCCAGCGGGCGCCGCGTACGGATGATTTCCTCCGAGTCCGTCACCGTACAGAGACGACCACCGGGGATCAGCAATCGAGCTGCCCGCTGGAAATACGCAGCGGGGTCCGTCACGTGATGGATGACGTCCACGGAATAGACCAGGTCAAACCTGCCCGACAGATCCAGGTCTTCTGCCCGGCCGGAGCAGAAGGTTCCGCTGGGACACTGGCCCTTGGCCTGCGCCAGCATGGCAGCCGAGGGGTCGAGGCCCCAGCACTCGCACCATGTGGCCTGGGCGATCGCGGCGATGTAGTTGCCCGTGCCGCAGCCCACCTCGCAGACGCGGCTTTTTCGTGTGACGCGGCCATCGTGAAGAAGACAGCGCAGCACTTCCGGATGGACGCGGCGGTGCAGGCCGTACTCTTGGGCAAGGCGATCGTAATCGATGTACATGAGTCGACTGAGTCCAGACATTTCACCGCTGAGACGCAGAGGTCGCAGAGGTTTTTGGCCTCAGAGTCCGAGAATATGGAAGCTTTTCTCTGCGTCCTCCGCGGCTCTGCGGTGAGCGGCAACAGTTGGGTTGAGTACTTGTCTGTTCGTCCCGCATCGAATATTTCGCCACAAAGTGATTGCTAAAGGAACTTCAGCCGGCGCAGGTGCTTGTTCAAATGTTCTTGGTTGAACTCGTCGCCGCCGGGAAGATTCCCGCTCCGCCACACGGGCGGCGTGATCCCGCGGCGGACCAGTTCTTCGACGGTCGTCATGACCACGCTGTGCAGGACGAACGCGGTCCCGAGTGACGAGGTGGGACCGACCTTCTGCGGACAGCCGGCGACCTCCACGACCGCGTCGCCAAAGGGCATGCACGTGTTCAGCACGATGTCCGCGATCTCGAAAAGGTTCTGGCGGCTTGGGTGGCGCGCGGGGTGGTCCGCGGGGATGCCCCGGGCAAACTCCGGGGCGGTCACGCCGATCACCATCGCACCGAGCCGCTTGCCTTCCAGCGCTGCATCAATCGTGGCGGCGTTGATCCCATAGGCGTTGCAGACCATGAGCACGTCGCCCTTGCCCACTCCGTGATACTTCAGGATCGGGATCACATAGCCGGGCGTGCGCTCCACCAGCATCGAACGCCAGGCGCCGTGAGAGACCGAGAAGCCGGGATCCAGGATGGGATAGACCGGGACGAGGCCGCCGGCCCGCCAGAACATCTCCTCGCACGCAATGTAGCTGTGCCCTCCCGTGCCGATCACGTAAATGTACCGATCTTCCTGGATGGCGTCGGCGAGGCGGCACGCCGCCTGAGCGATCGGCTCGCGCTGGGTCTCCACGATTTGCTGCAGCATCGCGGTGATGGCGGTGTGGTACTGCGTGATCGCATCCATGTGGAGGTCTCCTCCCCGGCTACCTGTAGCGCGGGTGCCATTCTTGCCCCGTCCACGTCCGCCAGCGGCTGGGGGTGATCCGGATCATCAGGCGGGGACGGTCCGCGGTGCGCTTGGCATATTCCGGTCCCTTCGGCCCCAGGTAGCGGAGCGACATGCGCTCCGTGATCTGCCACAGGCGGGGACTTGCCGACGGGGCAATTGGCCCCTCCACCACCTCGGCCATACCTTGGACGAGCACCCGAGTATGCTGGACGTGAACATCGTCCGCGATGTGGAGCGCGACACGGGGTGACTGTTGCACGTATTGCACCCACTCGGCCCGCTCGCGGCCCACCACGACGAATGTCTTCCGATCCGGCTCGTAGTCGTACCAGACGGGTGTGACATACGGCCAGCCGTCTTCCCCCATCACCGCGACCCGCGCGTTCCAGGGCTCGGACAGAAACTGCACCAACTCTTCATCGCTGAGAGCGCCGATCTTGCTCGTCGGCTCGAATGGCATCAGGCTACCTCCGTCCGCGGATCCAGCGTATCACGCAGGCCGTCGCCGATGATATTACAGGCCAGAACGGTCAGCATGATGCAGGCTCCCGGGAACACGGACACCCATGGCGCGAGGGCGAGAAATTCCTTCCCTTCATTGAGGATCGCCCCCCAGGATGGGGTGGGCGGCTGCACGCCCACGCCCAAGTAGGACAACGCGGATTCGATCAGAATCGCGTAGGACACACACACCGCAATTTGCACGATCACCGGCGAAACGAGATTGCGCAGGATGTGGCGGAGCAGGATGCTGATGCGCCCGACCCCCAGCGCCTCGGCGGCCTCCACGTACATCTGCGCCATCTCGATCAACACGCCGCCGCGCACCACACGAAAGAAGAAGGGGGCGTACACAACGGCGATGGCGATGATCGCCGTACCTGGTCCGGCGCCCAGCACCGCAGCGATCCCGATCGCCAACAGGATGGGCGGAAAGGCGAAGAACACGTCCATGATGCGGCCGAGGATCTGATCGGTCGCGGTCCCCAGGCCCGAGAGAAGCCCGAGCAGCGCGCCCACACCGACCGCGGCGGCGATCGAGGCACCCGCGATGCCGAGAGAGACGCGCACGCCGAAGATGAGGCGTGAGAGAATGTCTCGCCCGAACCGGTCGGTGCCGAGGAGGTGCCGAATGGTGGGCCCGCGGAATGGCTGCATGGCGTCCACCGCCGTGGGAGAGTAAGGAGCGACGTAATCGGCCAGCGTCCCCGCCAACACCAAGGCAAGCAGCAGCAGCGCGGCAGCCGCGAACAGCGGGTTGCGCAGGGTGCGGCGCCAGCGGGCGC
>DATJQT010000118.1:0-7979 GCA_035505475.1 Vulcanimicrobiaceae bacterium
TGGGATAACATTCCTATATTGAGTTTCCTGCTGCTTCGTGGGCGCTGCCGTGCGTGCGGCCGGCCGATCTCCTGGCGGTATCCGCTGGTCGAAGCGTTGACTGGGCTGCTATTCGCTGCGGTCATCTGGCGCGAAGGACTGACGCCGCTCGCCTTCAGCCTCCTGGTGTTTGTGTCGGCCCTGATCGTGGTGTCCTTCATCGACCTCGATCACCAGATCATCCCGAATGTGATCACGCTACCCGGGATACCCTTCGGACTCTTGGTCGGACTGCTTACCAACGATCCACCCCTCCTCGATCGTATCCTCGGCACGCTGGCCGGGGCGGGATTTCTGTACCTCGTGCTGTTCTACGGCGGCGTGGCGTTCGGGCAGGAGGCGATGGGGGAAGGGGATCTCAACCTGATCGCCCTGATCGGCGCGTTCCTCGGCTGGCGGGGCGTGATCGTGAGTATCCTGGTAGGATGCCTGACCGGCTCAGCCGTCGGTCTCGCCCTGATCGGGCTCCAGCGCCTCAAGCGGCGCGAACACATCCCCTTTGGTCCGTTTCTGGCGCTGGGTGCTTTGGTGGCACTCTTCTGGGGCGAACAATTGATCGGTTGGTATCTCGCCCGCCTTCGTTAAGCTTCGGTGCGGCCGCTGAAAACATATACCCGGCGGGATCGGATGCAATCCGCCGGGTATCTTCGTGCGGGGAACCGGTTACGAGCGGGTAACGTCCCGCATCACTATCTGAATCGCATTCTCCAGCGCCTTGACCAACTGATCCACATTGGCCTCGGAAAACACATACGGCGGGCTGATCTGGATGTGATCGCCGGCCACGCCGTCAATCATGCCACCCATGCCGGGCACGACCATGACGCCTTGGTCGTACATAGCGGAGACGATCCGCCTGGTCACACCCGCCTCGGGCGGGAGCGGCCGCTTGCTGGCCTGGTCCGCCACGAACTCCACACCGAGGATCAACCCAGTCCCGCGCACGTCGCCGACGATCGGATAGCGCTTCAGCTCACCGAGCCTGTCCAACAAGAGCTTGCCGATCCGCGCAGCGTTTTCCACGAGCTTGTGCTCTTTGATGTATTTCAGAACGGCCAGCCCAACCGCCGAGCAGAGCGGATGGCCCGAGTAGGTGAACCCCTGCGTCATGTGGCCGGAGCCCTTGGCGATGACATTGAAGACCTTGTCGTGGAGAATCACGGCCGCCAACGGCGCATACCCGCTGCTCAGGGCTTTCGCGGTGGTGATCATGTCCGGTATGACGTTCCAGTGTTCGATCGCGAACTTCTTTCCCGTCCGGCCAACCCCCGTGATGACCTCATCGGCGATGAACAGGATGTCGTGTTTGTCGCAGATCTCCCGGATGCGTGGGTAGTACTCGGGGGGCGGCGTCACCCCGGCTGCGGAAGTCCCGATCACCGGCTCCGCAATGAACGCGGCGATGCTTTCCGCGCCTTCCAGGGTGATGGTGCGCTCTAAATCGTCGGCGCAGGCGATGCCGCAGCCCGGGTAGGTCTTCCCATACGGGCAGCGGTAGCAGTATGGCGGCTGAATCTTCGGGAAGTTCTGCAGGTAGGGCATGAACTCCCGCCGCCAGGCGGTCCGCCCGGACATCGAGAGCGCGCCGATGGTATTCCCGTGATAGCTGATCCAACGCGAGATGATACGGTATTTACCTTCCTTGCCGCGCTCCAGATGGTATTGGTGCGCCAGTTTCATGGCTGTTTCGGTGGCCTCGGAACCGCCGGACAAGAGCAGCACGTGCGGCATGCCTGCCGGCGACCAGGTGGCCAACTCTTCGCAAAGCGCGATGGCGGCTTCGTTGGCAAAGGACCCACCGTGCACGAACGCCACTTTCTCGGCCTGCTGGCGCATGGCGTCCACGACTTCCGGCACGCCGTGCCCAATGCACACGACGGAAATCCCCCCGACCGCATCCAGATATTCGCGTCCTGCCTGATCGTACAGGTAGACCCCTTTCCCGCGGACCATGACCGGGTATTTCTTCTGAAAATCGCGTACGACCTGCGCCCCCATGACAGCCTCCGTTCGCCTGAGCTCAGCCGCGCAAATCCGACGGCAATCCGCGCTCCACGGCGCCGATCGCTTCGCTCAGAATGCGCACGAGATCATCCACCTGTGTCTCATTGATGATGAACGGCGGCGCCAGCAAGATGTGATCGCCTTCCACCCCGTCCACCGTGCCGCTGCCCGCAAAGACGACCAGACCGCGCGCAAACGCCTCCTCAAACAGCCGCTTGCCGAACTTGTATTCGACCGGGAACGGCGCCTTGGTCTGCTTGTTGCGGACGAATTCCACGCCCGCCATCAGTCCCTTGCCGCGCACGTCGCCGACGGTCGGGTGCTCCAACAACGTGCGGAGTCCGCCGAGAAGCCGCTCGCCCATGCGCCGCGAATTGTCGATCAGCTTCTGCTCATGAATGATGCTCAGGACCTCGATGCCGACCCGCGCGGATAGGGGATTCGCGCAGTACGTGTGGCCGCCGCGAAAATTGCTGTGCTTTTCCCGCAGCACATCCATGATCTTGTCGCGCAGGATCACGGCCGCGAGGGGCGTGTACCCGCCGGAGATGCCCTTGGCTGTGGCGATGATGTCCGGAACGACCCGCCAGTGATCCACGCCAAAGTTCGCTCCGGTCCGTCCGAAGCCTGTCATGACCTCGTCGGCGATGAACAGTACGTCTTGTTCATCGCAGATGTCGCGGATGAGTGGGAAGTACTCGGGAACGGCGGGCACGGCGCCCAGCGCCGCGCCGACCACCGGCTCAGCGATGAAGGCCAGCACATTCTCCGATCCCTCCTGTCGGATCGCCTTCCGGAGCGCGCGGGCGCATTCCAGGTTGCACTGCCCATAGGTCAGCCCGAAATCGCAGCGATAACAATAACAGGGCGGGATCTTCACAGCGTGCCCCATCATCGGGCCATAGTAGCGGCGCCGGTAGGTGATGCCGCTCGCCGTCATCGAGCCGAAGGTATTGCCGTGGAAGCCCTGCCAGCGGCCGATGATCGTGAACTTCCCGCGGTTATTCCGCTCGTACTCATACTGCCGGGCGAACTTCATCGCGTTCTCGGTGGCTTCCGAGCCACCCGACAAGAGGAAGCTGTGCTGCATGCCCGGCGGTGCGATGGCGGCGATCATGTTACAGAGCTCGATGTGCGGCTTGTTCGCGAAGCAGTGAGCCGGACTGAACGCGATGGTCCCCGCCTGCTCCGCCATCGCCCCGGCGACCCGCTTGTTCCCGTGGCCGATCGAGGTCACGACCGAGGACCCGCCCGACCCGTCAATGTACTTCCGGCCCTTGGTGTCGTAAAGGTAGATGCCCTCCCCGCGCTCCACCACCGGGTAGTCGCGCTCGAGATCCCGAAACACGACCCGGCTCAGATCCCAGCCCACCACCGCCTGCTTCATCGTGCCGTCGAGTTCCATGTCGCTCTCCCGCCCCACTGCAGGTTAGAGGATCTTTCCGAGGAACTCTCGCGTCCGCTGGTTCTGTGGGCGGTCGAAGATGTCCGCCGGCTTCCCCTGCTCGACGATCCGCCCCTCGTCCATGAAGATGACGCGGTCCGCGACCTCGCGGGCGAAACCCATCTCGTGCGTCACCACGACCATCGTCATCCCGTCTCGGGCCAGCTGCTTCATCACGTCCAGTACCTCGCGGACCAGTTCCGGGTCGAGGGCGGACGTCACCTCGTCGAACAGCATCAGCTTGGGTTGCATGCACAGCGCCCGCGCGATCGCCACGCGCTGCTGCTGCCCGCCGGAGAGCTGGGACGGAAACGCATCGGTCTTGTCCTGGAGTCCCACCTTGGCCAGCAGCGCCAGGGCGTCGCGCCGGACTTCCCCGTCGGGGCGCTTGCGGACCACGACGGGCGCGAGCATCACGTTGCGCAGGGCCGTCAGGTGCGGGAACAAGTTGAACGACTGGAACACCATGCCGACCTCGGCCCGTACTTGCCGAATATTCGTCTTGTGGTGATCGAGGCGGATGCCATCGATCCAGATCTCGCCCGATTGCACCGGCTCGAGGTAGTTCAGGCACCGCAGCAACGTGCTCTTGCCCGATCCGCTCGGGCCGATGATCACCACCACTTCCCCGCGGGCCACCGCGAGGCTGACGCCTTTCAGGACGTGCAGCGGCCCGAAATATTTGTGAATGTCCGTGACCTTAACCACTGGCCTTCAACCTCCGCTCCGCATACAGCGCGACGCGAGACAGCGGATAGCACAAGAAGAAATACAGCGCGGCGACGATTCCGAACACTTGAAACGAGAGAAAAGTCTTCTCGGTCAGGATCTGGCCCACGCGGGTGAGTTCCAGGTAACCGATCACCGAGATCACCGACGAGTCCTTGATGAGGCCGATCAGCAGGCCGACGCCCGGCGGGATCATGATCCGGAACGCCTGCGGCATGACCACCCACCGCATGGCCTGAATATACCCCATCCCCAGGCTGCGGGACGCGTCCCACTGGTCGCGGCCGACGGACTGGATACCCGCCCGGACGATCTCGGCCATGAAGGCGCTGGAGTTGATCATCAAGGTGGCCACGCCGGCGACAAACACCGGCACCTGAAACCCGAGCAGCGGCAACGCGAAGAATATCAGGTACAACTGCATCAAGAGCGGGGAATCCCGGACCACCTCGATGTACAGTCCCGCCGGCCAGGACACCCAGCGCACGCGCGACGCGCGCGCCAGCCCGACAAACAGCGCGATGAGGAGCCCTAGCCCAAGGCCGCACACGCACAGCAGGGCTGTGTTGCCGAGCCCCTGCAGGAACAGGATGGCGTCATAGATGTTCAGACGATCTTGGACGTACTGTGGCATCCTCAGCTTTCTTATGGTCCTTCGAGCTCGGTCACGCGGGGCGCCGAAACACGCGGTACCCGATGACTTTCAGCGTGGCCGAAATGGCGAACGTCATGACCACATAGATCACGGTCACGACGGCGTACGTTTCGAAGGAGCGGAAGGTGGTCGACGCCAGCTCCTTCCCTCGTAGCGCGAGATCCTGGACGGAAATGGTGGAGACCAGGGACGACCAGAGAATGATGCCGATGAACTGATTGCTCATCGGCGGGTAGATCACCCGGAACGCCTGGGGAAACACCACGTAGCGCATGAGCTGGGGAAAGCTCAGTCCCAGCGAGTACCCGGCCTCGAACTGCCCCTTGTGAATGGCCTGGATGCCGGCCCGGATGATCTCGGTCAGGTAGGCTGCGTTATTCACCACCAGCCCGATCAGGCCGGCGGTATAGCTGGACACCTGGATGTCGATCTGGCTGAAACCAAAATAGATGAAAAAGAGCTGGACCAGCAAGGGCGTATTCCGGATCAGCTCCACGTACCAGGTCGCCGGCACGCGCAGCCAGGGGAGACGCGACATGCGGCAGAGCGCACCGAGCGTGCCCACCACGAAGCTGATGAGCAGGGTTAAAACGGAGATGTGCAGGGTCGTGAGCGCGCCATCCAGAAGCGTGGGAAGCTCCAGCAACACGTCCCGAAATTGAAATGTATATCCGTGCATAAAGGTCGATCTCCGAGCCGGCCAGCAACTCTCGGCACACCGCTGCCCCCGACGGTTCTCGGCCGGGGACAGCGGTGATGCGCGCGATTACCAGGTGGGCGAAACGTGGAAGGGCTCCGCCCCGAACCACTGCTTGTAGAGCGCCTTCATCTTTCCGCTCTGCTGTAGGCGATAAATGAAGAAGTTGAGGTAGTTCAGCCACTCTTGATCGAATTTCCGCACCCCGAAGCAGTACGGCTGGAAATCGAGCGGTTTGTTCAGGAAGGCGAGATTCTTATCCCGCCCAGCGTGGTACACGGTATAGGTGTAGTCTTCGATCTGGGCATCCGCCTTGTTCTGCTGGACTGCCAGCAGGGCGGTGGACGCCTGATCGAACTGCAGGAGCTTCGCCTGGGGCGCCAGCTTCTTGACCAGGATTTCCCCGGTCGAGCCGGTGGTCACGGCCACGCGCTTGTTGTTCAGGTCCTTCCAGTCGCCGATTTTGAGGTCCTTCCGGAAGATCACTCCAACCCCGTCGACCACGTACGGATCGGTAAAGTCGATGACCTTGGCCCGGGGCAGCGTCGCCGTGAAGTTCGAGATTGCCACGTCGATCTTGCCGGACAGCAGGAAGTTGATACGGTCCTGGGTGGTCGGCACCGGTACCAGGGTCAGCTTTACCTTGAGGACGTCATCGCCGGCTAGTTCCTTGGCGACGTCCACATCCATGCCCACGATATTGTTCTGGGCATCGCGGAACCCCCAGGGCGGATAGAAATCGAAGGTCCCGACTGTTAGCTCGCCCTTCTTGATCACTTGCTGCAGTGTGTCCGTCCCAGCCTGGGCAGCTGGGGTTGCCTCTCCCGCCAGGCCGAGCGCGGGAACCAACAGCCCGATGACACATGCGATCGCCAGTGCTCCACCCCACCATCCACGCGTACGCATTGCTTTCTCCTCCTGTTGGTGTGTGGCGCCGTTCTCGGCGCCGGGATCAACGGGGCGTTGCGCCCCGCGGTGTTCGCGTCGCACTGAGACGCGCTACGGCGAGCCGCCGCGCCCGCCGGGATTCGCGGAACGTATCCGACCGTTGTCGCCGCAGGTTCGCCCCCGCAATGAGCGCGGCGCGCGCATCTAACCGCTCGCCGAGGTGATCCTGTATCGCTTGCGCTGCGCGCTTGGGATGACGCGCGCGCAGCGCGGCGACGATGTCCAGGTGCCCGCGCACGATGGCATTCAGGTCGCGGTACATTAGGTTCGTGGTGGACAGATACAGCCGGATCTTTCCCGACATCGCCGACCAGGTTTCGAACAGCGTGCGATGCCCCGACGCCCGGCAGATCGCGGCATGGAACTCATAGTCCAGTTCCACCACCCGCGCCGAATCCCCTCGCCGACCCGCGTCATGCATCCGAGCCATAATGTCCTCGAATTCGGCCATTTCGGGAGAGGTCAGACGCTTCGCCGCGAGAGAAGCGGCGAACGCTTCCAGCAGCGCTCGGAGGCTCGCGACCTCGCGCACGGTCTCTTCCGTCAGCTCGACGACCCGGGCGCCGCGGTTCGGCTCTTTGACAACCAATCCCTCCCGCTCCAGCAAGCCGAGTGCCTCCCGGATCGGCGCGCGGCTCACTCCGAGCTCTCGTGCCAGCGCAAATTCCAGCAGGCGTGCCGACGGGGGGATCCGGCCTTCTGCGATCGCCCTGCGGATCGAGCCGGCCACTTGCTCCGCCAGCGTGCGGTACCCAACCGGCGCCATGCCGTCAAAACGGCGACGACCCGAAGCGGTCGAAGAATCGGTGCGGCCGGCGGACACCATGGAGAGCCCCGGAGGGTGATTGTCGACAATCGACTTTTTACTGCCATACCCAGATTGCGTCAAGGGCAAAAGGCCAGCCAGCGCAAATCTGTTGTCTTATCGTTTGCTTGCCTGCCAAAATGGGCGTGGACTGGAGGTATCGCATGGATCTCCCGTACCTGACCACCGCCCTTCCGCCAATCCCGCTCCGTTTCAAAGTATCCCCTGCCGATTTTATCGTCGAGGAGATCCCACGCTTCGATCCCTGCGGCAGCGGGGATCACGTGTACGTGTTGATTGAAAAAGTAGGCCGGACGACCAGGCAGGCGGTCAACGCGCTGGCCCGGGCCTTGAGCGTTCCCGCGGAGCACATCGGAGTCGCCGGGCAGAAGGATGCAGAAGGCCTTACCCGGCAATACCTCAGCGTCTTGGGCGCAGAACCCGCCAGGATCCAGACGCTTGCCCTGCCGCAGATCACGATTCTCGGTGTTGCGCGCCATCGGGCAAAGCTGCGCCTAGGTGACCTGAAAGGCAATCGCTTTCAACTGCGACTCAGGGGCGTCGATGCGGCGCGCTTGCCCGATCTCGCCGCCGTGCTGGACGTGCTTACCCGCCGCGGCGTGCCCAACTATTTTGGTCCACAACGGTTTGGAATGCG
>DATJQT010000119.1:0-9925 GCA_035505475.1 Vulcanimicrobiaceae bacterium
CTGAGATGGTGCCAGACGGCGTGGTCGCTGTACGCGAACCGCAGCTGTGCACCACGCGCATTCGACCGCCCGCACGCCAGGCACCATTCGTAGCGAGGCACCGACCATTCGGCCGGAGACCCGCGAGAGAGGCGGCCGAGCCCCGCGGGGACCGCGTCCATCGCCGCCGCGGAGGAGAGCCTCCCTTCGATCACCGGTGTCGCGTCCAGCATAATCCGCGCATGCCAGACGCCGGCCTGTTCATCCACCTCGGCCCGGAGCGGCGTGTCGAGGGGGAGGGCGCGGTGGAACGCCACCTCGATGCGGAGCGGGCGCGGCAACAGTGCCTCTCCACCCCGTTCCCCGACGACCATGCGGATCATCTCGAGCAACAGCGCCGTCCCACCACCGCCGTGGCCGGCGTTCGGTGGGCCCTGCAATTCCGGCGGAAGGACGGCAATAGCGCGCAGGCTGGTCAGCTTCAGCAACTCGACTTTCAAGCAGCCCCGCAAATATTCATCGAACGGTTCATGCATAACAGTATCTCTTCAGAGAGGTGAAAGGTTTCGTTCGTGCCCAGGCTGCTCAAAGGGGGTCAGATGCAAGGCGACGTGCGGCGCGAGGCGCGAGGCGTACTTGGCACGTACGTCGCACCGGCACTCCCAGAGGAATGGGTACCCGGCGCGCCAACGCGGCAGATGTCCCCCTTTGAGCAGCCTATTAGAAATGCGCGCCGAGGGCGTGCAGGTCTTCCCAGGCGCGTGTGTTGTCGGAATCGAGCGCGAGCACCTCACGGTATCGCTGCTCGGCTTCCGCGCGTCCGATCGGGCCCAAGGTCCCCAGGGAGATGGCGAGATTGAGCCGCCACCACGTATTCTTCGGGTTCGTCCGCAGCGCTTCCCGATAGGCGGGGACCGCATCGGCGTATCGGCCCAGCCGCATCAGGGTCTCGCCCCGGCGGGCATGCGTGTCACCGCTCTTGTCCCCGAGCTGCGCGGCGCGATCGAAGGCCTCGAGCGCCTGCGCGTACTCAGCTTGCCCAAGCAACGCGCGGCCTAGGCCCGCCATGGCGAGATGGTTCGTGGGCCGGGCGCTCGCGGCCGCGCGGAATTCGTGCTCGGCGTCTGCAAATCGCTCGGCCTGGAGGAGTGCTAATCCGAGCGCAACCTGCGCCTCGATGAGCATCGGGGCCTGCCTTCGGATGCTCTGAAGGATGGGCACCGCCTCGCTCGGGTCGAGACCCTTGGTCAGCTCAATCCCCTCTTCGAAATACCGGTTCGGGGGCGTGACCGCCCGCCGGATGTCCTGGGCGGCGGCGAGCGCCCGATCTTTGTCGAGCAGCAGGCGGGCGCGGAGCAGGAGCGCCTCGCCGTCCATGGGGGAACGCGCGAGCGCTCGGTGGACCCACGCGCTGGCCTGGGCCGTCTGGCGGGTGGCCTGATAGCCCTGCGCCAAGGCGAGCGCCAGCCGACCAGTCGCATCGGCGTGAGGGTCGGCGTCTTCGACGTTGGGCGGCACGACGAAGGCCTGGGTGAGCTTGGCGTTCAAGTCTGTCGTGTCGCGGCCGAGGTTGCGCGGCGCGCGGAATTCGAGGCGCGGGAAGTCGTCCAGGTTCACCTCGGCATCCTTGGTCATCCGGAGCAGCGCGTCTTTGGGCATCAGGTACATCGCCATCACGCTGTAGGGGTTGCGAAAGCCCAGGCTGCGCAGGTCTTGACGGACCGCCGGCCGGTCGGCCAGCGCGGCCCGCAGGTCAGCCAGGCGGAGATGCTGCGGGTGGGCGGTGCCGATCAGGATCAGGTCGCTATCGTTCACGGCCCACAGCGAGACATCGGGGAAGACCTCGGCGAACGTGCGGTACACCATCCGCAGGTCCTCGGGCGCCATCGCATACGTATGCATCCACTGGGCAAAGATGCCGTTCGGGCGGAGCTTGCCCAGGGCTTGCTGGTAGTACTCGCGCGTGAAGAGGTTGCCGATCCCGGCGATCCAGGGATTGGACGGTTCGGAGATGATCAGGTCGTACGGCGCCGGCGCCACCAGCAGGTAATTGCGGCCGTCGGCGTGAATGAACCGGACCCGGGCATCGTCGTGGATGCGGCCGTTCTTGGCCACGAACCAGCGCGCCCCCTCGATCACCGCCGGCTCGATCTCCGCGATCTCGAGCCGCTCGACGGGAAAGGCCGCGACTGCCTTGGCGGTCATGCCGCTGCCCATCCCGATCACGAGCACCCGCTTGGCGTCGGGGTGCAGCAGCATGGGCAGGTAGCCCAGCATGAGCTGGGTCGAAGTGTCGCCGAATGACGCGTCCACTTTTCCATTGGTCTTCTCGTACAGGTACTCCTCCCCCACTTCCTTATGGATGCTGATTGTCGCCGTCAATCCTTCCCGATAAAAAAGGAGATCGTCGCGGACCATCCACTCGCGGCGGAGGGCATCCGATGGCAAGGACGCGTAGTTCGACGCGTACACAGTGACACCGCTCGTCATCACCTTCGGGTCCCAGGTCCGAAACGACATCATGGCCGCGAACGAGACCACGAACATGGCGCCGGCAATGATGAGCCGCCGCGGCCTGCGCACGCGGGTGTCGAGCGCCACCAAGAGAAGTCCAGCGCCGGCCGTGGCCATCACCGCGGCCCCGATGCTCCGCTGAATGCCGAGCACAGGCAGCGACACGAACCCCCCAAGGAACGCGCCGACGATCGCCCCGACCGTGTTGCTGGCGTACGCGGTGCCCACGCTGCCTCCGATCCCGTAGAGGCTTTGGGTGTAGATCCGGGTCACCATCGGGAAGGTCGCCCCCAGCAGCAGGGTGGGGACGAGCATGACCAGGGCGGCCACGACGACCTGAATGGCCAGGAACTGGTGGAAGGAATCGCCGAAGCCGAGGCGCAGGCGCAAGAACAGGAACGGCAGCCGCTCAAAGAGGGGAATCGTCGCCAGCGCGGTGAGTGAGATGGCCAGCTGCAGGAGGCCGAACCCGGCCACGCCGACCTCGCGCATCCCCCACCAGCGCGCGTACACCAGGCTCCCAACCCCCAGGCCCACCAGAAACGTGGTCAGCATGATCGTGAACGAGTACGTGGAGGTGCCAATGACCAGCGTGAGCGCCCGGGTCCACGCGTTCTCGTACACCATCGCCGCCGCCCCGGAGAGGGCAAACGCCGTGAGCAGCGCGAGGTCGAGATGCGAGTGCGCGAGAACCGGCTGGCCGGCCGCCTCCGGCTCGCCCGTCGCGTCGGCCGTATGCCGGATGCATGCGACGGCCACCACGACGAGCGCGGCGATGGCGAGGTTGCCGGCCGCGGCGAGTCGCACGCTGCCGCGCAGGCCCAGCTCCGGGATCAGCCAAAAACCGCTGAGGGCGCAGCCGGCGACCGCGCCGAGCGTATTGACGGCGTACAAGTCGCCGATCCGGCGCCCGATGGCCGCGAATTGGGTCACGGAGAACCGGCTCAACATGGGGAGCGTTGCGCCCATCAGGGCGGTCGGCACCAGGATGACCGCAAAGCAGAGGCCAAAGAGGAGCAACAAGAAGACCGCGAACGAGACGTCGGTGAGCCAGTACATCCCGCTGTAGGCCTTTTGGGTGAGCGCGAACAGGGTCGGAATCAGCAGACCGTAGAGGCCCACTCCGCCTTCCAGCAGTCCGTAGAGCAGGAGCGCGTTCCGGAAGCGATCTGCAAGGCGTCCGAGGACATAGCTGCCGAGGGCCAGGCCTCCCATGAATGCCGACAGGACAGTGGCGATCGCGTGCGTCGTATTGCCGAAGATCTGTGTCAGCATCCGGGCCCAGACTACTTCATAGATGAGGGCGGTCGCCCCGGAGACGAAGAACAGGACGTAGACGAACGGCAAGAGGCGCGTTGAGACGGGACGGTTCAGGGGGTCTCCTTTCTCCCAGGCTGAGCAGGCGGCACCGAAGGCAGGGAGCGGATGTACGTCACGAGCGATCGAATCTGCTCGTCGCGGAGCTGCATGCCCCAGGCAGGCATGGCGCTCGAGCGGCCGAACTGGGAGCCGCCTTTCTGGATGATCTCGAAGAGGAACTGGTCGGTGACGCCTCGCAGGGCTTGGGGGTTCGTGAAATCCTCAATGTGCTGACCGGTGACCTTTGCGCCCGGGCCATCCCCTTTTCCCGCCGATCCGTGACAGACGGTGCAATGATGTTCCCATAGCAGGCGCGCTGCTGGGGCCCCCGGCTGGGGCGCCAACTCGCGCTGCAGCAGCGCTTGACTTCCCAGCACGACCACAACCGCGATGCCGGCGACGATCAGGGCCGAAACGAGCAGGCGTGTCCGCATCGGCGCGGATGCTAGCCCACCTCGACCCGGCGGTCAACGAGCGGTTTGCCCGTCAGGACAGCGCCAAGCGCCGGGCGCCGAGCGCATGACAGGCGAAACCGCAACCGCACCGCCGTTCGCAGTGAGCGTGCCAGGGTGCGAATGGTCCGATGCCTAAGCTTTCGCGGAGCGGACGTAGCCGAGGGTCTTCAGGAACTGCTCCCCGTCCTGTGACTTGAGGAAGTTCGCCAGGTAATCGCCCAGGCTGCGGACAAGCTGCGGCGGGATGACGGGCGGCGTGGCGAACGCATTCCAAGTCACCAGCATATGATGGATCGTCTTCACGTCATCAGCCATAGGGTTTCTCCCGAATAACGGATCACCACCGAAAGGGATTGGAGGGTATGCAAAGGGCTCACGGATGTCAAGAATTGCAAAGCGAAAGTCCCGATGACGTGCAAACTGCGCAGCGCATCTATTCTTGATCCGTCCGCCAACAAGCCTTGACAGGGGTCAGGCCCGCCGCATAAGCTTGCCGCACTCTTCATCCGAGAAACGACCACCGAGAAGCGAGGCGCAGGATGGTTGCCGCCGGATCACAAGCTCTCAGTGACATGCGCGCAGGGCTTACCGTGCCGCAGCGCGAGCTGATTGACGCGATCTGGTTGCATTTCCGCATCCACAATGAGTGGCCGTCGCGCCGGGTGCTCCGTGAGCGGCTGGGCGACGGTTGCATCGAGGCCGAGTGCCAGGCGTTGGGCGTGCGCGTGATGCGCAAGCTTGCCGACGAGGATACGTTCCGCCTGACCTTTCTGGGCGTGCTGCTCAGCGGTGACGGCGAGCGGTCGGAGCGTCTCCTGGTTCGCTATCTGGAATATGTCCGGGACCGATACCGCGACGATTCGAGCCTCGACTGGGTGGGGAGTGCAGAGGTGGGCGCGGCGCTGGCGCTCAGCGCGGAGGATTCCCATCTCCTCCGACAATTGATCCGGCTCAGCCATTGGTGGGGCGGCGGAAGCTCCTTCGGGCAGCGCGCGTGGACCGTCGGGCTGCCAGTGGACGTGGACGACCTGGTCAGCGCACCGGATCTCGAAAGCTATGTCCGAACGCAGGTCCTGGCGGGTCGGACCATCGAATCGCGAGCCGGTGACACCGGACCGTCTGGCAGCGAGTTCGCCTTCGTGCCGGATGGGCGATTGCGCGACCGCTTGGCGGCAGACTGGCACGAGGCGCAGGACGTCTGTCAGGTCAGAGCCTGGAAAAGTTGTCTGATTCTCTGCGGGGGAATCCTGGAGACCTTGCTCACGCAGCCGTGGACCGGCGCGGACAAGCTTTCAGGTCGGAACGCGGTAGACCGGCTCGTTGCTTTGGCCGAGGAACGCGGGTTATTCCGGTCAGGCAGCGTTCAGATCAGCCCCGCACTCCGGGCCTACAAGACCTTTCTGTCTCCGGAGCGGTCGGCCCGGTTCACGCTGACGCGTGCCGACGCGGATGCCGCGCTGGCTGCGGTACGGTCGTGCGTGAAACAACTCGGAACGAAATGACCAATGTCCAATAGCCAATGACCAATGCGGCAGAAATGGTCACGGGTGGTCATTGATCATTCGACAGTAAGGCGTTCACTTTCGCCATGACCGCAAACGCATCGGCAACGTAGAGCACGTCTGCTTTTCCACGCGCCCAGCCGCAGTTCGGATCCAGGTTCACCGCCCGCCGCTCGTTGATGAATCGCCAGCCGACCGTGTGCGGCTCCTCACCGTGGCAGCAGGTCGCCAATCCCTTGGGGTGCCGCGGGGTCGCACCGGTCTGCCCGATCTGGTTCAAATGCGTCATGAACGGGAGCACGGCCTGCCCTTCGCCGGACAGATCCACTAAAGACTTGCTCCCCCCCAATGACGCTTTGGCGCCCCTGAGGAATCCCAGAATGAGATCGGCCGCTTCGGGCGCATGGGCCTTGCCGTCGCTCTGGACCTTGGTCCACCCCGCACCCGCCACGAAGAGCAATTCCGCATCGGGCCGAATCGTCTGGGCGTCGGCCGCTGGCGATTGGAAGCCGGTGACGGTCGTGCGGAGCGCCGGAACCTGCACGGGGATGGCCTCGATGGATACGGGTGCCGCGGCAGCGTCGCAGGCGGTAAAACAGCCGGGGTCGACCAGGATCACCCAGGGCCGTCGCGCCCGCTGCAGGACGGCTTCCATCCGCTGGCGATAATACCAGCGGGTCACCGAAATGGTGCCGCTCTCAGCCGCCAGGCCGGTGACGTGCGTATCCACGCGCCCGCCCAAGCGGTGGGCGGCGCCCGGCAGCGCTCGTGCCGCCCGCGAGGTGCCCGCTGCGACGACGATGGCTGCCTGTGCTGTGCGGCAGATCGCCTCGGCCGCCAATGCATCCGTGACGTAGCGTGCGGTCGCGAACTCCGGACCCGCGACGCCGAAGACGCGATTCGCGCCGAGGCCGCCGGCCTGCTGTGCAGCCGTCGTCAGGCTCTCGCCAATCAGACCGAAGACCAGCGATGCGCCAAGGGCGTCGCATAGCGAGCGTCCTGCCGTAACCGCCTCGCGGCCCGCTTTGCCCAGCGACCCGTCGGTTTCGAGGAAGGCGAACACCAGAATCGTTTCCATCTGCACACTCCGTTATCCGAATCGGTTCTGTCGTAAACCTTGCACCTTGAACCTCGCACCTTGAACCGAACCTACTTTCCCTTGATCCATTCCACGATCTCTCGCACGATCTCGTCTACCGGCACATCTTTCACGATCTTTGTGTCCCGCCGCTGCGCAGGCAAGGCGACCTTGGCGAACGTCAAGCCTTCTGCGCCGATCTTGGCGACCTTGGCCCGTTGGAGCGCCGGCATCACGGTGCGCATGTTCAGCATGCCGACCTGCGGGTTGTTCGGCGGCTCGGGCAGGTTCCCGGTGGCCCAGCCGAACAGCGCGGGAGGGCCGGCACAGGTGGACACCTGATGCCTGCCGCCTTCTACGCGCTCCAGAATCGTGAAGGAGCCGTCGGCATTCACGGTCAGTTGATCCACCCCCTGGAACTGATCGCAAATGCCCAGCCGCTCCCCGACCTGCTGCAGCGTGCTGCCGGTGCCGCGCGAGGCGGATTCCCATCCGCCGAATAAGAGCAGCTTCGATGTGTCCAGGCCGGGGATGGCCTGAATGGCCTCTGCCAAAGCGGTCGCCACTTCGGCCGATTCGGTGAACCCGCCGCCCGGTCCGTCGAGGGCGACCAGCTCGAAGGGGACCTTCTGCGCAACGGTCATCATGACCTGCTGGAGCTTCGCCTTCGGGCCCAGGCTGACCAGCCACACCTTGCTCCCGGCGAACGCCTTGGCCAGGTGCGCGGCCTCGTAGAGCGAATGGCCGGCCCAGGGGTCTAGCACGGACGGCAGCATCATCTCGTTCTTGAGTCCCGGCCCCGCTGGCGTCGAGACGGGCTCCAGCGTTTGCAGGGGGTCCGGGACGATCCCGCCACAGACGACGATCTGAAATGGGGTAGCCATGGGTTCCCTCTTTTGAGACCGGCCGCTAACCGCTACCGAAATCCGACAGCGACAGGAAAAAGGCTGCGCGGGAGCATGGGGGCAGGGGGGCAAAACATCCGAAACCGAACACGATTCTTCCGTTGTCGCTGTCGGATATCGCTATCGCCCCGTTGCTCCCGTGCTCCCTTGCTCCCATGCAGCTCTTCGCGCGCGCTGCGCGCGATCAGTTCTCTGCCGAATGCAATCCGCCGGTGCCGGCGCGAAACTCGATGATCCCCCGCTCCGGATCGGCCGGGTGCGGTGTCGCGCAGTTCCAGACGCACGCGCCGCAGTGGATGCATTTCTCGCGATCGAAATTCGGAGTTCCAGGCGCGCGCGTGATCGCCTGGCCGGAGCAGATCTCGACACAGATCTGCGTCCCGCAAGCCTCGCACAGGTTCGGGTAGAGGAACACGACGTGATCCGCATACCCGGCCGGGGCCTGTACCTTGCCACCCATGAGCAAGGCGTCCTGGTGCGTCACCAAGAGTTGCCCGTCGAACGGGATCGCCGGCCAGCCGCAACGGTCCATGAGCGCATTGTGCAGCGAGGCGCCGCGTGTGGCGCAGTCGGCGCGCATCTCCCGAATTTCCGCCGGGGAAATCCGCCCGGCGTAATACCGTTCGATGCTCGGCAAGCGCTGCGCAGGCGGCAGTGATTTGCCAGGCGCGTTCACGCGCCCGCCGGTCAGACCAGAGAGCGCCATCCCGATCAGGCCGCTCACGATCCCCTTGGTGAAGCCGTCGCGCGCTTTCTCGGCGACGCGGGACTCTTCCTCGACCCAGCTCGCGCGCCGGCGTGCCACATAGGCCCGCTCGAGATTTGCCTGCGTGAACGGCTCGCCGTTTCTGAGCAATTCCAGGACGCCTTCGGCGGCCTGCACGCCGGTGGTCCAGGCCTCGTCCACGCCGGAGCCGGTCAAGACGTTCGTGCTGCCCGAACCCTCCCCAATCCGGAGATACCCGTCGCCGGCAAGAACGGGCTCGCCGCGCCGGCCCGATTCCATCAGCGTCTTGGCGCCCCAGGACCGGAGCCGGCCCCCGTGCAGCCGCTTCCAGAGGAACGGGTGGAGCATCCAGTGCTGCAAGTACCGGTACGCGGTCCGGACCGGGCTGTCGAACCAGGACGGCACGAAAATGCCAAGCGAAGCGATGCGGTCCGGATAGACGTACAGGAATCCGAAAATCTCGGGCTCGGGGTAGCCGAAGGTGTGGAGGACCGTGCCTGGCTCGAGCGTGGAGTGTTCGGGCAGCTCGACGACCGCCTTCATACCCACGGCCCACTCGCGTCGATGACGACCGGCCGGCAGTCCGAACCGCTCGTCCAATTGGCGGCCGACCGGCCCCATCGGGCCGTCGCCGACAATCGTGAGTGCGGCCTTGATGTCCATGCCCGGCATGAAGCCGGCATCCGGCTGCCCCTGTTTATCGGTTCCCTGATCGACGAGGCGCACGCCGCGCACAGCGGTTCCTTCAACCAGTGGGGCCGCGACAGGCATGCCCGGCCAGACCTGGACGAGCCCGGTGCCCATCACCTGCGCACCGACCCATTGCATGAATTGCCCGATGGAGAGGAGCAGGCCACCGTCCTTGCGGAGGAACGGCGGGATGTAGGGAAGCGGCAGGGCGTCGTCCTCGACTGGCAGAATGCCTCGCAATCCCCAGATGGCGCGGTCGCCGATGCGGAGGAGTGGGGACCGGCGGCTCGCGCCGATCGGATCGAGCAAATAGAGCACCACTTCGTGCCGCACCGGCGCGGCGAGCGGAATCTGTGCGGGATCGAGGTCGGGGAAGCTCTGCCGGATACCGCGGGCCCGCGTCACCACGCCGGAGACGCCGAAGCCAATGTCATCGGCGCGCTCGTAGCACAGCACCTGGGGCGGCATGCCAGGCATTACACGGCTTTCCACCGCCGGCGTGCCGTCTGGCTGTACTAGTCCCCGCGCGAGAGTCGTCAGGAACCCCGCCGTCGCGGGGCCGAACCCGACGCAGGCGATGTCCACGTCCATCGCCTGGCGCTCGGCATTCGCCTCGCTCATTGCGGATAGTCCAGGGCTTCGGGAATCATCACCTTGGTGAGCGCTCCGGCCGCCCGGTCCTTGGCGAGGCGCATGCCGGTGAGACAGCCGTCCAG
>DATJQT010000120.1:0-6984 GCA_035505475.1 Vulcanimicrobiaceae bacterium
CAAAATTCTTGAACCGCCAAGGCGCCAAGGGCGCCAGGGTTGTCAGGTTCAGAACGGCACGATAGACACGAACGCCAAGGTCTAGAGCGGTGGCTTCCACGTTCGGCCCTGACCTGTACATCTGACGCCCTTGGCGGCCCCGCGGTGGCGTCTTGGCGGTAGATTTTTTTCGGATCAGGGTAATTGACTGGCATAATCACTGTCCGACGCTGGTCAGTGGGATGGTCGCGCGCGCTTTACATCCTCCAGCAGCTCGGTGAGCGAGCGGATGATCCGATCCGGGTGCAACGACATTCCCGGCGGCAGCCCGCTGCCGCGTGCATCCAGCCAGATGCCGCGCATGCCCACCCGCTGAGGGCCGAGCACGTCCCATTCCAGGTTGTCGCCCACCATCCAAGCCTCGCGAGGAACAACGCCCAGCAGATCCAGCGTATGCCGGTATACCTGCAGGTCCGGCTTGCCGATCCCGAACTCACCTTCGACGACGATGGTTTCGAAATAGGATGCGAGTTCAAAGCGTTCGATCTTCGCGCGCTGCTCGCCGGGCTCGCCGTTGGTGACGAGGGCGAGGGCGATCGGCATCGCCTGCAGCGCGGTCAGCACCTCCACCGCCTCCGGAAAGAAGGACATGGCGTCGTCACGCAGGGCGCGCAAGACTTTCGCCATCTCGCGTGGAAGCGTTTCATCGGCAATCCCCAACTGCTGCAGCGCGTCGGCGATCACCTTGGTGCGGGCGGCCATCATGTCGAGGCGTCCGGTCCGATGACGGTCCGGATCACTCCAGAACCAGCGGCTCGATTCCACCATCGCCTGGCAGAGGGCCTCGGGATGCACGCCGCCGCAGGCGGGCGCGAACCGCTGCGCAAGTGTTTGCCAGCACTCGGCCGATTTGCCGGTGGAATTCAAAATCGTATCGTCCATATCGAATAAGATGGCCTTCGGAAATATCAAATCCGGCACGCAAGAACTCCTGCTCGAGGTCCACAGGCATACAAGCGGGGAAGTATAACAGAACAATCGCATTCCGCGCTGGAAAGCATCCGCGGATTGACAGGTCTCGGTTGTGCCTCGACACTATGAACAGCGGAAGATTTAGGCAGCGCGCCAACAGATATGGAGGCGCCTGGCGAGCGTTGTGGTCGGGACGCCATTCCAAGGGATGGTCGTAGGGAGCATAGAGTGAACGGATTTCACGTGCACGCAATTGGTTGGATCCTCATTTGTAACGCGCGAGCCTTTTCAGCGGAGGAGGCGCGCTCCTTAACGAATCTGTGGGAGAAGGCTATCAGCGCGCATGCTGAGGATGTCGGAAGAGCTTCGGCTTTTTGCCGTCTCATGCAACGGCGTTCGATCAAGTTGTCGGGGCAAAGCCTGACAGCACTGGCCGCCCTGGTCCGCTCGATGTTGACAATGCATGCAGAACGGTTCGAGTGGGGTGCACTGCGAAGTAGGCGGAACTCCTGGCTGGCGCTAACGCTACTGGGATTCGCGCTGTCGGTGCTCTCGGCGACTCTGCTGCCCAACAATTGGCCGCTGATGGCCGAGATTGTGCCAACCCTCTTCTTGTTGGGTTGCATCTCCATGCTTCCGGCCGTGCTCCTATGGAGGGCAGCATCCGCCGTGCGGTGGTGCTGCGAGAATGTCAGTGATGCCGGGGCGCTTAGTCCTGTCCGGCGTGAGCCGAACATGGCCCAGACGGACATTGAAGTCCCGAATAGAAGTACAAATGATGCCGCGGGGATCCAGTCCCAAACGAGAACGCGAATATGAAGAGTTGAAGAAGGAACTTCAGAAGTCCGGACAATATGGGAGGCGTGGGCTTCCCCGAAAGCCAACCGTATGGTTCCGGCCACACGTTCCGCCTTGCTGCCTTCCCTCTGAGTAAATTCACCCTTATAGATATTCGTATCGAAATGCGCTTGCCTGTTGAACTTGCGACGGCGTATCCTCGGACCCGTTTGTGTGAAGTTCGAGCGAGGTCGCCGCGGCGCCGATCTGTCACGAGGTGTGCATGCTGGCCGTCGTCAAGGACTTCTCGCGTGTGGGCGTCACGCTAGAAGACGTTCCACGCCCGGAGTTCAGTCCCTACGAGGTGCTGATCAAGGTCCGCGCCGTCGGCATCTGCGGGAGCGATTTGCGTTTGTATCGCGAAACCGCGGTCGGCCGGAAGCGGTTGATCATCGGCCACGAGCTGGCCGGCGAGATCGTCGCCTGCGGTGAGAAGGTCCACGAGTTCGCGGTCGGCGACCGCGTGGCCACGGCGATCTGTATCGGCTGCGGCATTTGCCGGTATTGCCGGAAGGGGTATTTCAACCTCTGCGACAAGCTCGAAGAGATCGGCATCACTGTGGACGGCGGCATGGCCGAGTACGTCGCGGTTCCCGAGCGCAACGTGCATCGCGTACCGGCGGACGTGTCGTTCGAAGCGGCAACCATCTCCGACCCGTTGGCCTGCACGATCCGCGGCCTGGAAATGGTCACGATTCAACAGGGCGCCTGGGTGGCGATTCTGGGGCCGGGAACCATCGGGCTGCTCGGCGTCCAAATCGCCAAACGGGTGCTGCGCGCCCGCGTTGTCGTGACGGGGACCCGGGAGGATCGATTGGACGTGGCGCGGCAGTTCGGGGCGGACCGGGTCGTCAACGTCAGCAAGGAGGACCCGGTTCAGGCCATTCGCGAACTCACGGACGGAGGCGCCGATTACGCCTTCGAGGCGACCGGCTCTGCGCGTGCCCTCGAAGATGCCTTCGGCTGCACGCGCCGCAACGGATCCGTCGTGGCGATGACGGTGCACAAGCAGGTGCAGATCAACATGGAGCCCGTCATCCGCAACGAACTGAAGGTGTTCGGGTCCATCTGCTACAACTACAAAGAGTTTGATCACGCGCTGGACCTGATCCACAAGAAGAAGGTGGATGTCGGGCCGTTCACAGCGCACCGATTTCCGCTGGGCGAGTATCAGCGTGCGTTCGACTGTGCGATCACGCGGAAGGGCATCAAAGTCATCCTGACGCCCTAAAGGCTGCAGAGATCATTGCGTGCGTAACGCCGTTCGCCCGTTGACAGGCGCAGCACGAACGGCTCGCTGACACGGCTCAGGTGTAAAGGCAAGTCGCGTTCGAGTAGGTGAGAGTCGTTTCACTCGGGGAGGTAGCCATGGTTGCCGGCGTCCTGATCCGCACGGTGCCGCAGAAAACCGACGCGGTCTACTGGACACTCAAGGACATGGAAGGCGTCGCGACGATCATTCGGGTGTTTGGACGCTACGACCTGGTCCTGATGATCCGGGCGCTCGATCTCGATGCGGCTGGGAAACTCATGGACAGGGTCCGCAGCGTGGAGGGGATTGCGTCCACGGAAACGCTGATTGCCGCGCCCCCGCCAGGAGACCGAAACGGCCGGCCCAGTTGATGCCCACACTCGACGCTTCGGAACGGCGACTAGGCAGCGTAGGGTAAACTCGCTGGAGTGTTTGGAAGCGATTGCCGCCTGACGTTGTGGCGATCGGCCCACCATTGAAAGTGGAAGTGCACTTGTGAGACGGGAAACAACATTCGATAGAACCCTCCAACCAGATCGCCGTCACTTGTCCCTCAATACTCAGCGGATAGCCGCGTGACCCATTCCCATTACGATCTGGTCAAAGGCATCCTGGCGGGACTTGGCTCGGGGCTGAACTGGTCTGTCACCAGTCTCATCGCCGTGTCACTGCTCGAGCGGATCGCACCCATCAAGCTAAGCGCGATCCGGTCCACGGTCGGCGGCGGGCTCCTGATCCTGTGGGCGGTGGCAGCAGGCGAGGGACCTGACATGCTCAACGCGCCCCTCTGGGCGGTTCTGTCGCTCTGGATCGCGATCCTGATCGGCATGGGCATCGGGGATACCTGCTTTTTTCGCAGCCTCGACTACCTGGGGTTGACGCTGGCGCTTTCGCTTAGCCTGGTCAATCCGCTGATCACGACTGTGACCGGCATCGTCGTGTTCCGCGAGCCGATGACTTTCGCGCGTTTCATCGGGATCGTGCTGGTGATCTGCGGTCTAGGGCTGATCATCGCCGGCCGGCATACCGGAGGGGGACTGGCCGGTCGCGCGGACCGGCGGGGCATCCGGCTCGTGCTGATTGCCGCTTTGACCTGGGCGCTGTCGGCCATCATGGTGAAGCCCGCCCTGGAGCAACTGCCGGTCCTGGCAGGTACGGCGCTGCGGATTCCCGCAGCGGGCCTCGTCCTATGGCTGACGCCCTGGACGCGCGGGACGCTCGAAGACATCCGCGCGATTCCCCGCGACCAATTGTGGCGGCTGGGCGCGGTGTGCGTCATGAATGTGGTGGGCTCGGCACTGTTCTCCGTGGCGATCCGATCGGGCGGCGTAGCCATCGGCAATGCGCTCGCGTCCACGGCGCCGTTATTTGCGATCCCGCTCGAGATCGGTCTTTTGAAGCACCGCCCTTCGCGGCAGACGATCGCTGGGGCGGTCTTGAGTGTGACAGGTATCGGCCTGCTCGGGTTTTGAACAGGCGCGGCACGTCTCGGATGTGACGTGGTACGGAGCGTAACAGTGTGGTGGTTCGCCTATCCCGCGATCGGTGTGGTGGCAGGGTTCTTCGCCGGTCTGCTCGGCATCGGCGGGGGCGGGATCATCGTGCCGATGCTGGCGCTGGCGTATGCGGGACAAGGCCTGCCGGCCGAACACATCCTGCATCTGGCCGTAGGGACCGGGATGGCGACCATCCTCTTCACGTCTGTGGCCAGTGTGCGGGCCCACGCGAAGCGGGACGCCGTCCGGTGGGACATCGTGAAGTCCTTGACGCCAGGGATCTTGTTAGGGGGGCTGCTCGGATCCTCATTGACGCGCCTGGTTCCGGCGCGTGCCTTTGCGGTGTTCTTCGTGCTCATTATTTATGTGGCGGCCATTCAGATTCTGATCGAGTTCCGGCCCTCGGCCTCTGGCCGCATCCCGGGCCGGCTGGGCATGTTCGGCGTGGGCGTCGCCATCAGCGGGGTGGCCGCGCTGGCCGCGATCGGCGGCGCGTTCATGTCCATTCCCTTCATGCTGTGGTGCGGCATCCCGCTGCTGTCTGCCATCGGCACGGCGGCAACGATCGGGTTTCCCATCGCCCTCGCCGGCTCGATCGGGTACGTGCTGGCCGGGCTGGGCCAGTCGCTTCCCGCCTGGACGCTCGGATATATCTATCTGCCCGGGCTCTTTGGGCTGACTGCCGCGAGTGTTGTGATGGCACCGGTCGGCGCCGCGGCCGCGCACCGGATGCCGACGCGGAGACTTCGGCAGGTGTTCTGTGGGGTCATGATGATCCTTGCGACACGACTGCTCTGGAAATTGTGGCAACCTTGATCTCGATCTGAAAGGAGACGCAACGCGATGCGGGTGAACACGACGAAGCGCCTATTGAAACAGGGTAAGCCGGCCGTCGGCGGCTGGCTCAGCTTTCCATGCGTCAACGTCGCCGAGGTGATGGCCACGGTGGGGTGGGACTGGGTCGCCATTGACGCCGAGCACGGCCCCATGTCCATCGAGATGCTCAACAACATGTTCACAGCGATCGGGACGACGACGGCGATGCCGCTGTGCCGCGTGCCCGACAACGACCCGGTCTGGATCAAGCGCATCCTGGACGCCGGCGCGATGGGAATCGTTGTCCCGATGGTGTGCTCTGCCGAAGAGGCGGCACAAGCCGTCCGGTCGGCCAAGTACCCGCCCGAAGGGATCCGCAGCGCTGGCGGCGGGCGCTGGCGATACTGGTCTGGGCCCGACTTCGCGCAGCACGCCAACGAAGAGATCCTCGTCGTGGTTATGATCGAGCACATTGATGCGGTGAACCGGGTGGAGGAGATCCTTGCCGTGCCCGGCGTGGACGCGTGTTTCATCGGGCCGAACGATCTGGCGTGGTCCATGGGGCTGGGCGCGGGAATGGGGGTCGGCGATCCGACTCATGCCAATGCAGTGGCGCGCGTGCTGGCGGCGGCCAAGAAGCTTGGCGTGCCCGCCGGCATCCATTGCCGGAATGCCGAAGACGTGGTGTTCCGGGCGGAGCAGGGTTTCCAGTTCCTGGCCTGCGCGAGCGACCACATGATGCTATCCACGATTGCCAGCCAAGGCGTGAAGCTCATCCGAGAGAAGATTGGTCGCCCGAATGTTGGAGAGTAGGCGGGCGGATCGATTCGTGTGCGTCACGGGCGCCCACCACTATCCCCAATCCGAAATTCTTGAACCGCCAAGGCGCCGAGGACGCCACGGTTGTCAGGTTCAGAGGAGCACGATAGACACGAACGCCACGGTCTCGAGCGGAGGCTTCAAAGTTCGGCTCTGACCTTTACATCTGGCGTATTTGGCGGCCCCGCGGTGGCGTTTTGGCGGTAGATTGTTTTCGGACGGGGCTATTATATGTATTGATTCGGATCGGGAGAGGAGGCCTTCATGGGAAAGCCGGTCGTTTTTGTCACGCGGGCCGTGCATGCCAGTATCCTGCAGCGGCTCGGTGCCGTATGTGAGGTGCGCGCCTGGACCGAGAAGGGGCGGTGTCCTGCCGACGTTCTGGCCAAGGAGATTCAGGATGCGGACGTCGTCGTCGGGACGGATCACTGGGATGATGCGTTGATGGCGCGGGCGCCACGCCTGCGCCACATCGCGCTCACGTCCGTCGGATTCGACATGGTGGATCTGGAAGCGGCCAATCGGCGCAACATCCTCGTGACCAACACGGCGGGGTCGCTCACGGACACGGTCGCGGACCTCGTGTTTGCGTTGATGCTGGCAGTTGGACGGCGGGTGTGCGAGATGGACCGCTGGCTGCGCGCCGGCCAGTGGCGCGAGGTCGCGATGACCCCGATGGGCCGCGATCTCCACCACGCGACGCTCGGCATCCTCGGCTTCGGGCGGATCGGGGTAGCGGTCGCAGAGCGGGCGCGGGGATTCCAGATGCCGGTGCTCTACCATGACGTTATTCGCCGCACGGATCTCGAGCAG
>DATJQT010000121.1:0-10476 GCA_035505475.1 Vulcanimicrobiaceae bacterium
ATCGTCCTCTCCGCCGGCCTCGGCATCGCCATCGGGAAGACCGTGGTCAAGCTGAACCAGTTGCGGCGCGAGAACAACATCACCAACGTCTCCATCATCCCGCTGCCGGCCCCCGGGGCCTGGGGGGCGGCGGTGAATTACCGGTATTGAACTCGTGCGAAGATCGATGCACACGTCTGACGGCCGATGGTGGATTGTTCTAATCGTGCTCGCCGCGGTTGTCCTCTACCTATGGGGACTTGGGCGCGTCGATTTCCAAGACCCGGATGAAGGCATGTACGCGGAGATTGCCCGTGAGATGGTGGCCGGCGGTGATTGGGTCGTCCCAAGGTTTAATGGGGTGCCCTATATCGAAAAGCCTCCTCTAATGTACTGGCTGACGGCGAGTACCTTCGCCTTGATTGGCCCATCAGAGTTTACCGCCCGAATGTGGAAGGTCATACCCATGCTGGGGGCTATCGCAGTGACCGGCACCCTGGGCAGCATCCTTTTTTGTGCTGACGCAGGCATCATCGCATCTGCTGCGCTCGCCACCACGCTAGGCGTGTACCTCTTCAGTCGAATCTCTGTCATGGATCCCTTGTTATTGCTAGGCGTCACTCTTAGCGCGCTCGGCGTCACAAGAGCCGGACAGGAACGCGCGTCGAGACTCGGCGCCCTGGTCAGTTTTTGGGGGGGCGTGGTTATCGGGACGATGAGCAAAGGCTTCCCCGGCATTGTGTTTCCGATCATGCTCGTGTTGGCGTGGATGGGTGCACATCGCAGCGCATTCGCGCTCCGGCGGCTGTGGGATTGGCGCGTCGTTGCGGTTGCCTTGCTGTTGATTGTGCCGTGGCATGTTGCGGCGGCATACCGTGTGCCTGGATTTGCCCAGTTCTATTTTGTCGACAACCAGGTCTGGCGCTTCTTGGGCAATCGTACGTATCAGGAAGACGGACGCGGGTTGTCCACGTCGGGATTCTGGCTCATCAGCTTCTGTGTTGGATTTCCATGGACTCCTTACTTCATTGCTGCGCTGCAAACGTGCAGGCGTCGATTGCGCGATCCCCGCGTTCGGTTTTTGCTGAGCTGGAATGCCTGCATCATCGGAATGTTTTCTGTATCGTCTTTCAAGTTGGAATACTATGCGCTGCCCGCGTTTCCTGCGGCAGTGTTGTTGATCGCTGGCGTGCTCACTGCGCCAGGCGCCCTGTCCCGGGATCGGTTAACGAGTGCTGAAGGTGGCGCCACGCGACCGTTCCGGTTATGGACGGTGATTTCCGTGGCAGGCGGAATTCTGTTCTGCGTGGGTGTGGCCTGGAGCTGGAGCAGCGGATTGTTCACGCCCCTTACGATCGTGCAAGCCTTGACCTTCTGGTCCACGAATTACCGTATCATCTTCGATGATAGTCTTCCCTTGCCCGCGATCATCCCCAGCCGATATGCGGCATCCTTGCTGGCAGGGGGGCTGATCTGGGTCATCGGTTTTGCCGTCGCCTTGTGGTGGCTTCGAAGGTCTCGGCCAGTGCGCATCGTGTGGGCGACAGCCCTGGTCGGCTGCGGGCTCTGCCTGGTCTGTGGACACTTACTGCAAGAGGTCGGGCCGCATCACTCCGTCCGGCCATTGGCAGATCGGTTGGTCTCGATGCTGCGGCCTTCGGACATTATCATTCACGAGCGTGGTTTGGAAAAGAGTGGCGGGTTAATCTTTCGCATTCAGCGTCCCGTGCTGGTTCTGAACGGTGCGAGCGGCGACCTGGATTTTGGTTCGCGACAGCCCGGGAGTGAACGAATATTTATCTCGACCGCAGCGTTTGAAAGGATCTGGCGCGGTTCTACGCGAACCTTCTTGATTACGGATCTGCCGCCGGCCAGAAGTGCTCTGGCGACGGTCGGAGACGCCGGCCGGGTTCCCATTGTGTCAACCGGTACACGCTGGCTGTACATGAATCAAACACCGAGCTGAAGATGCTGAAGCTTGTTCGGGCGTTGAATGCCGGGGTGATGTGGATCGGGCGGGGCGCCCCGCAACGGCTGTTGTCCACTATTCGCGCGTTTCCGTCCCCGGTTCTGAACGTACTTCGCAACGCAGCGTTGCGCGACACTGTCCGCCGGGCAGCACGCGGGTCCCGGTTCTATCGGGAGAAGTTCGCAAAAGCGGGTATCGCGCCTGAACGCGTGCGTGGCTTGCAAGATTTGCAGGCGATAGAGACGACTCCAGACGAACTCCGATCGGTTCCGCCGGAAGACCTGCTCTGCGGCCGGCCGGAACTGGTCGTCGAAAGCTCCGGAACGACAGGCCGCCTGACCCGCATCTTTTTGTCGCATGCTGAGTTGGAATACTACGCGCGTCAGGGCGTGATCCTGCTCGCGATGATCGGTGTCAAAGACACAGATCGGATCCTCGGCGCGTTTGATTATGCCTGGGGCCTCGGTGGGATTTATACGCAGCGTGTGGGGGCGCACTCTGGCCTGTTCGGCGCATATCCAGGACTGGTAGAGCCCGGCGAGGCGGTTGATCGGCTCATCGAATACGGCTTCACGGTCGTGATGGGCGACCCATTCTGGATTGCCCGCCTGACCGAAATTGCCATGGCGCGGAATGTGCGGCCGGCAATGACCGCGTTCATTTCGGGTGCAGAGCGGATCACCGAACGGCTCCGGCAGGATATCGAAAGTTATTGGAACGCTCCGCTCTACATGACGTACGCGAGCACCGAACTGGGGGCGAGTCTTGGCGCCGAGTGCGCGGCGAAATCCGGCTATCATCTGCATGAATACGATTATGCGGTGGAAATCGCCGACCCGGATCCCGAAGGCTACGGCGAAGTCGTGTTCACGACCCTGACCCGGACGGTCATGCCGCTGATCCGGTATCGAACTCGCGACATCGCCCGCATCCTGCCCGGCGCTTGCCCGTGCGGTGTTCCGTTTCGGCGGCTCTCGGACATTCGGGGGCGCCGCGATGAGGTCCTCGCCTGCGTGTGGGGAGATATTCACCCCGAAATGCTCGCCGATTTGGTCCGCGGGACTCGGGGGGTCGGAGACGAATGGCAGGTCGCGCTTCGTCAAGTGGGTTTACGGTCTACTTTCGAATTCCGGTTCGAATCGGACGGCGGCGAAAGCGTCGGCAGCGCCGCTCACACCCACATTTCCCGCCGATTGGCCGAACGGTATCCGCCGCTCTGGGCGAAGGTAGAACAGCAGATGTGTGATATCCGCATCCGGCTGGTTCCGCCCGGAACGTTGCGTACCGGGCGGAAAATTCGGAGGCTGGTTGACGAACGGGATATTCAGGATTGACGCGGGGTTGGTCCGGCGCACGTTTCGTGAATTCGATGGACTTGGGCTGAACATTCTCGTATATTTCCAGGATTTGAGTTCTGGATTTTCGGTCTCTTGTCTTGAGGGAGCCAATGCGCCGACTGTTCATTAGGCTTGCCCTGATGGTCTTTCTCTGCCCGCAGATCAGCGCGGCGGCGGAGGTGCCCCCGTCGGAATTATTGCGGTATATCGACTTGGCCGACCGGCAGTATTCGCAGGTGTCGGATTATACGGCCATGATGCTGAGTCGTGAGCGTCGGGGGGATACGCTCCATCCTCTCGAGCGCGTCTCGCTGAAGTTCCAGCGGCCATTCAAGGTGTATATGCGCTGGCTCGATGGGCCGAGTAAGGGGCGTGAGGGGCTGTACGTTTCGGGTGCGAACAACGGGAAATTCCTGATTTCCGAGCCCAAAGGTATTCAGCGGTTGTTCACGGCGGCCCTTGAACCCAGCGATCGCCGCGTCCTGGAGCAAAGCCGGCATCCCGTAACCGATATCGGCATCGGTCGCCTCCTCGAGATCGTCGGGGATAATGCGCGCCGGGCGGCTCGGGAAGGTGTGCTTCGGGTCGTGGACCGCGGGATGGCAGATCTGTACGGGCGTCGGGTGCGCCAACTCGAATCGGTCCTCCCAAAGGATTCCTCGCTTGGATATTACGGATATCGCGTGGAACTCGCTTTTGACGAGGAAAACCATCTACCGATCCGGGTCGTGGTGTACGACTGGGCCGATCAACTCGTAGAGGATTACCTGTATACGGACCTCCGTCTCAATCCGGGTCTGGCCGGAGAGGACTTTGATCCGGGCAACAAGGAGTATGGCTTCTCTTTCTTCCGTATCCCGGTGCCGGGCTAAGATCCCGCTCCGGGGCCTGTCTCGGCTGTTGCAGCTTCGGCTCGAGGTTCCGCGCCCCTGGGGGTGGTCGCTCGGCCGTCGTAAGGCAACGGGTCTGGGCCCGCAGCTGGGCCTTGATCTGGTTTCGATCGAGCGGTTTCGCGCGGTGTTCGACGGGAAACCAGCCTTGGCCGAATCGGTGTTCACTGCGGGAGAGCTTGAATATGCCAACGCACAACGCCGGCCTTTCGAGCACCTCGCCGCTCGCTATGCCGCCAAGGAGGCGCTGCTCAAGGCCTTAGGGACAGGGTTCACCGCCGAGATGGACTGGCGCGAGATCGAAACGGTCCGAGATACGGCGGGGGCGCCGTGGATTGTTTTGTGCGGTGCGGTGGCGCGTATTGCGGGCGCCAAAGGACTTCGGCGTTGCGCCGTGTCGCTCACGCATTCGGGTGCGTATGCGCTCGCGGCCGTGCTGCTCGAGCCTTGAAGGGCGTGCATGCGGTATCGGTTCTTGGATCGAGTTCCGGCGATTGATGCCGCGGCCGGCACGATCACGGCGGTGAAGAACTTTCCGCGGACGGCCGACTATTACGACGGCACGTTTCGCGGTGAGAGCGAGGTTCCCGGCAGTTTGATCTTGGAAGCGGTGGCGGCCACCGGCTCGTTTCTGTTGCTCGTGAGAAGCGGCTATACGGCCCTGGGTCTGCTCTTGAAGGTGTCCCGCGCAAAATTCTTGCACCCGCTGCGGGCGGGCGAGCGGCTGAGGACGGATGCGCGCATCACGGGCATCCAGGGCGACCTCGGGGCGATCGTGGCACCCGAGTTTCCTATTGCCGAGGTCCACGCAAGCGCCGAAAGCGAGAGCGGAGCAGTCGTCACTTCAGTCATGCTCTTTGCCTGTTTGCCGATGCCGTTGATCTTTGGCGAGCGGCATCAATCGGTCCTGGACGACTCTTTGGAGTTATTGGGACTCCGGGACGTACGGCCCTGATCGGGCGACCAGAATGGACATGAGTACACGGCGCGTTGGCATCACAGGGATCGGGCTGGTCTCGCCGCTGGGGGCGGGAGTAGCGGCCCATTGGGAGCAGATCCTTGCCGGCAAATCGGCGGTGAAACGCGTGGAGCGTCTCGCCCGCCTCGGCTTTCCGCACGAAGCCGCGGCAGAGGTGTCGCCCGAGGCTTTAGCGGCATGTCTGCCGCGTCTCTCGCGCAAGCAGCTGAAGCTCTATAATCGGGCCACTACGCTGGCCATGTCGGCCGCAGTGCTCGCGGCCGAGGACGCCGGCATCCAAGTGTCTGTCCCCGATCCGATCCGCGCCGGCGTTATTTTAGCCACGCTCTTCATCCCGTACCCCATTCAAAGCCTGCTACCGCTTCTGCCCGAAGTCGAATCGCTGGAGCATGCCAATCAGGCGGATATGGGCAAGGCGCTCAAGCGCTGCATGGGTGGGGTGAACCCACTGGATCTGTCGCTCAAAATTGTTCCGAATCTGACCGCGGGGCATATTGCCATCACCTACGGGTTACGGGGTGCGTGCCGGACGGTCGCTGATGCCTGGATCGGCGGCATGCAGGCGATTGCCCAAGCCGCCACGGCGATTCGGGAGGGGGAACTCGACCTCGTGTTGTGCGGCGGGGCGGAGTGCCCATTAGAAGAGCTGGTCTACGCCGACCTGTGTACGACTGATCTGTTGGCTCCGCCTGCCCCGAGTATCGAGCGGACCTGCCAACCTTTTGGGCGTCAGCGTTGCGGCACGGTGGCGGGTGAAGGGGCCGCCGTGCTGATCCTTGAGGCGCTGGACCATGCCGAACGGCGGGGCGCACGTGTGCAGTGCGAGATCAGCGGCTTCGCCGCCGCCACCGGCACCCCGACGGCTGACGGTCTTTCTGAGACACTCGGCCGCGCCATGCGTGCCGCGATCGCGGCCGCGGGGCGGGAGCGTGTCGGCGCCATTGCGCTGCACGGTGACGCGGGGCAGATGACCGATTTGGGCGAAGCGCGGGCCGTCGGTGCCCTGGCGCATAGCTGGGGAAACGGACTGCCGGTCTATGCGACGAAGGGGGCGCACGGCAACCTGTTCTCGGCGGCCGCGCCGATTGAGGTTGCCACTGCCGCCTGTGCCCTGGAGCGCCGGATGTTGCCGCCAAGCTGTAATTGCGATGACGTCGATCCGGCCTGTCGTGTCGCAGTCCGGACAAGCCCGGTGCCGTTCGACGCCGACACAATCCTGGTGAATGCGCTCGGCTGTTTCGGCGAGGCGGCTTCCATGGTCTTGGCGAGAGCGTAGCGGTGCAGATCGATCTCACGGGACGCACGGCGGTCGTGACGGGAGGGTCTCGAGGCATCGGTGCGGGAATCGTCAAAGCACTGGCAACGGCGGGCGCGACCGTTGCGGCACTGTACCGCCAGGACGAAGCGGGCGCCCGTGCGGTCGTCGCGCAGGTCGAGGCGGCAGGCGGCCGGGCCTGGTGTGACGCCGTAGACGTGCGGGATGGTGCGGCTGTAGCAGCCGCGCTGGACGGCGTGGCGCAGCGCCAGGGACGGCTCGACATTCTCGTGAATAATGCCGGCGTGGTCCGGGACGGATTGCTTCCGGAACTGTCCGAAGACGATTGGCGGCTGGTCCTGGACACGAACCTCTTTGGGGTTGTGCACGGCGCCCGAACGGCGGTGCGGCACATGCTGCGTCATCGCTGGGGACGGATCGTGAACGTGAGTTCGGTGTCCGCCTGGCGCGGCCATCGTGGACAGGCGAACTATGCCGCGTCGAAGGCCGCGGTGAATGCCCTGACGCGCGTCCTGGCCACTGAGGTGGGAGGGAAAGGGATCACCGTCAACGCGGTCGCGCCGGGCCTGATCGACACCGAGATGAGTCGTCGCGTCCTGCCGTTCGCGGAAGAGGCCATCCGCGACCGCATTCCGCTGCGGCGGATCGGACGCCCGGAAGACGTCGCGCCGCTCGTGGCCTTCTTGGCCTCCGATCATGCCGCCTACATCACCGGTCAGGTGATCGCGGTGGACGGCGGATTATTGTAAGCGGCCTCGGGCCGCCGGATTCTGTTCGTTCTTCATCACGGGAGGCTGCATGACTGATTTGGCGCAGGAGCAGCAGCGGGTCTGGACGCGGTCCGAGGTCGAGGCCAAAGTCGGAGAGATTCTGGTCGAGTCCCTCGGCGTGGCAGAGACGGAGGTCACCCCCGCCGCGTCCCTGGTCCGGGATCTCGGCGCGGAGTCGATCGACTTTCTGGACATCGGCTTCAAGATCCAGCAGGGACTCGGGGTCAATCTGCACACGGCGGAGATTCGCGACCGGGTGATGGCCTGGGGTGCCTCGGTACATCCGACGCTGGCGGCCCTGATCACGGAACGGTATGGCGTCCCGATGACCGTCGAAGAACTGCGCGGGCTGGAAAAGGGCGGGCTCGCTGCGGTCCTGGGCCGGGTGGCATCCCGAAAATCAGGAGAGGTCTTGCCCGGTGCGGTGGACGAGCTCGGACGGGCACTGGTGGACCGCCTGGTGCAGGAGTTTGCCACGCTGGGCTGCGCCGTCGGCGAAAAGGACCAGGCGGATCTCCTCGCCATCATGCGCAGCGATCTCAGCACGCGCAAGCTGACCGAGCGGACGCTCGACCTGCTCACGGTCGATGCGCTTGCCGGGTTCGTGTGCGCGAAGCTCGGGCCGCGTCTGGCGGGCGCCTGATCAGCATGCGCTTCCTGCTGATTGACCGCGTCCTCCGGTTCGCGGCTGGCAGTGAGGCCGTGATCCGGAAGAACGTCAGCAACAGCGAAGACTTCTTCACGGATCATTTTGCCGGCCGTCCGGTGATGCCCGGTTGCTTGATCATCGAAACCTGCGATCAAGCGGCCCGACTGTTGCTGGGCGCAGCGGACAATTTTTCCCGGCTACCGATCCTGACGACCGTTCAGAATGCCAAGCTCCAGCATTTTGTCCAGCCCGGGGATTGCCTGGAGGTCCGGGTCAACGTCGTGTCGCACAGCGCCGACGGGGCTGAGATCCGCGCGTTGGCCAGCGTGGGGGACCAACACGTTGCGCGGGTCGGACTGCACTATGGCTGGGAGGCGGCGGACCAGAATCCGGAGGTCGCTCGGGCGTGTGCCCGAATGCGCGACTTTTACCGCGTGCTGACGACCGACCTGGCGAGCGTGGCAAGAACCTACGGATTGGACACGCCAGGGGAGGGCGGACGTGCTTGAGGGGCAGGTGGCGTTGGTCACCGGTGGGAGCCGCGGCATCGGCCGGGCGATTGCCCTGCGGCTGGCCGCGGCCGGCGCCCACGTGGTCGTCAACTACTATTTGAACCGCGAGGCCGGCGAGAAGACACTGGCCGAAGTCCAGACTCACGGCGTGAAGGGCGCCCTGCTGCAGGCCGATATGAAGGATCCGGGCCAGATCCGGACGCTGCTGGCCGCCGTGGGGGAGCAATTTGGCCGGCTCGACATCCTCGTGAGCAACGCCGCCTCCGGTGTTTTCCGCCCTGCCCATGCGCTGACCGCCAAGCATTGGGACTGGATGATGAACACCCACCCGCGCGCCTTCTTGTTGTGCGCCCAGGCGGCGCTGCCGTTGATGCGGTCCGGCGGGCGCATGGTGGCGGTCAGCAGCATCGGATCCCAGCGGACGATCCCCCAGTACGCGGGGATGGGGGCGAGCAAGGCCGCCCTCGAATCGCTGACCCGGTACCTGGCCGTCGAGTATGGCCCCTTGGGGATTGCGGTCAACGGGGTCTCCGGCGGCGCGGTCTCGACGGAATCCTGGCAGCAACTCGCCGAATCCAATTCCGTGCTGGAGGGCATTGCGCGGCGCACGCCAGCTGGCCGAATCGCCCGCCCGGAAGATATCGCGGACGTCGTGCTGTTCCTCTGTAGCTCAGCCGCCGAGATGATCCGCGGGCAGGTCATCATCGTGGATGGGGGCTACTCGATTACGACCTGAGGCGAGTACGGAATGGGCATACAGGAACGGGTGGCGGTAACGGGCATGGGCGTCCTCACCCCGATCGGGATCGGGGTGGAGGCGTTCTGGAAATCGCTGTTGGCGGGCTGCTCCGGGGTGGGTCCGGTCCGCCATTTCGATGCGTCGGGACTGCCAGCCCAGATCTGCGGCTACGTGCGCGACGAGCAGCCGCTCCGCGACTGGGCGGCCCGTCTTGGCATCGGACCGACCGAGCCCCGCTCCTTGTTATTTGCGTTGGCCGCCGGGCAGATGGCCCTCGAATCGGCCGCCTGGGACGGCGGCCTGGGCGGCGAACGCACCGGGGTCGTGTTTGGAACTTACGGTGACAAGCTCGACATGGGCCGCATGGTCGAGGTGGCCTATGCCTCCCGCAACAACGGACTGCGGGACATCGTCCCAGCGGAGTTCTTCCGGGCCTACTGCCGGACGTTCGCGGGGCAGCAAATGCACCGGCTGTTCCCGCAGTGCGCCACCGCCGCATTGGCACGACTGTTCGGGGCGACCGGGCCGACCTGCACGATTCAAACGGCCTGTACCAGTTCGGCCCAGGCGATCGGAGAAGCCGTCCAGGCGATCCGCCGGGGAACGATCGACCGCGCCATCGCTGGCGGCGCGGAATGCATCGTCTCTCCCAGCCACATGCTCATGTTTTCGCTGGTCGGCGTCCTCTCGTGCCGCAACGACGCCCCGGAGGCCGCCAGCCGGCCTTTCGACGGCAAGCGCGACGGCTTTGTGCTGGGCGAAGGAAGCGCCGTGCTCGTGCTAGAGCGGATGGATTTGGCTCGCGAGCGTGGGGCCCCGATTCTCGGGGAAGTCTGCGGGTACGGGAGCTCGTGCGACGCCTACCGGCTGACCGATGAGGACCCCGAGGGCCGTGGCGCGATTCTCGCGATGGAACGGGCGCTCAGGTCGGCCGGCCTCGATGCAGGTGTGATCGATTACATCAATGCGCACGGGACCTCGACCCAGATGAACGACCGCGTAGAGACGCTGGCGATTAAGACCTTGCTGGGCGAGCGCGCGTACCGCGTGCCGGTCAGCTCGATCAAGTCCATGCTCGGTCACGCCGTATCGGCCGCCGGCGCCATCGAGGCGGTCGCCTGCCTGCTCGCCCTGCGCGATCAGATCCTGCCGCCCACGATCAACCAGGAAGTCCCCGACCCCCAATGCGACCTGGATTACGTGCCGAACACGGCACGCCCTGCCCAATTGCACGTGGCCCTCTCGAACTCCTTCGGGTTCGGTGGCCACAACGACTGTCTGGTATTTCGCCAGCCATTCTGATCCTCTGTACACCTCCCCATTCGATTTGTTCCGGTGCGGGAAAGCGTGCGCGCACTCGCAGGCTGGGAGATCGC
>DATJQT010000122.1:0-7929 GCA_035505475.1 Vulcanimicrobiaceae bacterium
TGGTCAGTGCGATCAGGAAGCGCCAGTCGGCGGGTTTCCCCATGTACGTCATGTCCTTGACGATCGGCGCTCCGTAAGTCCAAACGCCCCACGGACCGATGCCGATCCGCCAGTAGGCCCGCATAGCTTTATCAATGTCCCTGACCACGAAAGACACTTGATTTATGGCCTTCACCTGAAATGGCGCTCTGGTAGTCATCGTACCCCTTCCCGAAATGTTATTTGCCTATGATACTCGGATTCATTCCGCGCACATGCGATCGCGCCTACCGGAGTGTCACGCCTTTCCGCCTACTCCTGGCCGCACCAGTCAATGAAGAATGCAGCGTACTCGGCTGTGGTGTCGAGGACGTCGGGGATTTCGGCGTACTCGCCTTTGGCGTGTGCCTGGTTGTTGTTCATCCCGCCGCAGATCACGGTCGGCAGCCCGCCCTGGTTGTAGTAATACCGCGAGTCGCAGGTGGCCATCATCCCGCCGATCTTCGGATTGCGGCCAAAGGCCTTCAGGGTTGCTCTTAACGCCTCGGTCAACGGATGACCTTGCGGCATCTCGTACGGGTCATTTTTGAGGCCATGAAAGCTGATCTGCGTGTGGTCTTTGATCCACGGGTCATCAATCTGCCGGATGACCTCTCCGAGTTCGGCCTGCACCTGCTCCATGGAGCGATTCGGCAGGAACCCGACGCCGCCTTCCATGGTCACCAGATCGGGGACGATCGAGAAGAAGTCGCCGCCTTTGATGATGCCCACATTGACCTGGCCCGGATATTCGAACGCCTCGAACAGGGGGTAGCCTTTACCCTCTGCGATCAGGCGGTCTTCGTAGGCGACGAGCGCATCAATGACCCTGGCTGCTTTCTCGATCGCATTCACTCCGTAGCGTTTCCGGCCCAAGTGGGCCTGCTTGCCTTCGACGCGCACCGTGAACTGCAATGAGCCGCGGTGGGCGATGAAAATATTATGATCTGTCGGTTCGCAGACCAGCACGCCGTCGGCCCGAATGCCGGCCCGGACGAAGGCGAGCGCCCCGGCCATCCCCACTTCTTCCTCGTTCGTAAAGTGCAGATCGAGGTCGCCTTTGAGGCGGACGCGCATCTCCTGGAGCGCCTCGACCGCGAGGAAGAGCGACACGATGGCCGCCTTGTCGTCCACGGCGCCGCGGCCGATCAGGCGGTCGCCCTCGATGCGCGGTGTGAAGGCATCCGCCCAGTCGCCGGCCCCCACCACGTCGGCATGCACGCAGGCAATGAGACTTTTCCCACCGCCCGCTCCTCGACGGAAAAAGCGCGTCTGCGGTCGGCCCTCGAAGGGGGCGGCGATCCCGGAGGCAAACTTCGGATCGGACCGCAGCGATTCCGGCATCGGCAGCAACGACGTGTCGCCATCGAGACGCGAAAAGATCGCGTGCAGCTCGCGCTGGATCTCCCCCTCCGATCCCGAGACGCTGGGGATCGCGACGAGTCTGCGCAGCAGGTCGGTCGCGGCGCCGTGCTTCGCCGCGAGATGGGCCTTCAAATCCGCAATGACCGATTGGCGAGGCATTTCAGACCTCCTCGAGGATCGCCGGGCGCTCATGGGCCTGGACACCTGAAGAGAAGACTATCAATTCGCATGCCGGTGGAGTGTACACCAAAACGCATGGAAATCGGGAGTGGATGGTGCACGGATCGCGAAAACCGGCGCAAGTCAGGCGGTTGAGCCGACGAGCTGCCGGAACGGGTGTCCCCACCCTCTCCGGCCTATCAGCGCCAGTTGACCGTTCGGCCAAGCAACGCGGGTGTTTTCAGTTTCCTACCCCTTCGGCTCTTACGGCCGGGCCGACTATCTGCCCCCCGTCGGGGGGGAAGGCGGTCATGGAGGGCGCGGGCGTGCTCTGCGTTTCGGCTTGACAGTCACCGGCGGGCCTCCTAGTTTTCGAGGCGAGAGAGCCTCCAAAAACAGTACCCATCCGGCGAGCGACACCTGCGCCGCTCGCCATAGCAAAAGGGGCACCCCATGGAACATGTGCGGTTCGGCCGAACCGGCCTCCAGGTCTCCCGGCTTTGCCTCGGCACGATGACGTTCGGGCTGCAGTGCGACGAGCCTACTTCGCATGCGATTCTGGACGCCGCGGCCGAACACGGCATCACGTTCCTCGACACCGCGGACGTGTATCCGCTCGGCGGCACATTGAAGGACAAGGGCCGCACCGAAGAGATTATTGGCCGCTGGCTCAAAGGCAAGCGGGATCAATTTGTGCTCGCGACCAAATGTAGCGGCGAGATGGGCCCCGCGCCGTGGCAGCGCGGGACCTCGCGCAGGCACGTGCTCGCCGCCATCGAGGCATCGCTGAAACGCCTCGGCACCGATTACGTGGACCTCTACCAAGCCCACCATTTCGACGCCGGCACACCGCTCGACGAGACCCTGGAAGCTTTCGATGCCGTGGTGAAGAGTGGAAAAGCGCGCTACGTCGGTGTCTCCAATTATCAGGCGTACCGGGTCGCACGGGCGCTGGGCCGGAGCGAGGCGCTGGGTATCACCCGGCTGGTCTCAGTCCAGCCTCGCTACAACCTGCTGTTTCGAGAATTCGAGCGCGAACTGTTTCCGCTCTGCCGGGAAGAAGGGATTGCGGTGATCCCGTATAACCCGCTGGCGGGTGGACTCTTGACCGGAAAGCATCGGCGGAATGCGCCTCCGCAAGAAGGCTCACGGTTCACGATCGGAACCGCGGCGAAGACCTATACAGAGCGGTACTGGCAAGAACGGGAATTCGACACGGTGGACGCGGTCGTGAAGCTCGCCAAGGATCATGGGATCGAGCCCGCCACGCTCGCCGTCGCGTGGGTGCTGGCCCAACCGGCAATCACGTCGCCATTGATCGGGGCGAGCAAGCCCGAGCAGTTGAAGGCGAGTGTCGCCGCCGTGACGCTCAAGCTGGACCCGACGCTCAAGGCGCAACTGGATAAGCTCACGCACGAATACCGGATGGGCGACGCACCACGGTAATTGGCGTGATTGCTCGGTAGCGTGACCCTACTCAGCCTTTGACCTTCTTGAGATGCATTGGACGGACTTCCTGTGAGCGCCCCGCCACGCCGCGAAGCGCGATCATGCCGACTAGCTCCTCTCCTTCAAGGGCAAGCTTTACGGGATTTCCTGCGACAGATTGGAACTGAATGACCGGCTTTCCGTTTTCGAGTGTCAGTGTGGCGTTCACGTTCTGTCCACCGAATCGGACCCTCTCGAGAACATAGGCGTCGCCTTCCTTCTCGACGCCCCCGATCATCAACACGCGGTGGTTATCGAAGCGGTCGCGCGTTTCTTTCTGAAATTCCCCCTCCCATCGTCCGACAAGTTCCTTGGCAATCTCGCCACGCTCCTGCGCGCGGACTACAACAGATCCAAGAATCACCGCCGAGATCAGTACACCGACGAATGGCCTCATTTCAGACCTCCTCGGGGGGCGAGCGGTCCTGTCGTTCCGACCATGGAAATGCGAGTCACACGGAGCAACGAAAAAATGCGAAGGTCAGAAAATCCAGAGATACAGAACTCTTGTCCCTCAAGTTCATCCTGTCAACAGAAGTACAGCGGAGCAATATGGGGAGTGCGGACGATCGGCGGGCAGGTTATGGGTTCGTCGGCTCCAGAACGACGATCTCGCTGTGGGAACCAAGGCGCATAGGTGGGCCCCACACGCCTGTGCCTGTGGATACGTTCAGGTAGGTATTCTCGATCCGGTGCAGCCCCATCAGGTACGAGTAGAACAATCCGACGATGTAATTGAACGGCCAGATCTGTCCGTTGTGCACGTGGCCCGAGAGCATGAGCCCCACCCTGTGTCGCGCGGCCAGGTCCACCCCACGCGGCTGATGGTTCATCAGGATCGTGAACGCCGTTGCGCCGGCGAGGTCCGGGAGATGGCGCTCCAACAGCTCGGTGCCATAGCGGTTATCCAGCCCGAGGACCGTCACGCCTTGCGCCTCGATGATTTCGTTGCGCAGCCAGCGGACTGAGGTCGTCGCCAGCATCTCGCGGACCTGATCGTAACCGACGTAGTCCTCATGGTTGCCTGACGTGAAAAGAGTCGGTGCGGCCAGCCGCCGGAGGGCCGGCGCAATGGCGCGTGTCTCGGCATTGGCGTTGTCGAACAGATCGCCCGTGATCAGGACGAGAGCGGGGTGCAGGTCGTTTGTGGCTTCGATAATGGCGCCAAGCAGGTCGGGTCCAATCGAGCCGATATGAATATCCGAGAGCTGGACGACTCGTATGGGAAGCCCGGGGATCTGCTCTCGGCGGACGGTGAGCGTGTGGGCGTTGATGCCGGAATAGAGCGCAAGCCCAGTGGCCGCAGCACAGACCGCCAGAGCCCAAACGCGCGGCGATAACGGAATAATCCAGCCAAGACCCTGCTGAACCAGCAACAACCAGAGCAGCAAGCCGCAGACGCCAAGCCACACCATGGCCACGGTGAAGAAACCCTCAGTGGCCCGGTTGCTGTAGCGCGATTCCAGGCTCAGGGCCAACACAAACGACAGGCTGATCGGCACGAGCGCCACATAAAATCCCCACGTCCGCCGCACAAGACCGAACAATCTGAGCAGCCGCCACAGCACATACCAATTCATCCCAAAGTAGATGGTCGAGACCAGGGCCACAAACACGAGTGTCGGGGCAAGCTTGGACATGATGAAATCCTCGGATGTAACTGCCAGGCTGCTGAAAAAGGCCCATCTGCGGCGTTGCGGCCACCCATCGGAATGGGTACCCGGCGCGGTGCTGCGGCGCACCCATCAGAATGGGTACCCGGCTAAGTACGCCTCGCGCCCCGGATCGCGCCGCGCCGGGGTACCCGTCGTAGACGGGTCGCCTGGGCCTTTTTGAGCCGCCTGGCGAAAAGCGGGTTTTTCAGCATCCTGCTATGCCATGAGGTCAGTTTCTGCCCGAGTGTACAACAATTTGGGCGCAGATTCCGACCACATTAGCCCTGATCCGAAAAAATCTACCACCAAGACGCCACCGCAGGGCCGCCAAGGGCGCCAGATGTAAAGGTCAGGGCCGAATGTGGAAGCCACCGTTCGAGACCTTGGCGTTCGTGCCTATCGTGCCGTTCTGAACCTGCCAACACTGGCGCCCTCGGTGCCTTGGCGGTTCAAGAATTTCGGATTGGGGTTAGCTTTCTCGTTGCTCGGCAACGCTGCGTCGCTTGACAAGGACAGGAGGGCGAGCGTACGCTCCCATTCGGTGCACTCCCGTCCTCGTAACGGAGGCGCCTCAATGGGCCGGCAAGGACAAGCATCACAGACCCCAAGAAATTGCAACCAACCCCGGTGGGGATTGCAATCCGTCTCGCGAAGCGCTCGGCTCATCGGTGCCTTCCTAGTCTCACCTTTTCCATCATTCACATGGATGCCTGTGTTGATTTCAAACGCCCGCTCGGAATCGGAGTGGACCCGCTGATCGGTTGGCCCGAGTGTAAAAGGAGGGGATTGGCATGCGACGCACAACCGTAAGCTCCGGAATACTGGTGGTGGCATTCTTTCTTCTCTGTGTTCCTTCGTCATGGGCGGGTGAAGCGACAAGCGGAGAGATTCTCATCGGCATGAGCGCGCCGCTCACCGGCGGCTGGGCCGCCGAAGCCGACCTCTACGTCAAGGCCATCAAGCTGGCCGAGAAGCAGATCAATGAAGCCGGCGGGGTGAACGGCAAGAAGATCCGGATGATCATCACGGACAACCAATCCACCAATCCCGGAGCTCTGGCGGCCTTGAACCGCAATGTGGAGCAAGACAAGGTGCTCGCGATGATCGGCCCGGTCAAGAGCACGCAAATACTGGCCATGTCGGATGCGGTCAAGGCGTATGGCATTCCCATGATGGTCGGCGGTACGAATGCCTCGATCACCAAGGTCGGCAATCCCTGGTTTTTCCGCTGTCGAGTGAGTGATGCCATCATGGCGGCGGCCGCCGTCAAGTACATCAAGGAGGACCTCAAGCTCACAAAGATCGGCCTGATTTATTCGAACGAGGCGTTCGGGACCGGCGGGGCCGACCTCGTCGAGCACGATGCCAAGGCGCTCGGTCTGAGCATCGTCGCCCGCGAATCCTTCACGCTGGGGGATCGGGACTTCACGAGTCAGCTCCTCTCGCTCAAGCGGGCGGGGGCCGAGGTCTTCGTGCCCTACAGCGCCGGCACCGTCGAGGTGGCCAAGATGCACACCCAGTACCGGCAGCTCGGCTCTCCCTACAAGTACGTGGGCATCGCCGGCTTTGCCATGAAGCACGTCTTGAACCTGTCCCGCGAGGCGTCGGAGGGCTTGGGGGGCATCGTCGAGGTCCTCCCCAATCAAAGTGAGCAGAACCGGAAGTACATCGAGGACTTCAAGCGCGAGTTCAACACCGAGCCCGACATGTTGGCCACCTGGAATTATGATGCCTTGCACCTGCTGGCGAACGCCATCCGCAAGGTCGGGGAAGATCGAGCGAAGCTCCGGGACGCCATCCTGGCGACCAAGGGCTACCCGGGGGTGATCGGGACCTTCAATTTCTCCCCGGATGGCGAGGGGCTCCGCGCGGCGTTCGCCGCCGTGATTCAGAATGGCGAGGCCAAGCTGATCAAGCCGGTGAATGTGGAGTAGCCTCTACGGACCGCGGACGCCCCGGGGGCGAAGAAGACACACCGTGGCGTGGGACGGGGGCACGGGAGGCCAGAGAGGACGGATGATGATGACGCGGATCACGGTGTCCGGGCAGTAGAGCCCCCATGGCACACGCGACCATCGTTCCGACGGCTGTCGAAGCGCCGGAGGCGCCCCCCTGCGCTGCCGCGCCCGAGAGCGAGTGGCGGCTCGTCTGCCGGCGCGTGGCCCGCAATCCGATGGCGCTGACCGGTCTCGCCCTCGTCCTCGGCTGGGCGTTCGTGGCGGTCGCCGCCCCCTGGCTCGCGCCCTACGATCCCATCCAGCAGGACGTGATGCATCGCTTGGAGCCGCCCTCCGTCCAGCACTGGCTCGGGGTGGACGGCCTGGGCCGGGACGTGCTGAGCCGTTTGCTCTATGGAGGGCGAGTGTCGCTCCCGGTGGCGGGGGCGGTCGTGGTCCTGGCCTCGTTCTTCGGCACCTGCTATGGCGCCCTGGCGGGCTTCTACGGGCACTGGGTCGACGAGGTCGCCATGCGGGCGGTCGATATGGTGCTCTCCTTTCCTGCCCTGATCCTGGCCATGGCGATCGCCGCCGCCCTCGGCCCCAGCATCAAGAACTCGATGCTGGCCATGCTCCTCGTCTGGTGGCCCCCCTACGCCCGGCTCGCGCGCGGCCAGGTCCTGGCCCTCAAGGAGTGCGACTTCGTGCCGGCCGGGCGCGCGCTCGGCATGCGCACGTCCCGCCTGCTGCTCGGCCACATCCTGCCGAACGCGCTCGCCCCCTCGCTGGTCCTGATGGCCATGGATTTCGGGAACGCCATCATCATCACGGCCGCCTTGTCGTTCCTCGGGCTCGGCGCCGTGCCGCCCACGCCCGAATGGGGCGCCATGGTGTCGGAGGGGCGCGAGCTCATGCAGCAGTGGTGGATCTCGACCTTCCCCGGGCTCGCGATCCTGCTGGTGTCGATCGCCTGTAACTTTGTCGGGGACGGCGTGCGCGACGCCATGGATCCCCGCCTGCACCTGCGCTAACGCCGGGCGGCGCAACGGAGTGCCGCAACACCCTAAAGGAGAGGAGAACTGACATGACCCAATGGAACTTGTCATCGCTCGTCGCCGAAGATCGGAACACATTGCTCCACCCGCTCTATCATCCGCAGGACCACTCGACGCCCCACGTGTGGGTCAAGGGACAGGGCGCCGTCCTCACCGACGCCGACGGCCGCGAGTACATCGACGGCCTGTCCTGCCTCTGGAATGTGAACGTCGGCCACGGCCGGAAGGAACTGGCCGAGGCGGCCGCCGCCC
>DATJQT010000123.1:0-4262 GCA_035505475.1 Vulcanimicrobiaceae bacterium
GCCGTGGATCCGCTGGCCTCGACCTCGCGCATCCTTGATCCCCGCGTGCTGAGCGAAGAACACTACAACGTCGCCCGCGGTGTGCAGCGGATCCTGCAGCGGTACAAAGACCTGCAGGACATCATCGCCATTCTGGGCATGGACGAGCTGTCGGACGAGGACAAGCTAGTCGTCGGCCGCGCGCGCCGGATCCAGCGGTTCCTGTCCCAGCCGTTCTTCGTGGCGGAGACCTTCACCGGCCAGGCCGGCCGGTACGTGCCGGTCGCCGAGACCGTGAAGGGTTTCAAGGAGCTGCTCGACGGGAAGTGCGACGAGCTGCCCGAGCAAGCCTTCTTCATGGTCGGCACGATCGACGAGGTCCGCGAAAAGGCCGAGAAGTTCAAGGCGAGCTAGCTTCGCATACGGCCTTGCAGGGATGATTCTTTTCCGGTCGCACTGAGTCTGTCGAAGACCGAAGGCCCGTTCTGGTCCGGGAGCATGCATGGCAGAAGTCGCGCAAGGCGTCCTCAAGCTCCAAATCGTCACGCCGCACCGCATCGTTGTCCAAGAGGACGTCACGGAAGTCATCGCACCCGGCTCCGAGGGGTATTTCGGCGTCCTGCCTGGTCATCTGCCGTTTCTGACCACGCTGAAGGCCGGGTACCTGACCTACTGGCAGGCCGGCGCAGCCCATCGCCTCGCCGTCTCGAACGGCTTCGCCGAAGTGCGTAACGACGCCGTCAGCATCCTGGCGGATACGGCCGAGCGCGCCGAAGAGATTGACGTCACGCGCGCCGAGCGATCCCGCGCGCGCGCCGAAGAACGGCTGAAGGAATGGGCCGCCGGCAAAGAGCAGATCGATTTTGCGCGGGCCGAGGCCGCACTGCGGCGCGCGCTGGCTCGCCTCGAAGCGGCGCGGGGTTGATTTTCGGCGTCCTGCGCCCACCTGCTGTCGACCGGCGCCGCCTGCGCCGTCAATTCTCCGGCCACCTGCCAGACGAAATGCCTCGCGGCTCGCGCAGAGCCGCATCGAAGCACGAACACCTAGCCGGATGCTGAATGTATTCGCCAATAACTGTTAGGAGCACATATGCCGACCGTCAAATCCGTCTGCCCGTACGACTGCCCGGACGCTTGCGGCCTGCTGGTCGAGGTTGAGGGTGGCCGCGCGCTGAAGGTTCAGGGCGACCCCGACCACCCCTATTCGCAGGGCACGCTGTGCGTCAAGATGAATCAGTACCAGGACACGGTGCACTCGCCGTGCCGGCTGACCACACCGCTGCTGCGCTCGGGCGCGAAGGGGTCGGGCGATTTCCGACCGGCGAGCTGGCCCGAGGCGATCGGGCAGATCGCCGAACGGTGGCGGGCGATCCTGGCCACCCACGGCGCCGAAGCCGTCCTGCCGTACTCGTACGCGGGCACGATGGGCCTCGTCCAGCGAAACGTTGGGCATGCCTTCTTCCATCGCCTGGGCGCCTCGCGCCTGGAGCGGACGATCTGCTCGCCGGCGAAAGCAGCGGGTTGGAAAGCGGTCATGGGCGAGACGCCAGGACTCGATCCCGACGAGGCAGAGCACAGCGATCTGATCATTCTCTGGGGCACCAACGCGGCCGCCACCAACATCCATTTTCTCAACCGGGTACGCCGAGCGAAGCAGCGCGGGGCCGCCGTGTGGCTGATCGAGACCTATCGCACGGCCACCACCCCGGTTGCCGATCAGGTCTTTCTCGTGCGGCCGGGCAGCGACGGCGCGCTCGCGCTCGGCCTCATGCATCTCCTCGTGCGTGACAGCTTGGCGGACCGGGGATTCCTGGCCGCGCACGTCCAGGGATTCGCGGATCTCGAGGCGAAGATTCTTCCCGACTTTCCGCCGGCGCGGGTGAGCGACCTGACCGGATTGCCGATCGTGCGCCTGGAAGAGATGGCCCAAGCCTACGGCCGCGCCCGGGCTCCGTTGATCCGGATCGGCAACGGCCTATCCCGCTATGCCAACGGGTCCATGAACGTCCGCTGCATCGTGTGTTTGCCGGCCATCATAGGCGCGTACGGCAAGAAAGGCGCGGGCTGCTTCGCGGGGACGCGGACGGAAGAGCTGTTCGACCTCGCCACCGTCCAGCGGCCCGATTTTATGAAAACACCCACGCGGGTCGTCAACATGAACTGCCTCGGCCAGGCGTTGACCGAGCTGAACAAGCCGCCGGTTCAGGGCCTGTACGTGTACTGCTCGAATCCCGTGGCGGTCGCGCCAGACCAGAACCAGGTCCTGAAGGGTGTCCTGCGGGAGGATCTCTTCACCGTCGTGCACGAACGGTTCATGACCGACACCGCACGCTATGCCGACGTGGTCCTGCCCGCAACCTCTTCGCTCGAGCACGCCGACCTGTACCGCGCCTATGGGTCGTACTGCGTGCAGAAGACGGTCGCGGCGATCCCGCCGGTCGGCGAGAGCAAGTCCAACTGGGACGTGTTCTGCCTGCTCGCCGAGGCGATGGGGTTCGCGGAGCCGTTTTTCCGACAATCCGGCGAGGCCTTGCTCGACGAAATGCTTGCGCGCTCGCGTCCGCGCTGGGAAAAAATCACACTCGATGCCGCCGCGCTTGCGGCCGGGCAGCCGGTCCAGGTGCGCCTTTCCCCGGAAGACCGAGCGACATTCGCAACGCCGTCAGGGAAGATCGAAATCCTGAATCCCCGCGAGCCGGAGCCGCTGCCCTGCTACCTCCCGCCGCATCAGGGCCATCAGCCGCTGCGCTTGATGACCGCGCCGAGCCTGTATGCGCTGAACTCCTCGTTCCGGGAGCGCACGGTGCACGCCAAGGACCAGATGCTGCTCCGGTTGAGCCCCGCCGAGGCTGCCGCCCGGGGCCTCACGGACACAGAGGAGGTCCTGGCCTTCAACGACTTGGGCGAGGTGATGTTCACGCTCCAGGTGACGCCCGATGTCCCGGCCGGCGTGGCGGTCGCCGACGGCGTGTTCTGGCTCGACCAGGCTCCCGGCCACCGCACGGTGAACGCCCTCACGTCCCAGCGCCTGACCGACCGCGGCAACGGCAGCACGTTCTACGACAATACGGTGGAAGTGCGAAAAGCGAACGGAGGATAACCGCAGATTCACGCAGATTACGCAGATTCAGTTATTGAGACGATCAGACCGAGGGATGGCCGTTTTGTGGAGAAAGAATCAATCGGCGGTGTTCGAGCGAGCGCGCATCGAAGTTGAGCAATAGCGCGATTTGAAAGCTGGAGGCTTTCAAATAATTCAGCACCTGAGCCTCCTCAATGTTTGTTAACTGCTTCAGGGCTTTCAGCTCGACAATGATTGAATCGAAACACACGAAATCAGCGCGGTAGGCCGTAGAAAGCTTTTCGCCTTTGTAGTAAACAGGAATATCGCATTCCGTCCGAAATGGAACTTCCCGCAACCCAAGTTCGCGAGCGAACGCCTCATGATAAACGGCTTCAAGAAATCCGGGGCCAAGCACGCGATGAACCTCCATCGCCGCACCAATCACCGCATGCGTTCTCGGATCCCTTTCCATTTCGTCTGCACTTCTCCGATGTTCGAAGCACTCTCCAGGGGCTGTGATTCCTGATCTTTCCGAAACCTAAATCTGCGTAATCTACGTCAATCTGCGGTTATGCTCCCCCGGTCCCGTTTTGTCCAAAAGGAATCTGCGTAATCTGCGGTTACCCCAGGTTCTCCGCGATCTGCCCAACCAGCGGATCGAGCGTGAGGGGGCCAATGCCCAGGCTCTCGGCCAGCTCTTCGAGTGTGAGCCGCTGGCCTTCGCGCCACAGGCCGCGCAAGAAGGGGCCAGTGCGGTCGTTGCGGAACCACTCTTCGTCGAAGCGATCCCGGAGCAGCCCTCGGAGCTGCGCTTCGAACATCCACGCCCGGAGATAGCGGGCGGAATAGAAGAACGGATCGAGATCGAACAGGAACTGCTCGGCGGGCCATGCGACGAGCGTCGCTTCAAACATGAGGTCGCGGTAACGCCCTGCCATGCGGCGACTTGGGCCTTCTGCGTGCAGCACCAGCTCGTATTCAAGCTTCGCCACATACCGGCGAATCAGCCAGAGCTTGTGCAGGGCGGTGAAGCGGAGGATGTCGCGGGGCTGGCCGATGCCGAGGAACCGCTTCAGCCAGGTGCGCTCGCAGAGCAGGCCGTCGAACAGGAAGGCGAACGTCTCGGTGACAGACGCATCGCCCAGCCGGCGGCACTCGACCGGCAGCTTTGCATCCGTATAGGCGAAGTGCAGCGCGTGGCCGATCTCGTGCAGGTAGG
>DATJQT010000124.1:0-3766 GCA_035505475.1 Vulcanimicrobiaceae bacterium
GATGTCGGCGTCCTGGATGCGGCTCTTGGCAGCCGTCGTGTTGGTGACGGCCACGCTCAGGTTGGTCTCGATCAGACGCAGGCGCTGGACGGTGCTGCCGATCTGCTGAACTTGGCCAGTGACGATAGAAAGGGCCGCGTCCACGCTGGCCAGGGAGTTGGAGGCCGCGAGGGAGGTGTCCACGCTCACGATGGCCAATCCGATGCTGGTCGAGTTGAAGTTGCTGGCGATGCTGAAACTGATGAAGTCGCGCCCGGTGTCGCCGGTTTGGAACCGCTTGGGGGCCCCGTTACCTGGAGGCCCGCCCCAGCTCCCGCCCCCGCCGAAGGTCCCATCCAAGAGCGGCGTCCCGTTGAAGGTGGTCTTGGCGGCGATCCGGTCGATCTCGGCCTGGAGACTATCCAGCTGGGTGTTGATCGCCGTCCGCTCCGTCGACCCAAGCGTATCGCTGGCCCCCTGCACGACCAGCTCCCGCATGGTGAGCAGGATGTCTTTGATGTTGCCGAGGCCGCCCTCGGCCACGCCGAGCAGGTTCTCGACGGTCTGCACCCCGGCCAGGGCCACCCCGAGGCCCCGGGCCTTGCGGGCCAGGGTGTTGGAGATGGAGTACCCCGACGGGTCGTCGCTGGCCGTATTGATGCGCTTGCCCGTCGCCAAACGCAGCTGGCTGACCTGCAACTGGCGGTTCACGTCCGCCAGGGCGTTGAGGGCGCTGAGGGCCCCGAGGTTGGTGTTGATGCGGTTGGCGTCGCCGAATGGCATGCGTCTCTGTCCGAACCTGCACAAGGATATGCCGAGAGGTACACGACTCCTGGATGTGTTATCGCCAGGATCGAGGCGGGGCATCACTGGGAATGGCGGGAACGATCGGGCAGGAACGGTCGCATCCGGAAGCACTTGCCAGTTTGCGGCCTACCACGACGGTCAATCCCGGGTACCATCACGTGGTGCAGCGTGATTTGGGGATCCAGGCGGGGCTAGGGTGGCTACGACCGGACCGCCGCACGATTCCGGTTAAATGAAGGAAACCTGCTTCGTCGCCGCGGCAATCACGAAAACCCGGTCGTTATTGGATGCGGGATCCGCCGGGATGACGAAAAATCCTGGCCGACTCGGATCGTACCCCTGGGTTGTCCCCACCAGAATCTCCTGGTCCTTGAAGACGACCCGGATCTTCCGTCCGACGACCGGTTTTGCAGGATCGAACTCCAGACGGTGGCCCTCTCGATGTGGTTGACTCCCGAGGTCCTTGACGAAGAACAGGGCCTTGAGATCGGCCGTACTTACTTCAACCGCCTTTGCGTGCTCGGGTGCATCGAGGGGTGTGACATGGAAGAAAGCCTTGGCCGGGAAGAAATCGTCGGTGAATCCCTTGAGAACCCGCCCATCTCGGAAACGCGCCACGATCTTGTTCTGGGTCATGAGTCCTCCCCCCCCTTCTGGCTATAACCACCGGTGAACGGCTGGTAAAACGTTGGGGTTCGGATCTTTGGCGTCCCGATCGAAAGCTATCACGGATGGCAGAGCGTCACAAATGGATTCCTGATCGTAAGGGCCATAAGCATTCTTCTGATCGAAAAGCCAAGGAGCGAACAGACCTCCTGTAGGGCGGTTCGCTCGAATCCACCACGATGGGCTTGTATCGATTCTGGAAGAGATGCCCGGCCCGATGGTGCCAGCGGTTGAAGACGCCCGCGTAGCCGGTGAGGAGGGAGCGAATACTGCGAGCGAGCCGACCCTGGCCCGTGCGGACAAGCAAATGGGCATGGTTCGGGAGCAGTGCCCAGGCAAAGACGGTCCAGGCGCCGGCCTGGGCGAGGGCGGCCGGGTCCCGGTATCCGTCCCGATCCCAACGAGAGCGAGATGGAGCAGCTACTTCGTGTGGTCTTGTCAGAATGGTCGCGCGTTATCCGACACATCCGCAATGCGGCGCGGTAGCAAGTTGTGGTGGGCGATCTGCAGTGATACGCACTGCCAAAGAGGTCACGCGGCATCCACGCGGGCGAGGGCAATGATGTTCGCCTGCTGGCACCGCTTGGTGTATTGAGAGCGCGGGCATCGGATGGCGGTGGTCGAGATAGCGGGTGTGCGGGACGGTGAGTCACCGGAATCGCGAAGCGGCCAAGCTGATGGCCGCCAGACGCTCGACGTTGGCGTGTAGCGCGATCCGATGCGGCGGCTAGATGCGGCTAGATGCGTATCTACTCGTCCGGCGTAGACGGATCTCTCGCGTGCCCTACCCGCATCCAGGACCTGGACGATACCTCTCGGCCGCTTGGCGGACATCGGCGAATCCCCTTGACTTTGGGCGTGCGGCAGACCACGGTACGCTATGACAAGATGCCTGCTCGTCTCGCCGCGCTTTCCCGATCTGAGCTACTGGAATTACCGCGAACCCTGCGAACTCCTCGGCGCCAAGTATCCGACTGCGCCGCTGGGCCTGATCACGGCCGCCGCCCTCCTGCCGTCGGACTGGGAAGTCCGCCTGCTCGACCTCAACACGCGGGAGCTGGATACCGCCCTGCTCGACTGGGCGGATCTGGTCATGGCCGGGGGCATGATCCCCCAGCAGCGCAGCCTGCTCGCCCTGATCGATCTCTGCCATGCGCGCGGAAAACCGATCGCGATCGGCGGCCAGGATCCCACCAGCCAGCCGAGCGTGTATGCACCCGCCGATTACTTGATCCTGGATGAAGGGGAGAACACGATCCCGCAGTTCCTGGCCGCCTTCGCGGCCGGGATCCCGCGCGGAACGTACCGCTCCCCCGACAAACCCGATCTCGCGCGCAGCCCCACCCCGCGCTTCGACCTGCTCTGTCTCACGGATTACCTGTACGTCGGCGTGCAGTTCTCCCGCGGCTGTCCCCTGAACTGCGAATTCTGCGACATCATCGAACTGTACGGGCGCACGCCCCGGACCAAGACGCCCGCGCAGGTCCTTCGGGAGCTGGATGCGTTGTACCGGCTCGGCTACCGGGGGCACGTCGACTTTGTGGACGACAACTTCATCGGAAATCGAAAGGCGGTCCTGGAGTTTCTGCCTAAACTCCTGCGGTGGAGCCAGGCCCGGCGGTTTCCCTTCCTCTTCAGCACCGAGGCGACGATCAATCTCGCGGACGATCCGGCCCTCCTCGCGCTGATGGAGGCGGTGGATTTTCGATACGTGTTCGTCGGGATCGAAACGCCGGACACGACGCTCCTGCTCCAGACCCAGAAGAAGGTCAATACACGCCATCCCATCGCGGAGAGCGTGCACCGCCTGCAGGAGCATGGGATGGTCGTGATCGCCGGATTCATCCTGGGCTTTGATGGAGAAACCCACGCGGCGGCCGACCACATCGTCGAGTGCGTGGAGCGTGCCGGCATCCCGATGGCCATGGTCGGCTTGCTCACGGCGCTCCCGAACACGCAGTTGACGCGCCGCTTGCTCCGGGAAGGCCGCCTAGCGACCGGCGATTTCCACACGCGCACCGGCGATGTCGATCAGGCCACGAGCGGGCTCAATTTCCTCCCGTCCCGGCCGCGCGCCGAGATCTTTAAAGACTACGCCTCGATTGTCCGACGCCTGTACGCGGCGAAGGCCTATTTCAATCGGGTGTTGGCCTTTGCGCGCCGGCTCAGGCGCCGCCCCAAGCAGGTCGGATCGCTGCGCGGGCGCTGGACGGATCTCAGGGCACTCGCCGCCGTGGTGTGGCGGCTCGGCTTTCGCCGGGAGACGGCGGGGCATTTCTGGCGAACGGTGCTGGTCCTCGTCGTCACCCGCCCG
>DATJQT010000125.1:0-2010 GCA_035505475.1 Vulcanimicrobiaceae bacterium
TGTGCTCTCGCTCAGCCCGCTCTTCAGGGTCGAAGCTGCTGCCCCGCTGGCACGGCTCGCCATCCGCGTCGAAGCGCAGCGGGCCGCCACAGCCGACCGCAACGGCCGCGTGAGCCTCTGGACTCTGCCATCGCAGCAACCGGTCGCTGCGAAACCACAACCACGGGGAGAAGAGAGAGAGGGGCGCCCAAGGTGGACGGACTGACGGACTTCCTCAGGGGACCCGGGATTGAACAATCATACGTGGTCACGTGTAGGGGGATGGCACACGCGCAGGCCTACCCAAAGCGCCGATCAATACCAGACATCGCCAAGGGGGGGCTCCGCCTCCGGATGGGCGCACACCAGCTCTTCCGGCCAGAGGAGATCGTCGGCCGAGCTGCGCACTTCGCGGACCGTCGTGACGATCAACCACACGGCAATCGCCACGGCCACGAGACCATCGGCCTGCGGACGGCCGCTCACTGCCACCAGCACGCCGGCACTGACGGGCGCCAGCGACACGAGTACATCGCCTTTGTTGTGTAAGTATGCCAAGCGAACCGCCGCATTGTGTTGGGCCGGTCTACGCAGCAGCAGTGCCACGCAGTAGTTGCCGGCCGCGGCGGCCAGGCCGATCACAATGGGAACGAATGCTTGCACCGGAGCCGGATGCAGCAGGCGCACCGTAGCCTCTCCGAGCATGAAGGCGCTCAGCGCGATCAGCCCAAAGGAGTTGAGCACATTGGCGCTGCGCTGCGAATGCCGGCCGAGGTAGCCCGGCAAATGGAATGCGAGGTACAGGCACCCGAGCGCGAGCTCATCGGAGCAGTTGTGGATGCTGTCGGTCAGCAAGCTGAGACTGTGCGCTTGGACGCCGGCGGCCATCTCGACCGCACAGAGACTCGTGTTGAGGACCAGAGCGGTGGCGACCGCGCGGCGGAAATGAGCCATTGATGATGCTGTCTACAACACCATGGTTCGCGAGGCCAGGGCCTGAGGGGGCATCCTTCAAATCCGCAACGCTGCTAACGAGGCCAGGGCTCGGGTTCAAGCCGGGGATTCGGTTGAGGACACGGCAGGTGAGTGAGCTGACGCGAATTGACCTGCTCCTCCGCGGTCGATACGTTCGCTTTCTGATGAGTTCGTCACGACGCGGGTTGGAGATGCACCAGGAGCGTGCCCAAGCCGAGAAGCCCGACACCGTTTCGGGCTCTCGGTGCTGCTGATTGCCCTTGCGGCAACCGGACTGTTCGATCCGCTCACCGGTGCCCTGGCTCAGACTATCGCGGTTGTCGCCGTCGTGGCGAACAGTGCGCGGATCCTGCGATTCGGGCCTGCGGCGAAAGCGGCGACGGGAGCGCAACGATGAAGCGAAGTGCTCTGACATGGATGTTGTTCGGAGTGCTCGGCTGCGCGACGCAGAGCCCAGCACCCCCTTCACAGACGATCCGCCGCATCGCGGTGCTGCCGGCCAGAGGGCCCGGTGATGCGGGCGAGGCGGCCACCGCGCCCGCACCTTGGGCGCCGAGCCTGAGCGTCGGCGATGTGCTCACGGCGGACGCTCGTATGCTCCTCGCGGAGAAGGGCTTCGAGGTCATTGACCCGATGCGGCACGCGGCCGCTACCAACGGGGTTGTGCCGGAGAGCCCGCAGATGGCCGCGCATATCGTCGCGGACGCGCACCTCGATGCGACGGCGATGTACATCCATGTGCGGGTCTGGCAGGCAACCTCCGAGGGCATGCGCACCGACGGCGTCATCGTCGCGCTCGACGTGATGCTGGTCGATCCGGCAACTGGCCAGATCGTCTGGGAGACACGCCGCGCCCCCAAACCGGTTCCCTTGTACGCCACCGCCCTCACCGGACAGGCCAACGTCTTCGTCGCCGAGACTGTGATGCGCGAGGTTCTCGCGCCGCTGGGAGTGGAGCGGAAAAGGTACTCGGCCAGGGCCTGTGGGTGCTGGAAACCATCGTGACGGCGGCGCCGCTCATGGGTCTACTCGGAACCGTCACGGGCATGATGCAAT
>DATJQT010000126.1:0-7042 GCA_035505475.1 Vulcanimicrobiaceae bacterium
GAAGCGGTGCGGCTCGCGGTCAAGTACATGACGCCCGTCATCCTCCTGACCGACGGCTACCTCGCCAATGGGGCCGAGCCCTGGAACGTGCCGCGCTTCGAAAAGCTGCCGCCCATCCCGGTCCAGTTCCGCACCGATCCGAATGGGTTCCTGCCGTACGCGCGCGATCTGCAGAGTTTGGCGCGCCCCTGGGTCCGGCCGGGAACGCCGGGCCTGGAGCACCGCGTCGGCGGCATCGAGAAACAGGACCTGACGGGCAATATCAGCTACGATCCGGCGAACCATGAGCGCATGACACGCCTGCGGGCGCAGAAAGTCGCGGGCATCGTCCAGGACATCCCACCGACGGCGATCCGCGGGACCGCGCAGGGCGAGGTGCTGGTGATCGGCTGGGGCAGCACGTACGGCGCGATCGCCGCTGCGGTCGATCAGGTGCAGGCCGAGGGACTCCGCGTTGCGCACGTGCACCTCAAGTACCTGAACCCGCTGCCGGCGGACCTCGGTGGGATCCTGCGCAGCTTCCGGAAGGTGCTGGTGCCGGAGATGAACATGGGGCAATTGCGCACCATTCTTCGGGCCGAGTACCTCGTCGATGCCGTCGGATTGAACAAGATTCAGGGGCAACCCTTTAAGGTGTCGGAGATCGTCGAGGGGATCCGACGAGCGTTGGAGGCATGACCATGAGCGACACGGTGGCGACGCCGGCCGTCAAGCTGACGCGCAAGGACTTCGTTTCCGACCAGGATGTCCGCTGGTGTCCGGGCTGCGGGGACTATTCGATCCTCGCCCAGGTGCAGCGAGTCATGCCCGAGCTGGGCATCCCGCGCGAGAACTTCGTGTTCATCTCCGGCATCGGCTGCTCGAGCCGGTTCCCGTATTACATGAATACCTACGGCTTCCACAGCATCCACGGGCGGGCGCCGGCCCTGGCCAGCGGCCTCAAGATTTCCCGGCCGGAGCTGTCAGTCTGGGTGGCGACCGGCGACGGCGACGGGCTCAGTATCGGCGGTAACCACCTGATCCACGCGCTACGCCGGAACGTCGGGATCAAGATCCTGCTCTTCAACAACCGCATCTATGGCCTGACCAAGGGGCAGTATTCCCCGACCTCCGAGGTGGGGAAGGTGACCAAGTCCACGCCGATGGGTTCCGTGGATTACCCGTTCAATCCGATCGCAGTCGCGATGGGCGTGGACGCGAGCTTCGTCGCGCGCTCGATCGACATCGAGGCCAAGCACCTGCAGGACATCCTGCGGCGCGCGCACCAGCATCCCGGCGGCGCATTTATCGAGATCCTCCAGAACTGCAACATCTTCAACGACGGGGCGTGGGAATCGCTGACCGACAAGGCGACCAAGAGCGACACCGTGCTCATCCTCGAGCACGGCAAGCCGCTCATCTTCGGTAAGAACCGCGACCGCGGCGTGCGCCTGGGGAAGAACGGCCGCCTCGAGGTCGTCACTTTGGGCAATGGGATCGCCGAAGCCGACCTCCTCGTTCACGACGAGACCAGCCGGCCGCTGGCCTACATGCTGGCCCATCTGGAACAGCCGAAACCGATCGGCGTGTTTCATGCCGAGGAGCGGCCCGTATACGAGGTGGCGATGGCCGAGCAACTCGCCACGGCCCGCCAGAAACAGGGCGAGGGGGACATGAACACCCTCCTCAAGCGGGGCGAGACTTGGGTCGTCGAATGATGCGTGCCGCTCCCGGTCGCTCGAATCCCCTGTGATGCGCCCCGAGACCCGCAGCCGCCTCCTTACGGCCTGCCAGGCGATCGTCGGACCCGATGCCGTCATCTCGTCGCCGGACGAGCTCCGCGTCTACGAGTGTGACGCGCTCACGACCGAACATCGCGCCATGCCGGACCTCGTCGTTCTGCCGACCAGCACGGCACAGGTCGCCGCCCTCGTCCGGCTCTCTGCCGCGGAAGGCGTGCCGATCGTGCCTCGCGGCGCGGGGACGGGCCTCTCCGGCGGCGCGATCCCGGTGGACGGCGGTGTACTGATCGTGCTCACGCGCATGACCCGCGTGCTGGACGTGGATCTCGCCAATCGGACGGCCACGGTCGAGGCTGGCTGCATCAATCTCGCGATCACGCGGGCGGCGGCCCGCCGCGGCTTCTTTTATGCCCCCGATCCCGCCAGCCAACAGGCCTCGACGATCGGCGGCAATGTGGCGGAGAACGCCGGCGGTCCGCACTGTCTGAAGTACGGGGCCACCACCAATCACGTGCTGGCCTTGACCGTGGTCCTGCCGGATGGGACGGTGACCCGGTTCGGCGACCGGATCGCGGACCGGCCGGGGTACGACCTGCGCGGCGTCTTCATCGGCTCGGAAGGTACGCTGGGCATCTGCACGGAAGTGACGGTGCGGCTTCTGCCGGAGCCCGAGGCCGTTCGGACGCTCCTGGTCGCGTTCCGTTCGATGGAAGCCGCCAGTCGGGCTGTCTCGGCGATCATTGCCAAGGGCATCGTCCCGGTGGCGCTAGAGATGATCGACCAAGAGACGACCCGGGCCCTTGAGGCCTACGCGAACGCCGGCTATCCCACCGATGCTGAGGCCGTCCTGCTGGTCGAGCTGACCGGTCTTCGGGCCGAGGTCGCGGCCGAGGGCCCAATCGTCGAAGCGATCTGCCGCGAGCACGACTGCCTGCTGCTCAAGGCGGCCGAGGACGAGGCCGAGCGGATGCTGCTCTGGAAGGGTCGGAAGTCCGCGGCCGGGGCGTTCGGGCGCATGACGCGGAACTATTACCACCAGGATGCGGTCGTGCCCCGGACCAAGCTGGCCGCCGTGCTGACCGAGATCGCCGAGATCGGCCGCCAATTTGGCGTCCGGGTGCCGAACGTCTTTCACGCCGGCGACGGGAACATTCACCCGCTGCTGTGCTTTGATGCCCGACTGCCCGGCGAGTACGAGCGAGCGATGGCCGCGGGCGACGAAATCATGCGCTGCTGCATCCGAGCGGGCGGGACGGTCAGCGGCGAGCACGGCATCGGGATCGAAAAACGCGAGTACCTGCGCCTGATGTATAGCGAACAGGACCTGGCGGCCATGCGCCGGGTCCAGCGGGTCCTCGACCCGGCGGGCCTCTGCAATCCCCGCAAGATCTTTCCAGAAGAGGCCGTGGCGTGAGCGGCGCGCTGACGCAGGACCTGGCCCGCATCTGCGGGGCGGAGCACGTCCGCGACGGCGAGACATACCGGATCGGCGGCCGGATACCCGAGACGGCCGTCCGGCCGGGGTCGGAGGAAGAGGTTTCGCGCGTCCTTGCGCTCGCGTGCGCGAGCGGCGCGGCCGTCGTGCCGTGGGGCAGTGGGGTGCAGCAGACACTCGTCGCGCCGCCGATCCGCTACGATATTGCGCTGGACTTCAGACGTCTGGATCGACTGATCGCCTACGAGCCGGGCGACATGACGGCCACCGTGCAAGCCGGGATGCGCTTGGATGTCTTGCAGCACCGATTAGCAGTGCAGGGGCAGTTCTTCCCGCTCGACCCGCCCCACGCCGAAAGGGCTACCGTGGGCGGCGTGGTGGCGAGCCAGCAGAGCGGGCCGCTTCGATGCCAGTACGGCAGCGCCCGCGATCTGGTCCTGGGCGTCCGGGTAGCACATGCCGATGGCACGATCACGAACGCGGGCTCGCGAGTCGTCAAGAACGCGACGGCGTACGACCTCACGAAATTGTATGTCGGATCGTTCGGCACGCTGTCCGTGTTCCTGGCGGTGACGCTGCGGCTGCATCCCCGCCCGGCCGCGGAGCGCGGGTTCCTGGTGTCCGGCGGCCGCTTGGACGCGCTACACGGGTTCGCACTTCAGCTGCTCGGATCCCACCTGGCGCCTTCGCGGATGGAGTTGCTGGACGTGGGTGCCGCGCGCGGGTTCCCCGGCGATGGGCCGCAGCTGGTCGTCTCGTTTGCCGGAGTGGCCGAGGCCGTCACCGATCAGGAGGGGACGCTCAGGCGGCTGGCCCGGGAATCCGGCGTGACCGTGGCGGAGATCGAAGACGCCGACGCCTTTGCGCGGGTGCGCGATTTCCCGGGATTGAGCAATGGACGCGCGGCCTGCTGGCGCGGCGGGGTGTTGCCCTCCGACGGGGCCAAGGCGCTCGAAGCCATTCGGGCCGCCATGGCGACCGCCGTGTCGGTTGAGGGTGCGGCAACGGTTTCGCATGGGACATTGCGAGGAACTTGCCGAGCGGAGAATCCAGAGGCGCTGGTTCAGGCTCTGGTTGAGGCACGCCGTGTTTTAGAGGGTCTTGGCGGGTACCTGATCGCGAGCGACGTGCCAGCGGTGACCCAAGGCCGGGTGAACGTGTGGGGAACCCCGCCTACCGAGTATGAGCTGTTACGAAATCTCAAGCAGGCGTTCGATCCCAAGGGCATTCTGAATCCAGGACGGCTGCTGAATCTTTAAATTCGAATTTCGAAATGTAGGCGAGATGGCAAACGCAGGAATTGCAGGCGCCGACAAGCTTCCGGCCCAGGCGAGTTCCAACGGCCACGGCCTCGGGCTCAATTACCTCGAGGACTGCGTCCATTGCGGCCTCTGTCTCGCGAGCTGTCCGACGTATCTCACTACGGGCGTGGAGATGTCCTCGCCGCGCGGTCGAATCGCCATGGTACGCGCGTTCGGCGACGGCCGTGGCGCCTTCGGCTCGGAGCTGGTACGACACCTCGACCAGTGCCTCGGCTGCCTGGCCTGCCAAGCAGCCTGCCCATCCGGCGTCGTGTACGGGCGCATGCTTGAGACCGCGCGCGAAACGATCGAGCAGCGCTATCCCCGTCCGGCCATGGACCGCTGGACGCGGCGGCTGCTCGTGAATCTCTTTCCCTACCCGGGCCGGCTGCGTTGGCTGCTGCATGGCCTATATTGGTACCAGCGGCTCGGGATTGCGCAGGTCGTCCGGGCGGCCAAGCTGCTCGCGATTGTGCCGCGATTGGCGCGCATGGAGGCGGCGCTGCCGCCCGTGCCCGCTCCGTCGTCCTGGAACGGACTCCCCGAGCGGACGCCAGCAGTCGGGGTGCGGCGCGGGACCGTGGGGCTGCTGGTGGGCTGTGCCCAGCGCTTCTTCTTGCCCGACCTCAACCGCGCCACCGTATCGGTGCTCGCGGCGGCGGGGTATGAGGTGTTCGTGCCGGCCGAGCAGCCCTGCTGTGGCGCGCTCCACCTGCACAGTGGGGACCTCAACGAAGCGCGGCGGTTGGCGCGGGGCGTGATGGCGGCGTTCGAGCGCGGGAACGTCGATCTGGTTGTCGCCAACGCGGCGGGTTGCGGTGCGGCGATGAAAGAATACCGTGACCTCTTCCACGACACGCCGGAGTGGGAAGGCCGGGCCGAGGCGTTCAGCGCGCGCGTCCGAGACGTCTCGGAGGTGCTGGCGCACGTGAGCTGGAAAGGAACGCTGAAACCGGTCCCCGTGTCCGTCGCGTACCACGACGCCTGCCATCTGGCCCACGCGCAGCGAATCCGGGTCGAGCCGCGCACGGTGCTGCGCCAGATCCCCGGCCTGCGCCTGATCGAGATGGAGGAGTCGGACGTCTGCTGCGGGAGCGCCGGGATCTACAACCTGTTGCAGCCAGGCATGGCGGAGCCGTTGCTCGAACGGAAGATCGCCCGGATTCGCGAGGCCGACGCCGATTTCGTCGCGGCTGGCAACATCGGCTGCCTGCTCCAGATCCGCAAGGGCCTCAAGGACGCCGGCTGCCGCACTCAGGCAATCCATCCCGTCGAGTTGCTCGACTGGTCCCTAGGCGGGAACGCGCGCCGCCAGCCGCGATGAGAATCGGGCAGGAAAAGCGCACTTCGGATTTCGAGCCTAGGATTTCGGACCTTGGACTTTGAACGTCGGACCTTGCACTGCAGTTTAACCAACCTTACCTCAACCGATAGGAGGATGTCATGGCAGCACAAGTTGGACAGGCGGCCCCAGATTTCACGCTGGTCAGCACGGATCTCAAGCCGATGGCCTTGAAAGACTTCGCCGGCAAGAACGTCGTGCTCGCGTTTTATCCTGCGGCGTTCACGGGCGTGTGTCAGAAAGAGCTGTGTACGTTCCGCGACGCCCTGAACGACTTCGTCGGAGCAAACACGGCGGTGGTGGGCGTCAGCGTGGATTCCCCGTTCGCCAACAAGGAATTCGCGACGAAGAACGGTTTGAACTTCCCGTTGCTGTCGGACCTCACCCGCGACGCGATCAAGAAGTATGACATCGTGTTCGACAACCTGGCGGGGGTGCAGGGCTTCACGGTAGCCAAGCGGGCGGTGTTCGTGATCGACAAGTCGGGCACGGTGCGGTACCGCTGGGTCGCCCCCGAGCCCAAGGTCGAGCCGAACTACGACGAGGTCAACGCCGCCGTCAAGCAACTCCGCTGAGCAACAAGGAGCGTGCATGTTTAGTGAGCTGGCCCAGGGCCTGGCTACGACGCTCAAGCACATGTTCCGGAAACCGGTGACGGTCGCGTACCCGGAGCAGCGCTTGCCGCTCGCCCCGCGGTACCGCGGGCGCCACTTCCTCGTCAAAGACGAGGACGGACTGGAGCGGTGCGTGGGCTGCGAGTTGTGCGCCGTGGCGTGTCCCGCCGACGCGATTTACATCGAAGCGGCCGAGAATACCGACGAGCAGCGGGTCTCGCACGGCGAGCGGTACGCCAAGACGTACAAGATTCACATGCTGCGGTGCATCTTTTGCGGCATGTGCGAGGAGGCCTGCCCGGAAGATGCGATCTTCCTCGGCAAGGAGTTCGAGCTGGCCTCCTACCAGCGGGAGGATTTCGTGTACCCGAAGGACCGGCTCTTGCTGCCGCTACGAGAGGCCGCCAAGCAGCGCCCGGAGCTCCTTAACCCCGGAACCGGGCTCGGCATGGGTCAGCACTTCGAGCCGGCGGCTCCGATCCGCAAGTAGTTACTAATCAGAGCATTTAATAGATGACAATACATGCTTCTTATGATACTGTTGGAGCATGACAACCACTGATGCACGTTCGCTGCCCGCCGCAGCCCAGGAAGATCTCCGGCGGAGGACCGTCCGAGCGGTCCGCCTC
>DATJQT010000127.1:0-5780 GCA_035505475.1 Vulcanimicrobiaceae bacterium
CGGGTTCGAAAAGATCCCCGCGACGATGGCCGAGAAGGCGCCCATGATGAGCAGGAGATAAAAGTAAAGGAACGAGAGGAGGATGGTCCGGGCCCTTGGCGAGATGAGCTTATAGCTCAACCCGCCCATCGTCAGCCCGTCGTTGCGCATGGCCAGGATGGCCGCCGTGTAATCCTGCACCCACCCGAGAAAGACGACGCCGAGGACCAGCCAGATCAGCGCAGGGGCGTAGCCCCACTGAACGGCGACGATCGGACCGACGATGGGGCCCAGGGCGGCAATGGACTTGAATTGATACCCGAAGAGGACGCTCGAGCTGGCGGGCATGAAATCGACGCCATCATTGTAAAGCTTGGCTGGCGTTGCCTTCCCGGCATCCGCGCCGATGACCGACCGATCAATGCTTCCGGAGTAATACTTGTATCCCAGCCAGTACGCCACGATGGCCACGATAACGACGATGCCTCCCATACCTGCCTCCTTCCAGGAGTTTTGAAAAGGGCGGACGGGATCCGCAACGCACCCTGTTGTTCTCCCACTGAATCGGAGGGCCTCACCTCCCTTCGCGTTTACCGGCACTGCGTTATCGGAGACGAGGTACGAATAGAAATATTGCGCGGTCCAATGGGCCGCGATTCTAAGCTGAGGAGCGATCTATCGAGGGTCAAGCCGACAAGAATCCCGGCGAGTGCCGGTGTTCGCGCCGGCCATGTTCATACGAGGGACCAAAAGGTACCGAGGTTAAATTAGCGTACCCGTGGTCGTTTGCAGAAGTCAAGACGCATCTTTGTGAAGTGAGGTAATACCGTCAAATAATGGCCCGACGGACCTGCCATTAGGGTGCGTTGGCGTCCGGCCAGTCTCCCCAGTGGGCCGGTGGCGGCCACGGGCCGAAATACCGGGCCTGGGGGGCGGTGCCGAGGGCTGGACCGCTTGCTCCGGTGCCGGGATGGTCGGCGACCCGCGGATGCACCCATTCACCGCATGCCCTGGCCGTCCTGGCCTGATATACTCCGACCACAACGAGCGATCCCGATCGAGGATGCGATGCGCGCGATGAGTTTGCCCACGGCGGGGCACGGCCGCCTCGAGCCGATCGACCACGCCGTGCCAGAGCCTGGGCCAGGACAGCTGCGGATTCACGTTCGCGCGTGCGGCGTGTGTCGCACCGACCTGCACATCGTGGATGGTGAGCTGCCCGTGCCGCACCTTCCGCTCGTGCCCGGCCATGAGATCGTCGGGACGATCGAGGCACTCGGGGCGGACGTGACCGGAATGGCGATCGGGACGCGCGTGGGGGTGCCGTGGCTGGGCTGGACCTGCGGGACGTGCGGAGAATGTCTCAGGGGCCGAGAGAACCTCTGCGAGCAGGCGCGCTTCACGGGGTACCATGTCGACGGGGGATTCGCCGCGGTGACGGTGGCGGACGCCCGCTACTGCTTCCCGCTGCCCACGGACTATTCGGACGTGCATGCGGCACCCTTGCTGTGCGCGGGATTGATCGGCTACCGGGCATATCGGATGGCGGGGGAGGGCACCCGCCTCGGCCTGTACGGATTCGGTGCCGCCGCCCACATTCTCACCCAACTGGCGGTACAGGAAGGGCGCCGGGTGTTCGCTTTCACACGGCGGGGGGATGCCGCATCGCAGGCGTTCGCGCGTGAGTTGGGCGCAATCTGGGCGGGTGCCTCGGATGAAGCCCCGCCCGAGCCGCTCGATGCGGCGATCATCTTTGCACCTGCCGGCGTACTCGTTCCCGAGGCGCTCCGCCGCACGGTTCGGGGTGGGGTGGTGGTGTGTGCGGGTATCCATATGAGCGACATCCCTGCGTTTCCGTACCGCCTCCTCTGGGAAGAACGGGTGATCCGCTCCGTGGCTAATCTGACGCGGGAGGACGCCCGGCTATTCTTCGCCCTCATATCGCAGCGGCCGGTCGGCACTCGCCCCCAGGTCTATCCCCTTGATCAGGCCAACGACGCCCTCGACGCTCTGCGCCAGGGTCGTATCCAGGGAGCCGCCGTCCTTGTCCCGTAGGGCTGGCGCGGGATTTTCGAATGCATGGACCGGGTCCGATTGACTTTGTCGCGCTCTCTCTGTATTTAGTGGCGAGTGTGAGACAAGATCGCAGAGGATGTGCGTGAATGTCGATACAACCGATCGCGCCTGGCTTGACGTTCACGAAGTGGTTGACCCAATTTCGCGGGGAGCAGACTGCGCTGGGCGATCTGGCCCGCCGGGTCCGGGCTGATACCGAATGGGAGGACCCGCGCAGCCTAGCGGCACTCGAAAGCGCGCTGCTCGGCGCCGGCCGTTCGCAGGCAGAGGTGCAGGTCGCGCGCAGGGCGTGGCATCGATTCCGCGGGGACCGACCCGCGTAGTGTCGCCTGCAGGAAAAGCGTTGTCAGGAGGAATGGAACGGACCGGCGTGATTGCTCAGGACTCTCAAGCGCGACCCATCATTCGATACTGAGGTTTTTCCTTCCGCACGGCGCTTCCTCGACCCTGATCCCCGTTGGGAAAGGTCAGACATAAGTCAGTCGTACAGGTTGTGTTCAGGCGGTTCTCAAGGGGTGTCCGGCGGCTCGATATGGTCGAGCTGACAAGGGAGGCTATCATTGCATGCGCGTATTCGGGCGTATCCCGACACCACTTGCAGTTTGCGCCGAATGCGCAGAAAATCTCGCCGCGCCGCTCCGGACAGCGACGGCCCGGAACGGGCACATCGGTGACCGCCGGATGGACAAAGCGACCGCACCACCCGACCACGAAGCCCGAGGCCTCTGGCGCTCGATGGTGCTGATCGGGGCGGGTGTCTTCGCGACGACCCTCGCTCAGCCGGGTGTTCTGAAGCTTCCGCTCCAGTATTTGCTGAAAACCGACCTCCACGTGGCGCCTGACGGCATGGCGACGTTCTTTGCGATCGGGGCGCTCGCCTGGTATTTCAAGCCGCTCGCCGGCATCCTGTCCGACGCCGTCCCGCTGTGCGGGACGCGCCGCCGCCATTACCTCTTGCTGAGCGCGGCCGGCGCCGCCATCTGCTGGGCGCTCTTCCCGGTGGTGCCGCGGACGTATGGGTCGCTGCTGGGCGTGATGATTGCCGTAAACGCCATGCTGGTCATCGGTAGCACGGTCGTCGGCGGCCTGATGGTCGAAATCGGTCAGCGGCACGGCGCGACTGGTCGCCTCACCTCGGCGCGCTACTTTGTCCAGAACGCGTGCCTGCTGCTGGGGGGCCCGATCGCCGGCGTGCTGGCCACCAGCCCTTTCAGTCTGTCCGCACTCCTCGGAGCGGCCGTGTCGTTCTCGGTCGTACCCGTCGCGTGGCGGATGCTTCAGGAACCCCGCACCGCCGTGCGCAGCGCCGACCCGTGGCGGGTGGCAGGACAGGAGCTGCGGAACCTCGCGCAGGCGGGGCCGCTCTGGAGCGCCGCCGGCCTCCTCGCGCTGGTGTATATTGCCCCGGGATTCCAAACGCCACTTTACTATTTTCAAACCGACACGCTCGGGCTCTCGCAATCGTTCATCGGGATCCTGGGGCTACTCAGCGGCGCGTTAGGGTTGATAGGCGCGTTCTGCTACGGAATCCTGTGCAGGCGGGTGTCGCTCCGCTGGCTCTTGCCTTTAGGGTTTGCGTTGAGCGCGCTCGGAACGATGAGCTATCTCTGGTACGGGTCGGCGACCGCCGCCGCCGTGATCGAGAGCGGGAATGGATTCCTGCTCACGTTTGCCGAGCTAGCCTTGATGGATCTTGCGGCGCGCGCCACCCCGTCGGGCAGCGAGGGTTTGGGATTCGCGCTGATGATGAGCGTCCGCAACGGAGGGCTGGCGCTCTCGGACATTTTTGGGTCCTGGCTCATCGAACGGCACGCGGTGAGCTTCTTTGCGCTGGTCTGGCTGAATGCGGGGACGACAGCCCTTGCGTTGCTCGCCGTGCCATTTCTCCCGCGGCTGCTGGTCGACCGCCACGATGCGACCGGCGAGCGCTGACGAGACATTTGACAGCGTCCTGCCTGCGCGTTAGCCTAGCCCTTGGTGTCCGTGCCCGGCACTTGCGATCTACCTGGGGACCCCCGCCATGCGCCGCTACCTGATCTTCGCCGCAGCCGGTCTGAGCCTGTTCATGTACTCCATCGACAGCACGGCCGTGGCGGTCGCGTTCCCGAATTTTCTCGAGGACTTCCACACGAACGTGCTGTGGGCGGCCTGGACGTTGTCCATCTACATGGTGGCCGTGACGAGCGTCATGCCGCTGATGGGCAATCTGAGCGACACGTTTGGGCGAAAACGCGTGTACCTGGGGTCGCTTGTGGTGTTCACGGCGAGCTCCCTCGCCTGCGGCCTGGCCCCCAATATCTACAGCTTGGTGGCCTTTCGATTCCTGCAGGGGATTGGCGGCGCGAGCTTCCTCCCCACGGCCGCGGGGATCGTCAGCGACCAGTTTCCGGAACAGCGCGAGCGGGCCATCGGCATGTTTTCCAGCATTTTTTCCATCGGGGGCATCGTGGGCCCGAACCTGGGCGGTTGGATCGTCAGCCGGTACTCTTGGCGGTACATCTTCTACATCAACTTGCCGATCGGCGTCGCGCTGATCGTGTTCATCATGGTCTTGCTCCACGATCCGCGGCTCGTCTCGCGGCCGCACATCGATCTCGTGGGGGCCGGATTATTCTTCGGGACGATTCTGTTCCTGATGCTGGGGTTCAACCACCTGGCCGAGAATTTCTCGGCCGGATCGCTCCTCGTGGCCCTCATCCTCCTGGCGGTCAGCGCCGCGTTCCTCTGGGCCTTTGCGCGTCATGAGCGGCGCGATGACAATCCCATTCTGGACGTGACGCTCCTCAGGTCGACGCCGTTTCTGGCCGCCAACGTGTACAACGCGATGGTGGGGGCGGGCATCTTCGGCATCGTCTCTTTCATTCCACTCTATGCCACGGCGGTGCAGCATCTCTCGACGCTGGCGAGCGGGGTCATTCTGACTCCCCGATCCGTCGGGGTGATCTGCAGCTCGACGATCACCAGCTTCTTGCTGCGGCGCTGGGGCTACCGCGGGCCGATGATCTGGGGACTCACGGTCATGGGCCTGGCGACCCTGGCGTTGGGGGATGACGGGTTCCGATTGTGGCGGCTGGCCGGTGTGCACCTCGGCGCGGCGGAGTTACTGGCTCTGCTGGTCATGTTCGCGGGAATCGGTCTCGGGATCGCGCTGCCGGCCTCCAACAATGCGTGCATTGAGCTGATGCCGGACAAGGTCGCGACGATTACGGGTTTACGGGGCATGTTCCGGTATGTCGGAGGGGCGCTCGGGATTTCGGCGACCACGATTGTCTTGCATTCGAGCGCCACGGTGGCCGGGGGATTCCGGCTGGTCTTCATCGCCTTCGGCCTGCTCCTGCTTTGCACGATTCCGCTGACCTATTTGATGCCGACCGGCAAGCAAGGGGCCCCGGCGCGGCCCGCCTAACCGGCTGGGCTGTCAGCCCAGGGTGGGCGGGGCCCGTAGGCGTGTCCTCCACCCGCACGATAGTTACACGGTGGTCCGGACACTCGGTTTCGTGCTCGGGCTTACATTGGCCTCCGGAGAAGACCGTGGGCGTCAGCCGTGGAACCGTGTATTATTGGGTCGTGCGGCGAAACGAAAGCGGCGCGCCCGTGACCCATCAAACGCGCCGTCACATTTTGCTTATGAACAGTGCCAAACTGACCGAAACGGTATGTGGGATGGTACAGCACGTCAGGCATCGCTCTCTGTCTCGGACACGGAGGCGTTTGACGCTCGTGAG
>DATJQT010000128.1:0-1570 GCA_035505475.1 Vulcanimicrobiaceae bacterium
TCGAACCAGGCGCCTCCGCCGCCCGTTCCGCCAGGACCGCCACGGAAGTAAGACCCACGGGCGAACCGGCAGTGTCAGCCGCCGGGTAGGATGAGCAATCTCGGGCGCATTACTGTAGTGACCGTCTTGGGCGTCAACAGGTAACTGCGACATTTGGATGTTGCCAGAGGGTTTTATTTCCAACCATAGCATTGGCGATTGTCAGCAGCTTGTGGGCCACAGCGATCAGCGCCGTTTTGGCCGACTTGCCCCGCTCCCGCAGGCGTTGGTACAGCGCCTTGCCGACGGGATTGTGCCGTATCGCCACAACCGCCGCCATGTACAGGCCGTTGCGCACCTGCCAGCGGCCACCCACGATGTGCCGGGGACCCTCGGTCGTGCCGCTGTCGTCGGCGAGGGGGGCCAGGCCCACCAGGTGCCCGATGACCTTGCGATTGCCACCGCCGAGCTCGGGGAGGTGGCCGATGAGCAGCCGCGCGACTTGGGGACCGATGCCCGGAATCGATTGCAAGATGCGATCGATCTCCGCCCACTGCGGGTTGGCGGCGACGCGGCGGTCCAGCTCGGCCTCGACACCCTTGATCTCGCGGTCGATCCAGGCGATGTGCTTCTGGAGGCTCTTGCGGGCCGGCGGGAAGGTGGTGGTGCCCAGCCGGTTGGCCTCCATGATCCGCATCTCGACCAGTTGGTGCCGGCGGTCGAGGAGGTCGCGGAAGTGCCGCAATTCCTCCGGCGGCAACGGCAGGATCGGGACCGGCACGTCGCGGATGAAGCGAGCCAGGATCCCGGCGTCAATGGCGTCGGTCTTGGCGAGTTGGCCGTGCGCCTTGGCGAAGTACCGGGCTCGCTCGGGCTTGATGATTGCCACTTCGATGCCGGCCGCCTCGAGAGTAAGGGCGGCGGGCAACTCGAGCCCGCCGGTGGACTCGAGCACGGCACGGATGTCCGCTGGCTGCGCGGCGAGGCCCAGAAGGGTCTCGAGCAGCTTGCGGTGCCCTGCGGGATTGTTGGGCACCCGGAAGGCTTGCTCGGAAGGGAGCAGGCTGACGTCGAGCGAGGCCTGGGAAACGTCGATGCCGACGAAGAGGGTAGTCATAGGGTGAAGAAAGAGAAGGGAAGGTAACGACCGCAAGCCGACCAAACTCGTGCTGGCAAATACGGGCTCGAGGCCCTCGTGACCGTTCGAGATTGGGGTCAGCGGCAGCGATGACGGACCCAACTACAGCGCGGCTTCGAGAGCCCAACCGGCCTCCGGCCTCGCCATCGCGGCGGTCGATGCCACTTCCCACGTCGCAGTGGGAACCAAGTGGCTAAATTCAAGATACCAGCCGGCCTCTGAGAGGCCGGCCGGGGTCGCAGACCCCGGCTACAGTGCTCTCGGACAATTCTTTACGGCAGCGAGTGAGCCGTCCGGGTGACGAGGTCCCAGACCTGAATCGTTCCTTCCCAGTCCGTGGAGACGAGCGTTTTCCCGTCCTTGCCGAACGCCACCGAAGTGATCCAGCCGCGATGGCCGGGCAGGGTTGCACATTCCTTTCGCGTGGCAACGTCCCAGAGGCGGATGATCTTG
>DATJQT010000129.1:0-2003 GCA_035505475.1 Vulcanimicrobiaceae bacterium
AATCTCGGCATCCCGCGCCGGAATACTCGTGCGCGGCTTGCGGTACGTGGCCTCGATCCCCATGCGGCGCATGAGCGTCACGACGTGCCGGCGGCCGACCTCGTGGCCGTCCCGCCGCAGCTGATCGAGGATCTTCCGGGAGCCGAAGAAAGGCGACTCCAGATGGATCGCGTCGATCCGCCGCATGAGCACCAGGTCGCGCTCGGGCAGCGGCCGTGGAACGTAGTACACATTCGAACGGCTCAAGCCCAGGAGCTCCGCCTGACGCTTCACCGGCAGCTGGGCGCCCCGATCGATCATCGCTTGCCGCTCGGGCCGGGGAACTTCCCGAGCGCGCCTTCTAAAAAATCCCGCTCGACTGTCAACTCGCCGATCTTCGCGTGCAGCTCCCGGATCCGCTCCTTGCCGTCGGCGGCCAACACGTCGCCGCCGAACACCGCAGCTGCGTTCTCGAGCAGCTCCGTCTTCCAACTTGTCACTTGGTTCGGATGGACCTCGTGGTGGGCCGCAATCTGCGCCACCGTCTTCTCGCCCCGGATCGCCTCCAGGGCTACCCGCGCCTTGAATGCCGCGGAATGGTTACGTCTTGGCTTCCTCATGGATCTCGCTCCTCCGGTCACGTGGGTGCCGGGCTCGAAATCCACTTATACCCGTGTCCGAATTACCGGAGCCAGCTCTCATTGTTGCTGCGCTCATTCTCTTCTCGATGCCATTACAGGCAGCGCCTCATATCGCAATTTGGAGTTGCCCCGTTTTCGTGGACTGGTAGTTTCCTAAATTCCCACTGCCTGTCCTGCCAATAATCTCCTCTCAAAGTTGTTCGGCGACAAGCGGCCGATCGAGGAGTGGCGCCGATGCGGGTTGTACCAGCCCTCGATCCATTCGAACAGCGCCATTCTCGCCTCGGCTTTGGACTTGAAGCGCCGGTGCTTGAGCAGCTCCTTCTCGAGCGAGGCGAACACGCTCTCGGCCATGGCGTTGTCGTAGGCATCGCCCACCGTGCCCATGGACGGCATCACGTTCATCTCCTGGCAGCGTTTGCCAAAGGCGTAGCTCGTATACTGGCACCCGTGGTCCGAGTGGTGAATGACGTTCTTCGGGCGCCTTTGGGCCAACGCCATGTTCAGGGCATCGAGCATCAGCTCGGTGCGCAGATGATCCTCGATCGCCCAGCCCACGATCTTGTGTGACCAGACATCCAGGACCACAGCGAGGTAGATCGTGCCCGCCCAGGTCGGCACGTAGGTCGCGTCAGCGACCCACAGCTGGTCCGGTCCATCCGCCTTGAACTGCCGCTTCACCAGATCCTCGTTCGTGGCCGCCGCGCCATCTGGAATGGTCGTGACCACGTAGTTGGGCGCCACGATGCTCTTGAGGCCTTCTGCCCGCATCAATCGCGCCACCCGCTTGCGCCCGACATGCACGTCGTAATCGTCCTTCAGCTCGGCATGGATGTTCGGCGAGCCGTAGCGGCCCTTGGATCGCCGATAGATCTCATGAATCCGGGCAGCCAGGCCGATGTCGGCCCGTCGACGGGCCGACATCGGACGTTCCTGCCAGGCATAAAATCCGCTGGCAGAGACTCGAAGCAATCGGCACATCAGCCGTACCGGCTGGGTGGCCTGGTTCGCCTTCACGAATCCGAAGAGCGCTTCGGTGTCGCGGGCTTCTCGTTCGCAAACCAGGCCGCGGCTTTTGACAGGATGTCCCGTTCCTGCAGAAGCTTGCGGTTCTCACGCCGCAGCCGTGCGAGCTCCTCGCGCTCCGCGCTCGTCAGGCCGCCATCGCCTCGGCCCCGATCCCGATCGGCCTGCTTGACCCACTGCCGGATCGACCAGCTCGTGCACCCGAACTCCGTCGCCAGCTCCGCGAACGATCGTCCCGCACGATGCAGCTCCACCATCTGGCGCCGAAACTCCGGCGCGTATCTGGGTACCTTCTTGACCATCGTCGAACCCTCCTTTTGTGAACATGAACTGTCCACAAAAGCGGGTCAACTCCAA
>DATJQT010000130.1:0-7005 GCA_035505475.1 Vulcanimicrobiaceae bacterium
GAGATCACGCGCACCAGCACCTTCATGCTGGCGAAGGAGCTGAGCAATGCGGTATACCCCAGGAGCGGTATCCGGGACTCGTTCCACATCCTCTCGCATCACTCCAACATCGAGAGCAACAAAGCGCGCTTTGCAGTGCTCAACCGCTATCACGTCGGACTGTTCGCGTACTTCCTCGAGAGGCTCGCGAAGCTGCCCGACGGACCCGGTTCGCTACTGGACCACTCGCTCGTCCTGTATGGCAGCGGCATGAGCGACGGCAACTCCCACAACCATGATCCCTTGCCGATCGTCCTGGCCGGGAGCGCCGGCGGCACGCTGGAATGCAATCGCCATCTCCGGCAGAAGGAGCTCACGCCGATGTCGAATCTGCTGTTGGGAATTCTCGGCAAGCTGGGCTGTCCCGAAGCACGATTCGGCGATAGCACGGCGCCCCTTGCGATTTGAGCCACAGGCACGACCTGCCCGCTGGTCCGTGGCATCAATGGCTGGTCGCAGGCGGCACGACGGCCTTTTCCACCGGATGTGGCAACTGCGGGATCCAGGAATACGGCACGCGGTAGGCACGATAGACGCTGTTCGAGGAACGCGGCCCGGCGAACAGCGGGTTGATGTACTCCCAGACGATCGCACCGTCGTGCGTGACTTCGAACACGCGACCGTCGGGTCCCTCCGTGATGAGGGTATCGCCATTCGGCAGCCTCTGCGCGCTGCTGATATTGCTGGCGTAGAAACTCACCGGCGCCTGATACGACCACACCAGCGCGAGTGTCACCGGATTGATTTCGAGGACCCGCGAGTAGGGGCGCACGAGCGCACCGCTGCCGTTCGGCGCGATCGGGCTCGTGAAGCCGTAGCCACTGGCACCGCCGTTGTCGAACACGAGCAGATTGCCGGCGCCCGGCAGCCCCTTCGGAATGATATGGGCGTGATGTTGACCGATGACCTGGCCGATCACCTGCAGTTCCTTTGACTGGCTGAAGTCCGGACCGAGGCGCCAGACGACCGACCCGTCGCGGGCGATGATGGCGAGGAGGCTCGCCTGCCGGCTGCTGATGAGCACGTTGTCGGGCGCGAAGCGCCGGTCACCCTCGTCGAACCAGTGGTTCGGACCCACGTACGTGGCGGAGTTCAGGTGCAGCCAGTCGAAGCCGTTGCGCGCCGCATTCGGGCCGGGACTCATCCTGATCGCGGCGCGCGCCTCCGGTCCGAAGCCGAACTCCTCGACGTGATCGCCCGCCGTCCACTCCCAGGAGAGCTTTGCGTCGGGCGTGATCTCGATGAGGCGGTCATCCTCGAGAATCACGCCGGCCACGGCCGGGAGCGCATGGGTGAGGTGGGTCAGGATCAGTGTTCTCGCACCCGAGGCGGCCGGCACGGCACCCGGTGAGTAATATCCGGCCGGATAGTCCTCGCGCTGCCAGTCATGATGCTGCCGCAGTGCCCAGGTCATCGTGCCATCGGGCGCCTGGACTTCGAGGTTATGCCCGAAGCGCCACAGGATGTTGCCGTCGAAATCGCGTTGTACGAGTTCCAGGGACTCCTGGTGCGGCGCTCGCGCACCGACCGCGGCGATGACCTCACCGCCCGGAAGCACCCGTGCGGGACCGCCCGCGGAGTTGTCGTAGCCTTCCCAGCGCTTGACGACGTTGCCGTTCATGTCGATCACGATCACGGCCGGCGTCGCAAGGGGCGAGAGCACCGTGTATCCGCTCCAGGTGCGCTGCGGATCGTAGAGCGTCGTGCCGGTGGGATAGACGCTGGGCGCACACCACGCGGACCCTGCCGCAAAGGCGAGCACGGTCGCGGCGATGCCTGCGTAGTGGGTCATGAGCTCCGCCCTCCCGACAGATCCTCAGCGCAACCCGTAGACGAGGATGCGGCTGTTGTCGGTCGCTCCGGGCCAGGCCGACGATTTCATCCCGGAGGCAATGCCGAGCAGCTCCTGGCCGCCGGCCCGGTAGACGACCAGTCCACCGCCGACCGACTGTCCGGTGCTCGTGTGCCAGCGGACCGTGCCGTCCTTCTGATCGAGCGCATAGAGGTCACCGCCGAGATCGGCGGCGAAGACCAGGTCGCCGCCCGTGGGCGTCACGCCCGCGAGGATCGGGTGAGGCGCCTTGAACTTCCAGCGCACCTTCCCGTTCTCCGCGTCGAAGGCCGTGAGCCAGCCGCGGGCCGCGTCCGACGGATCGATCATGTCTCCCATCGAGCCTGAGCTTCCGAACCAGACCTCTCCCGTGGCAGGCACCGCGAGCTCACGCACGAGCTGCACGTGGCCGCACAGATCCACCGCGCCGACGAACAGCGAGTTCGTCCGCGGACTGTAGGCGGCGCCGTTCCATTCGGTGCCTCCACCCATGCCGGGACAGAAATGCACCGGGTGCTCGCGCGACAGGGGCACGTCCACGTTCTCGCGCGTGGTCGTCGGTGTCTGCGAGAGCAGCGGGATCACCGGTACCCGGTCATCCGATGCGCCCCCCGGGGCGCCGACGCCGGCGCGATCGAGAATCGAGAGCAGGCCATCCTTGTTCGCCGAGGCGATGATCCGCCGTCCGGCGCGGGTGGTCACGAGCGTCGGGGCGCTGTCGACATCCCAGTCATGGCTGTCGCGCTTCACGAGCTGGTTGTAGCCGAGGATCCGCCCACTCGCGGCATCGATCGCGATGACCGAGTCGGCGTAGAGATCCTCGCCGGTGCGATCGAGAAAGTCGAAGTCCGGGGCCGGATTGCCCGCCGGCACGTAGAGAATCCCCTTCGGCTCATCGAGCGTGAAGGAGGTCCAGAATGCACCGCCGGAGACCGGCAGGCGAGGATTCGTCCACGTGGCGCGGGCGCGTCCCTTTTCGGGCACCACGTCGAAACGCCAGATGACGTGGCCGTCACGGGCATCCAGGGCATAGACGTGCCCGGTCACGCCGACCGTATCGCCCCCGGCATTGCCCACGTACACCCGCCCATGGGCGGCGATCGGTGCCATCGGAAAGGAGATGCCGGGCCCCTGGATGTCGGGCGCGCGATCCCAGAGCACCTTGCCGTCCCGGGCGTCGAGGGCGATCACGTGGGCATCGGCCGTGCCACGGTAGAGCCTCCCGTCGAGGTAGGCGAACCCGCGATTGACCGCCAGACCCGCGGGCCCGGTGCTCTTGCGGTGCTGGGTCCATTTTTCCTTGCAGCTTGCCGCATCGATGGCGTAGGAGCCCTCGAAGGTCGTGAAATACATCGTCCCGTCGATGACGAGCGGCCCGGACTGGAACGCGGCCACCTCGGGCAGCGTGTAGGCACAGCGCAACGCGAGCTGCGCGGCGTTCGCGCTGGTGATGTCCGAGAGCGGCGAGTAGCGATCGCCGGCGAGCGTGCGGTTGTATGCGGGCCAGTCCGCGGACCGCGGCGCAGGCGAAGCGGCTTGGGCAACGCCGACCCATGCACAAAGCGCCGCGAGCGTGGCGCACAGACGACAGTGCTTCGACATGTTCGGATTCCCCCTGTTGTGACCGGACATGCGGGCCGGGTCACGCATGATATCCTGCGTGGGCTACCCGCACCACGAGACCGGATCGAACGAGAGTGGGCCACATGGTAAGACGACTCCTGGCGCTCATGCTGCTGGTGGCCGGCCTGCCTCCGGCCTTGGCTGATGTCACCCCCGAATTGCAGCGTCAGATCCGGGTTTCGACATTCGAAGTCGTGATGAAGAAGCCCGCCGAGGGATCTGTCACGTATGAGAAGCCCCTGCCGCTTGATCTCCTGCCCTTCGTCGAGCGGACCGACCCGTATCGCTCCGTCGGCACCGCGTTTGCCATCGGGCCGAACCTCTATGTCACGGCCGCACACGTTCTGGCGGCCGGAATCGACAGTCAATTCGGCGCACCTGCGCTGCGTGCGACCGATGGCTCGGTCCACCCGATTGGGGTCGTGCGGAAGTTCTCTGCGTCTGAGGATTTCGTCGTCTTCTCGCTGGCCGATGCCCTGAAATCCGTCGCCTTGCCGCCCAACCGGTCCCCCCACGTCGATGATGTCGTGCTCGCGGTCGGTAATGCGCTGGGAGACGGAATCGTCATACGCAGCGGGTTGTTCACTTCCGAGACTGCAGAAGAGCAGGACGGTCGCTGGAAATGGATACGCTTCTCCGCGGCCGCCTCGCCGGGAAATAGCGGCGGACCGCTCCTGGATGGTGCGGGAAACGTCATTGGCGTCGTCATCGCAAAGTCGCCCAACGAAAACCTGAACTACGCGCTGCCCATCGCCAATGTGCTGGATGCCCCCGAGTCCAAGGCCCGATTTGACCAGCGCGCGCTGGTCAAATTGCCGTTTGCGCAAGGGTCTCAGACATATACGACGAAGGATGAGTTCGCACTTCCGCTCGAGTGGGAGAAGTTCACACGCGCCTATCAGGCGCTGATCGCACGCCACAGTGACGAGGCGCGCGCGGCGCTGCTGTCCGCCATTGCGCCGTCCCTCTTCCCGAAGGGGAGCGGCAGCGAGGCGATTCTGTACGGGTCCGAAGCGGCCAGCCGCACGCCGGCACTCGTCATTCAGCAGGCCGATGGCAGCTGGACGATCCAGGCACCGGAGATGCAGTTCACCGATCTGCCCGGAGACGGAACGGTCGGAATCGCGGCCGCGGCGGGCGCGGGCGTGCTGGCCCTGCATCGGGGCGCTGAAGCCGCTGACGACGCTTTCTATATGGATTCGAAAGCGTTCATGGACATCGCCCTCAAGGCGTTGAATGTCCGGCGCGCGGTAGGTACCGACCAGGTCCGGGTGACTTCCGTGGGAAGCGCGGTTTCGGACGTTACGACCACCGACAGCTTCGGGCGCAAATGGCAACTGCGCGTCTGGCCCCTGCCCTATCTGGATGCCTATATGGTGGCGCAACTCCTGCCCACCCCGGATGGGTATGTCGGATTGATCGAATACTCACCCTCCATTGGCCTACGCGAGATCAAGGCGCAGCTCTCACTGCTGGCAAATCAGGTGACGCTGACCTATCTGGGCACCATCCGGCAGTGGCAGGCTTTCCTGGCTCGGACTGCACTGCTGCCGGAGTCCCTCCGTGACGTGAAACTCGCGGCGACTCCGTGGGCTCTCCACACTCCGCGCTTTGACCTCGGTCTGCCGCCCGAACTGTTCAAGGCCGACGCCCACAGCGAACTGCTGCTGAGCATGAACTACGCGTACGATGGCCCACGCGTCGTCTGGGGCATCGGCGGGGCATGGTGGTACCGCGACGCACAGGAAAAGGCCTATCTGGGGTTGTGGCGCGCGCCACGTCCGCCCGCGTCAGTCAAGCTCGAAACACGCACGCGCTTCGATGATCTGCAGGCGCGTCGGAGCCCATACGATGGCATTCCGGTGAGAGCCACCAGTGATGCGATCGATGTGCAGTTCGGCATTCAGGCGCCGGGCACGAAGGACGGCGTCGCCTCATCCGGCGTGGCATACGGGTTGAGCCTGCGGCTGGATGGCCGTCCGACGCAGAAACAGGTGCTGGACGTCGCGGCCACCGCCTTGAAAGCCACGCATGTTCTGGAGCACGGGATCGGTCCGGACGTCGCCCAGTCGGCGCCGGGCGCGGTTGCGACCCAAGCCGTGCTGCTCGATTCCGTGCTGCAGGGCCTCAAGCCGATGTTGGACAAAGCCGACACACACGGCAAGGATATTCGCAATCGTGTGTACAGCGACGACTTCAGGCAGTACCTGACGCCCGTGATCATGGATTCCGGTGGCGATCTGGAGAGTAGCGAGTTCAAGGATCTTTGGACTCAGCTGAATAGATACTGGAATATTGCCCCGGCCGTGGTCAGCAATCGCGACCTGTGGAAATCCTTCCTGGCCCACAATGGCCTTGCCGAGAACACGCCGCATCATGCCGAGGTCCTCGCGGCCGAGCGGACCTTGCAGGATCTGATCAGCAAGGGCGGGCCGCCATCGGCAGACTGGACGGCGCGCTCAGAAGCATTGGTCGGCTTGTATGTCACCGAACGCGGGCAGATGACAGCCACGGCCGCCAGCGCGCGGGTCATGATGGGCTATCGCGCCCGCACATCAGCCTGCCCCGCTCCGGCTGATCACACTTCCGGCGATGCTCGCCCGCGGATGGCGTCCAATTCCCGCTCGCTTACAGAAATCTACCCACAGGATCTGGTGCGAGCGGGCCTTGAAGGATCAGTCATGCTCTCGTTGAAAATCGACGGCACCGGATGCGTGACGGAAGCAGCGATAGCAGGGTCGTCCGGCTCCGACGAATTCGACGAGGCCGCATTGACCTGGGCCGAGACCGCCGCCTTTGTGCCGGGTGAGCGGGACGGCAAGCCGATTGCCACGACCGCGCTGCTGCCCGTTGCCTTCAAGCTGAATTAAACACTCCGCTGGAGGATGACCATGCACTCGCGCGCAAGCTCAGGTTTCACGGCGGCTCTTTGCCTGACTATCGCCGCTGCCGCCCCGTCCCTCGCGCAGGGCGCGGCGCCTCCCGCGGCGACAGGGGAAGCTTCCAGCACCGATCTCATCGGCAGACCGACGGACCTCGACCTCACCCGGGGCGTCCAGCCACCGTATCGGGACGCCTCGAAGCTGCCCACCACGTTCACGGAAGCGGCCAGGACCCAACCCGTGGATCCGAAGTGGGGAACCGTCCCCTACCATCCCCGCAGCCGCCGGGACTTGACCGGCATCTGGATCAGCCAGGGCGGCATCGGCTGGACGCCGGGCATTCCGCCGGGACGTGGTCAGAACCCGCCGCTCACCCCCGCGTACGCGAAACTCTTCGAGGGCCATCTGGCCGATGCCGCGGCGGGCCGACCGACGGGGGACCCGACGGCCTCCTGCCTGCCTCCCGGCATGCCGCGCATCATGACCATGACCTACCCCATGGAAATCACGATGGGGCCCGACCGGGTCATGATCTACGCCGAATGGGACGAGCAGGTGCGGCGCATCTTCACCGATGGCCGGCCCCTGCCCGTCGATCCGGATCCGACCTTCAACGGCGAATCGGTCGGT
>DATJQT010000131.1:0-5189 GCA_035505475.1 Vulcanimicrobiaceae bacterium
GACCACCGGATCGATGAAGCGGTCAAGCCTCTTGATCACTTCGCGCAGCCGCTTGGCGTGCGACGGTGACAGGTCGCGCTGATATGGCGTCGGGTGCACCTGGTCCAACGGCAGTAAGGCAAACAGATGCCATGCCTGGCCGACGGGTTCTTGATAGAGCCCGAGGGCACAGCCTCCGTCGGTACGGACCGCGTCAGCAAGCTCCTGAATGGCTGGCGGCGGTTCACTACCGGTGGGGTAGACGGACCACGTGTGCGTTCTCATCTGACAGTCCTTTGTGCCCGCCCGCGGCGGAGAAAGACCGCCAACATCGCGATCGGCACGGCCAGCAGAATTCGTTGTCTCCATCTGCCCGTCGGATCAGGACCAGCAGCAGCGCTCACCTGCGTTGACACGGCCAGAGGCCCGTGCTACCGTCGCTCCGTGCCATGCCGCCATCACCTCTGCACCTCGAACTGTACAGCCGTCCGGGTTGTCACCTCGGCAACGACCTTCGCGCCATTTGTGAGCGCCTGGCCGGCGAGCTTCCCTTTCAATTGACCGAAGTCAATGTGGATGCGGACCCGCGCCTGGCAGAGGCGTACGGGCGCGATGTGCCCGTCTTGTTCGTGGACGGCCGCCCGGTTGTCCGTTATCGTACCTCGGAACGGGAGTTGCGGCAAATCCTCCGCTGGCAACTGTTTCGCATGCGCTTTCGCCGACGCTGACGCACCCATGAGGAGAGTATGACACAGTCCCGCGACGGTTTTCGGATCGGCCAAGGAAAGATTTGGGAAAAGTTTCAGCAGGCGAATCCGCGCTCGGCGGCCTTGAGCCACGAGGCGGGGAGGGTCATCGCCGGCGCCGTCACCCATGATATCCGGCACCTACGGCCGTTTCCGATTTATGTGGAGCGGGCGCAGGGCACGCGGAAGTGGACCGTGGACGGGCAGGAGCTGATCGACTACTGGATGGGCCACGGCGCATTGTTCCTCGGCCATGGCCATCCCGTCATCCGCCAGGCGGTCCACGAACAGGTGGACAAGGGCACCCACTACGGCGCCTGCCATGCGCTCGAGATCCGCTGGGCCGAGGAGGTCCACGAGCTGATCCCGTCGGCAGAAAGGGTGCGCTTCACCAGTTCAGGCACGGAGGCCACGCAGCTCGCGTTGCGGCTGGCGCGCGCGTTCACCGGACGCCCAAAGGTCCTGAAGTTCGAAGGCCATTTCCATGGCTGGCACGATTACGCCACGCCGGCCGTCAAGCCGCCATACGATGTGCCGAACTCTGCGGGTGTGCCAGAGGCCACGCTAGCCAATGTACTGGTGTGTCCCCCGAACGACCTGCCTGCCGTAGAGCTGCTCCTGGCGGAGCGCACCGATGTCGCTGCTGTCATCCTCGAGCCAGGTGGGGCGAGCAGTGGCACCATTCCGACCGCACCGGGGTATCTCGTCGGACTGCGTGAGGTTACGCGACGGCACGGGGTCATTTTGATCTTCGACGAGGTGATCACGGGGTTCCGGATCTCGCCGGGCGGGGTGCAGCGCGCCGTGGGCGTGACGCCGGACTTGACCACGTTGGCGAAGATCCTGGCCGGGGGATTGCCGGGCGGCGCTATCGGCGGGCGGGAGGACGTGATGAGCGGCCTCGGCATGCGTGGCGACGCCGCCTGGAATCGCAAGAGCCGCGTAGCACATGCGGGGACGTATAACGCCAATCCACTCTCGGCCGCGGCAGGCGTGGCCATGCTCGGCGAGATCGCCAGTGGGGCGCACCATCCCATCGCCGACCGCAGCGGCGCGATACTGCGCGACGAGTTGAACCGGCTCTGGCGCCGGCTGGGCGTGCCCGGCTGCGTGTACGGCGACGCGTCGACCGTGAACTATTCGCTGGAGCAGGACCTGTGCGCGCCACCGGTGCCGGGGGACCGCGACCACCGACGCTTGCAGGTCATGGCCGAGCCTGACATGTATCAGGCGCTTCGCTGTGCGCTGATCCTGAACGGTGTGGATATCTGCCCGCTGCACGGCTGGGTCTCGGCCGTGCATTCGGATGCCGACATCGCCCAGACGATGCAAGGATTCGAGAAGGCGCTGCTGCTCATGCGTGAGGACGGGTTGTTCGGCGGTTAGCCCGGAATGCCGATGGCCCGCGCCGCAAGATAGGTGAGGGCGCCGATCGCGGCCGATCCGGGAATGGTGAGGACCCATGCCCAGACAATCCGGCCGGCCACCCCCCAGCGGACCGCCGAAAACTTCCGCACCGAGCCGGTGCCCACGATCGCGCCTGTGATTGTGTGGGTCGTGGAGACCGGGATGCCCAGGGCGGTCGCCAGAAAGAGCGAGGCGGCCCCGCTGGTTTCGGCGCAGAAGCCCTCGATCGGCGTCAGCTTGGTGATCCGCATCCCCATCGTCCGCACGATGCGCCAGCCCCCGCTCATGGTGCCCACCCCCATTGCGGCATGACACGCGAGGACGACCCAGAGGGGAATCGTACTCTGGCCCGGCGTGTGCTGAAAGAGCCCTTCGGCCGCCAGGGCGGCGACGATGATGCCCATCGTTTTCTGGGCGTCGTTGCCGCCATGGCCGAGCGAATAGCCCGCCGCGGACACGAGCTGCAGCTTGCGGAAGATCCGCTCGAGCCGGCCGGGCGGCTTGTCGCCGAGGCTCCGGATCAACGCGTGCATGATGCCGATCGCCAGGGCCAGGCCCACCGCGGGGGAGATCACGATGAAGGCAGCGGTCGTGAGAAAAAAGTGGCCGTCCAGCGCCCCGAATCCCGCCTTGACCACCGCCGCGCCGGCGAGTCCGCCGAGGAGGGCGTGCGAGGAGGAGGTGGGGAGCCCCCACCACCAGGTGAGCAGATCCCACACGATCGCCCCGACGAGCCCCGAGGCCACGATGGTGAGCGTGGCGACGGCGGGATCGACGCCCTTCGAGATGTTGGACGCCACCCGGGTCTGGAAGATCAGGAACGCGATGAAATTGAAAAACGCCGCCCACAGCACCGCGATGCGGGGCGAGAGGACGCGCGTGGAGACCACGGTGGCGATCGAATTCGCCGCGTCGTGGAAGCCATTGATGAAATCGAAAGCGAGCGCCAGGGCGATGATGGCGAGCAGGGCGAGGCTCATGAATACTCCAGGACCAGGCTCTCGATCTGGTTGGCCACGTCTTCGCAACGGTCCAGGGCGGTCTCCAGGTTGTCGTAGATCTCCCGCCATTTCAGCACATCGAGCGGGTCGTTGCCCTTCTTGTACAACTTGACCAGGGTCCCCCGAAACACTTCGTCGCCATCGTTCTCAATTTCGTTCAACGTTTCGCAGATCTTCAGAATCTCTTCGTTCCGCTTGAGATCCTTGAGCAGGTCCACGGCGGTCTTGATCAGATCGGTCGCCCTGACGATGTACCGGGCGAGCGCCATGGCGTCACTCGGCACCACCGTGATCTCGAACAGCATGACACGTTTGGAGGTGGCGTGGATCAGGTCCAGGACATCGTCCTGGTTCGAGATCAGCGTCTGGATGTCTCCGCGGTCGAACGGGGTGATCCAGGTCGCGCGGAGCGTATGGACCACGTCGTGGACGATCTTGTCGCCTTCATGTTCTTCGCGCTCGATCTGCACGCTGAGCTCGTCGCGGTCCGGATGCTCCAATAACTGGATCAGTAGACCGGCAGCCCGGACCGTGGCTGCCGCATGCCGGGAAAACGCGTCGAAGAAATCGCGATCGGAACTCTTGGGTCCCCACATAGTTATCCTCTGCGCACCAGCAAGTTGCTGACGTCAAGTGTTTGTCTTGGAAGTCGTTTAAGACGGACCTATGGTGCAGGCGAATTGAATATATTCATATCTCAGAACTGGACCGAGAGCAAATATCGATTTCAATACGAGACGTCTAATGGACCATCCACATGAGTCCACCGGCGGCAAGAATCACCAGGTACGGCGGAACCCAGCGTTTTCCCAGGGCGAGCGCGGCCCCGCCGGCCAGACCCACTGTGGGGAGACTAGTCAGCGCCGAACGGGCCACCGTGTAGACGCCGGCGCCCATCAATCCGATTGCTAACGGAGCCAGCGCTCGCCCAATGCTTCGACCCAGGGCCGACCGCGAAACCGAGCCCAGCGACGTGCAATAAAGCAGCAGAGGATTGCAGAGGGGCCGAACATTGCGCCGATCGCCACCAACGCGCCGATGAATCCGTGTATTTTATACCCGACAAAGCCGGAGACCAGCATGGCAGGCCCGGGCGTCACCTGGGACAGCGCATATCTGTCGACGAATTGCCGTGCGGTGAGCCAGCCATGGATATCAACCACTTGCCGGTGCATTTCCGGCACGACGCCGATTCCGCCGCCGATTGCGAGAAAGCTGAGGCGAAGGAATGTCCGGGCGAGGATGATGAGGTCACTCATGCTGTGCCCCCCGGCGGCACCTGCATGGCTTGCCTGCCGGGACGATTGAGCCAGAGGCTCAGCCCGCCGACGACCAGAATCGCCGCTAAGGCGTTTAGCCGCATTGGCCCGACGGCTGCTAAGGTCAGGAGGCAAATGGGCAGGGCACCGCGAGCGCGGAGCGCCCCCTTGCCCATCCGGGCCACCAAGATGCAGAGAAAACCGACAACGGCAGCCCCCATGCCTTCGAGAAGCGCTTCAATGGATGGACTGGACCCCCGCATGAAATAGAGTGCGGCAAGGCCGATAATTGTCGCACTCCCAGGAACCAGGACGGCCAAGAGTGCGATGACGGCTCCGGGGATACCGCGGAAGCTGTTGCCGAGGAAGATCGACAGGTTCGAAATGGTTGGGCCGGGCAGGAGTTGGCTCATGGTGTACCCCGGAAGGAACTCCTGCCGAGTAAGCCAGGCATGGCGTTCGACGAGGACTTCATAAATGTATGCAGATCGTCCCCCGCCAATACTGGAGATGCCGATCCAACCGAACATGCGGGTTAGCTGCGCTAGGGAGATCCGGCGCACGATCTTTCTCCTTCTCTCTCTGGCCAGAACCACATCGAATTATATGTCCGCTTATTGAGATATAATAACACCTTGTCCAACTTACCTCACTTAGATTATTATGTCTCTAGACGCAACAAGTACCGGAACAAATGTGAAACGGATCATCCACCGTGACCGTATTCTAGCATGGAAGCCATGACCGACTCAGGTGCCCTCGACCAGCCGCAACCTTCCGAAGATGGCCGGTTGGTC
>DATJQT010000132.1:0-12857 GCA_035505475.1 Vulcanimicrobiaceae bacterium
CACGCCGACGAGTTGGCGAACGCAGACGCTGAGCCCCGTTTCCTCTCGCGTTTCTCGAACCGCTGCCTCCTCGGGCGATTCGTTGGGCTCGACCCAACCGCAGGGTAGGCACCAGCACCGATCGTCTGCACGCTGCACCAGTAGGAGGCGACCGGCTGCATCAAAGACAGCCGCATGCGCACCGACTTTCGGCGTGATCGTTCCCAGTTCCCCTGCAAGACGGCGACGGACGTCGGCGGGCGGTAGATCCAACGCGTGCCCATAGTACAGGGCAGCGAGTGAGAACAGGCGTTCGCACCGCTCGCGTTCGTACGGGTTTGTGGTGTAGTTGAGACCGGTGCGCGCCAATCCCTGCAGCTCTTCGAGAAAAGCCAGCATGTCCAAACGGCAACCCCCAAGCGCGCTGCCAACAGATCGCCTCGTCAGGCGGATGAGGCTACATTAGGGAACGGGAATAAAGTCGTACTCCCCCATGCCTTGAAGCACGAGGAAGGTGGCCGAACCGGTGCCCGCGTTCGTCACGCGATGCGGTCGTCGGACGTCGGCGACGGTGGTTTCGCCCGGACCGAGTTGCACCTCGAAATCTGGATGGCGCATCTGCACGCGAATGCGTCCGTCCAGGACATAAAAAGTGTCACGTACCCGACTGTGATAATGCCAGGGGACCTCCTGGCTCGTACCGATCTGCAATTCGTTGATCCGGAATCCTGGTCGCTCTGCATGGCGGGCCGAACGCTCCACCTCGTACGGCGGCCCCGTTCGCGGCGTATCCATGGCTGTTTCGCCTCCGCTCCTCTGCGCCTCTGCGCCCCTGCTGTTCTTTACGCCCACGCGCCGACGAACGGCGAGTGATACTGGCCCGCCGTAGCCAAGAGCGCGTTTTGCGCCGCGTCGTCCAAGGGCCGGTAGCGCTCTGCGGCATCAATGACTTTCGGGAGCAAGGTGACATCGCCGACGCTCGTCAGCGTCGAGACCGGTTGAGAGAGGACGAACGAAACCGCTTGATCGATCACCTTCTGATCCGTGTGAGGTTCGTACCAAGTAGAATACGTCTTCGGATGGTCGCCCCACGGATCCTTGGCGATTGTCTTGATGATCTGGATCCCGACATCATTTTTGCGGCAGGTCTCGAGCAGCTTGCTGGCATCGGCCCGGTATCGGGGATCGGCCCAGAGGACGAAATTGAGCGGAAACATGACCGTGTCGAACGAAAAACGGCGCAGCGCCTCGAGGTGCGTGCGCGGCGCATCATGGCTGTGGCCCGTGATGCCCAACCATCGCACGAGGCCCTCGTCGCGGGCCTCGATGAGCGCTTCCAATGCTCCGCCCTTTGCAGTCACCTCGTCCAATTCATGCGATTTGCACACGGCGTGTAACTGATACAAGTCAAACCGGTCGGTTCCCAGTCGCTCCAAGGATCGACGCAGCTCCGCTTTGGCCGCCTCTTTCGTCCGCTGCTTGGTTTTACAGCCCAGGAAAACCCGGGACCGTATGCGGGCCATCCAAGGCTGGAGTCGCAATTCCGCCTCGCCGTAGCTCGGAGCAACATCAATGTGATTGATCCCGTGGTCCAAGATCAGCTGGATGGCTACATCGGCCGTCGGCTGGTCCACGCGGCCAATCCCCGCCGTGCCTAAGGCCACCACCGTGCTCTCGTGGCCGGTCCGTCCCAGTCGCCGTCGCTCCATGTCGCACTCCTCCCCTGAAACACTGTACGATAGGAGCCGCAGTATACGCCGTCTACCCACGGGTGCCAACCCTGACCGAGCGAATCAGGGTTTGCGATTGACAGCGCCGCTCCAGGTGCGTAGTATCCGCCCGTTTTCCTCGCCAGAGGTATACCCGCAGTGCAGCGGATCACACTCGCACAAGGAGACACACGGATGAAGAAGCTCACGCTCCTGTCACTGGTCCTGGCAATGGCACTGGCACTCCTGGCCGGCGGGACGGCAGTTGCCGGCGAACAGATCAAGCTGGGCATGTCCACCTGGCTCGGCTACGCCCCGCTCTACCTCGCCAAGGAAAAGGGCTTCTTCCAGAAGCGTGGGGTGGATGTGGACATCGTGGTGATCGAGAGCCCGGCCGACCGGCGGGCCGCGTTCGCCGCGGATCGGATTCAAGGCTTCGCCACCACGGTGGACACACACGTGATGACCGCGGCGGCAGAAAACCCAATTCCGGTCAAGCAAGTGCTGGCGCTGGATGATTCGCACGGCGGTGACGGCATGGTCTCGAAGAAGGATATTGCGACGATCAAGGACCTCAAGGGCAAGACCGTGGCCGCTCAACTCGGCGCCGGCGCGAGCTATTTCTGGCTCAACTACGTCCTGGCGCAGAACGGCCTCAAGCTGTCGGACATCCAGGCGGTGGACATGAAGGCCGGCGATGCCGGCGCCGCATTCGTGGCCGGCAAAGTGGACGCGGCGGTCACGTGGGAGCCCTGGCTCTCGCGCGCCAAGGGCACGCCGTTCGGGAAGGTGCTCATCTCCAGCGACCAGACACCCGGCATCATCGTAGACTCGCTGGCCTTCAAGCCGGATTTCCTGAAGCGCCGCGGGGATGATGTGAAGAAGATCATCGCTGCTTGGTTCGAAGCCGTTCAGTACGCGAAGGACAACCCGAAGGATGCCGACGCCATCATGGCCAAGTTCACCAACCAAAAGCCCGAGGAGTTCACCGCGGAAAAGGCTGGTGTCGTCTTCTACGGCGAAAAGGAAAACAAGGATTACTTCGGCACGCCCCAGAAGCCCGGGCTGCTGTACCAGGTCACCCAGCGGGCCGCGGATCTTTGGTTCGAGCTGAAGTTCATCAAGACGAAGCCCAACGCCGCGGACCTCGTCGACGGTTCGTATCTGTAATGATTTGAGCACCGCGTAGACGACGAACTCCGCCTGCCGGCGCGGGACGCTGATGTACCCTGCGCCGGCAGCGTACTTTTCGCTGAGAAACAATGCCCCCGAAACGCGAACCATCATTGCTTCGGCGCTGGACCGCGGCCGACCTCGTCATGCCGAGGGAGCCGATCCCGGCGGGGCTCTATCTCGTTCTCAGCGTCGGCTGCTTCGCCGTCCTGCTGCTGCTCTGGGCGATTCTCACCTATGGGAAGTTCATTGACCCACTGTTCCTGCCGACGCCGGGTCGGGTCTTTCAGGCCGGTGTGGACCTGTTCGTCGAATTCGGGTTTACCTTCGACATCCTGAATAGCACGTATCGCGTGCTCCTGGGATTTGTGATCGCCGCCATATTGGGAGTCCCTTTGGGCCTCCTGATGGGGACTTTCAAAATGGCGGAGGCCGTGATCGAGCCGATCATGGGTTTCATCCGGTACATGCCCGCATCGGCGTTCATCCCGCTGTTTATCCTCTGGCTCGGGATCGGGGACGTCCAAAAGGTCGCCATCATTTTCGTCGGCAGCTTCTTCCAGCTAGTCCTGATGATCGCCGTCGTCGCCAAGAGCGTTCCGAAAGACATGCTCGAGACCGCCTACACGCTGGGCGCCGGTCGCGTGCAGGTAATCCGTAAGGTGCTCTTGCCGGCGAGTCTGCCCGGGATCTTGGACACGCTCCGGATCATTATCGGCTGGGCCTGGACCTACATCGTCGTCGCAGAGTTGGTGGCCTCCTCATCGGGCATCGGCTACATGATCATCAGCGCCCAGCGTATGCTCCGCACGGCCAGCATCATCTTCGGCATCCTCACCATCGGCGTGCTGGGTCTGCTGACGGACTACGGCTTCAAATGGCTGTACCGCAAGCTGTTCCCGTGGGTGGATTAACCGTGAACGACGCGGCCAAGCTGCACATTGAGAGCCTCTCCAAGACCTACGCGGGCGACGGTCACGTCGTTACGGCGATCGATCGCATTGACCTGGCGATTCAGAATCGTGAGTTCGCCACCATTCTGGGCCCCTCCGGCTGCGGAAAGAGCACCCTGCTGCGCATCGTGGCGGGACTTGCGAAGCCGACTGAGGGCACGGTCTGGCTCGATGGGCGGGCCATCGACGGTCCGGGACGTGATCGGGGCATGGTGTTTCAGACCTATACGCTGTTCCCCTGGCTGACCGTGCGGGAAAACATCCAGTTCGGGCTTGCGGTCTCCGGCGTGGACCGGGTCCGGCAAGAGCAGATCGCGCAGGAGTTCGTCGGCAAAGTCGGGCTGAAGGGATTCGAAACAGCCTTCCCGAAGGCACTGTCTGGCGGCATGAAACAGCGCGTCGCGATCGCGCGGGCCCTGGCCAACAACCCCGCCATCCTACTCCTGGACGAGCCGTTCGGTGCCTTGGATGCGCAGACACGCTCGCTCATGCAGGAACTCCTCACTCAGATCTGGGAGGAGCTGCACATCACCATTCTGTTCGTCACGCACGATGTCGAAGAAGCCATCTTTCTTTCCGATCGTGTTTTTGTGATGACCGCCCGCCCGGGCCGCATCAAGGCGGAAATCGAAGTGCCCCTGGAACGCCCGCGCAGTTACGAGATCAAGACCTCGGAAACGTTCCTCCGCCTCAAGCAGCGCGCCCTGGCGCTGATCCGCGAAGAGGCCATCAAAGCCACCCAGCATCAGGATACCGAGTAGCGTCCCGATTTCTCGCCGCAGTCTGTTCCTCTGTCGGCCTCCCCGCGGGTTGGCAGGCGTTTCTTAACGCGGTAGCGTAAGTCTATGGACACCCTCTCGGAACGCGGCGCCGATCCCGAAGCTCGCCGCCTCGCTCAAGCCGTCCGCGCGGCCTGCATCGAAGTGGCGATTGCCGGGTACGAACGCGCCAGCGCAGACGGCCTGTGCGAAGCCGGCGCCTGGGAATGCGCGATCGAGGCCATCCGAGCGTTGGACCTCGAGGCCATATTCCAACGAATTCGTTAGTCGGGCGCCGACCGGCCCCGTGTCCGCATTTCGCCTGTATCGAGCGCCTCCCCATCGATCGTTGGCCCTCCATATCACTTCCCCGTTTCCCTTGACGGACCCCATCCCGCTGCGGCATGCTCCACGCGCCACAGATGTGGCCCACGAATCGCAACCGCACGGGATGCCTCAGGAGGATGCCTGCCGATGGACCAGCGCGTCGTCGAATGCGTGCCAAATTTTTCCGAGGGCCGCGACAAGGCGAAATTGAAACAAATCACCGATGCCATCCAGGCCGCGCCGGGTGCCACCCTATTGGATGTGGATCCGGGTGCGGATACGAACCGCACGGTGGTCACGTTCGTCGGAGATCCGGACGCGGTGGCCGAGGCGGCGTTTCAGGCGATCGCGATGGCCGCCCGCGTGATTGACATGAGCCAACACCACGGCGCGCACCCGCGCATGGGCGCGACGGATGTCTGCCCGTTCGTACCAATCTCGGGCGTCACCATGGAGGACTGCGCGGCCATTGCGCGTCGCGTCGGTGAGCGCGTCGGCCGTGAGCTGGATATTCCCGTATACCTGTACGAATCAGCGGCAACTCGTCCCGAGCGCAAGAACCTGGCGACCATTCGAAAAGGCGAATACGAGGGGCTCGCCGAAAAACTGCGCGACCCCGCGTGGGCGCCGGATTTCGGCCCAGCGAAGTTCAACGCGCGGTCGGGGGCGACCGTGATCGGCGCGCGCGAGTTCCTGATCGCCTACAACGTCACCTTGAACACGCGCGACAAAGCCTTGGCCACCGACATCGCCTTCGAGCTGCGCGAGCGCGGCCGGGTGGCGCGGGCCAGCACCGGCTCCACCTTCTATTCCAAGGGCAAGATCCTGACCTATCAGGAGAAGGCCTACCCTTGCGGCAACTGCGAGTTCGTCGGCAGCAGCTTCGATGAGACCCTCGGCCATTGCAAAGAGCAGCACGGTTACGATCTGGGCGAACTGCTCAGGCTCAACGACCTCGACCCGGAAAAGCCGCTCAAGGGGCAGAAGGTGTACCGCGCCGGCAAATTCACGGCCTGCAAGGCGATCGGCTGGTACGTCGACCAATACCAACGGGCGCAGATCTCGATCAACCTAACGAACTACAAAGTGACTCCGCCTCACCTGGTGCTCGAAGAAGTGCGGCGCCTCGCGACAGCGCGCGGGCTCGTCGTGACCGGCAGTGAGGTGGTTGGCCTGATTCCATATCCCGCGCTGCTCGAAGCGGGGCGCTATTACTTACACGCGCAAGGCAAATCGCCGTTCGTGCCCGTCCCAGACATTCTCGCGACGGCCGTCTACTCGATGGGCTTGTCGGACGTATCCCCCTTCGACATCAAGGTCAAGGTGATCGGCCTGCCGCGCGAGTACGAGAAGAGCCTGGTCCGGATGACGGTCAAGGATTTCACGGACGAGGTCTCGCGCGATACACCCGCCCCGGGCGGTGGTTCGATCGCGGCTCTCGCCGGAGCGCTGGGCGCCGCGTTGGCCTCCATGGTCGCGAACCTCTGGCAAGGGAAGATGGATGCGGCGGAGGCCGAGGCGACGTTGCTTCAAGCCGCGGAGGATGCACAGCGCATCAAGGATCAACTCGTCCTCGCCGTGGACGAGGATACCAACGCGTTCAACGCGTACATGGAAGCCCGGCGCCTTCCGGCGCGCACTCCTGAGGAAGTGGAGCACCGCAATCAGATGATGCAGCAGGGGCTGAAGACAGCGGTGGCTATCCCGTATCGGACTGCGGAACTGAGCTATGCCGCGATCCAGGCTGCGGCGAGCGTGGCCCGACACGGAAACGTGAATTCCATCACGGATGCGGCAGTCGGCGCGCAGATCGCTTTCGCGGGCGTCCAGGGCGGGATCTGGAACGTGCTGATCAACCTCAAAGACCTTACCGACGCGGTGTTCGTGCAAGAGATGCGGGGCAAGTGCGACATGCTGATTTCAGACGCTCAAAAGCTCCTCGCCCAAGTGACGGAGCACGTCGGTCAGCGATTGAATGCATTGATCGAAAAGAAGAAATAGCCGCTCACGATTCAACACGGGAGACCAATCATGAAAGGCGCGATGGCCGTTGCCAGCATTCTGAAACAGGAAGGGGTGGAGTGCCTGTTCTGTTTCCCCATCAACGGGGTGATTGATGCCGCAGCAGAACTGGGTATCCGACCGATCATGGCCCGCACCGAGCGGGCCGTCCTGGGGATGGCGGATGGGTATTCCCGTGTCACCAACGGGCGCCGGATCGGCGTCTGCACCGTCCAGTACGGCCCCGGGACCGAGAATTCCTTTGGCGGGCTCGCCCAGGCCTATTCGGATTCCTCGCCGATCTTGTTCCTGCCCGGCGGCGTCCCCGAAAGCCGCACGGGGGTGCAACCCAATTTCGACGCTGTCCTGAATTTTCAGCACGTCGCGAAATGGGTGGCCCGTGTCAACCGCTTTGAACGGGTCCCCGAGTTCATGCGGCGCGCGTTCACGTATTTGCGGACCGGACGACCGGGCCCAGTGGTGCTCGAGCTGCCCTGGGACCTTCTGATTGGCGAGACCGAGGCCGCACTCGCATACGAGCCGGTTCAGGGAACGCGGAGCATGGCCGATCCCGCTGACGCCGCAGCGGCCGTGAAGGCGATCATCGCTGCGAAACACCCCCTCGTCCACGCGGGACTCGGCGTGCTGTACGCAGAGGCGTCGGCCGAGTTGATCGAATTCGCCGAGCTGATCCAGGCGCCGGTCATGACCACTCTCTCCGGCAAGAGCGGTTTCCCCGAGGATCACCCCTTGTCCATCGGCAGTGGCGGGCTGGCGTGGCCGCGGGCGATCACGCGCTGCCTGGCGGATGCCGATCTGGTCTTCGCCGTCGGCAGCAGCATGTCCATTTCCAGCTTCGCGGCGCCCATTCCGAAGGGAAAGGTCGCGGTCCAGCTCACAGTGGACGACCGGGACCTCAACAAGGATTATACCGTCCAGCACCTCCTGATTGGCGACGCGAGACTGGCGCTCCAGCAGATGATCGAGGAAGCCAAGCGCCAGCTCGGCCCGGATGGTCGGAAGGGGGACGATCGGGTTGCCCGCGAGATCCGCGGCATCAAAGAGCAATGGCTGGCGGAATGGTTGCCGCGGCTGACCTCAGATGAAGTGCCGATCAATCCCTACCGCGTCGTCTGGGATCTACAGCGAGCCGTGGACCCGCGGAAAGCGATCGTCACGCACGATGCCGGCAACCCCCGGGATCAGATGACGCCGTTCTGGACGGCGCCGACCCCCAACAGCTACATCGGCTGGGGCCGCTCGACCCATCTCGGCTACAGCCTACCCTTGGCGCTGGGTGCGAAAGTGGCGCGGCCGGACCGGACCGTGATCCACGTGCTGGGCGATGCGGCCTTCGGGCAATGCGGAATGGACATCGAGACGGCCGTCCGAAACAAGATCGGCATCGTGACCGTCATCCTGAACAATTCATGTCTCGGCGGCTACGACAAACACCTGCCGAACGCCTCGCGGCTTTACAACACACGTTTTTTGTCCGGCGCATACCACAAGGTGGCGGAAGGCCTCGGCGCCTACACCGAGGTGGTGGAGAAACCACAAGAGATCATCCCGGCCGTGCAGCGGGCCGTGCGCATTGCCGAAACTGCCCGTCCCGCCGTGCTGGAGATCATCACCAAAGAAGATCCGGTCTTTTCGAAGTAACCGGAATCAGGCCCCTCATCAGCATACACACCAAAAACGGGAACGGCGGCCGCTGCGGCCGCCGTTCCCGTGACGCACCATTTTTCCAGATCTGCCGATTCCGTTAGGTTGGAGATTGCACCAGCGTCGGGCCGATCAGTTTGAGCAGCTCGCTGTTAATCCGGCCCTGGGCCCCGCGAATCTCGATGTGCACGATCCGCCGGTCCGCGGCATACCCGAAGCGCATGCCTTCGGCATCCTTCGTCTCCGCCACGGGAATGCCCGCCAATAACCGCACCTGCAGCAAGTCGGTGGCCGGATCGAACTCGATCTTCATGCTTCCTCCTCTATGACGAGGGTTACCCGCATGCGTCCGCGCTAGATCTTCGGCAGCGTGATTGCCCGCTGGGCTTGATATTTCCCTTTCTTGTCCGCATAGGACGTCTGGCACACCTCGTCAGACTCGAAGAACACGACCTGCGCAATGCCCTCGTTCGCATAAATCTTCGCCGGTAACGGCGTCGTGTTGCTGATCTCCAAGGTGGCGGTCCCTTCCCATTCCGGCTCGAACGGCGTGACGTTCACGATGATGCCGCAGCGGGCATAGGTGGACTTGCCGACACAGATCGTGAGCACGGCCCGCGGGATGCGGAAATACTCCACCGTGCGGGCCAGGGCGAACGAATTCGGCGGCACGATGCAGACGTCGCCCTTGTAGTCCACGAACGATTGTTGATCGAACCGCTTTGGATCCACGATCGTGCTGTTGATGTTGGTGAAAATCTTGAACTCATCCGCGACGCGGATATCGTACCCGTAGGAGGAGAGGCCGTACGAGATCACGCCGTCGCGCACCTGGTTCTCGGCAAACGGCTCGATCATGCGATGCTCGCGGGCCATCCGCGCGATCCAGCGATCCGATTTGATAGACATGCGTACTCCTGTCCTCTGTGCAAGGCCCGACGCCCGAGAGCGGCGGGGCCCGGAAGGCTCATGGCTCTGAGGATGACCCCTGGAGTTGGGCGGTGCGGCCGCGCTCCTCGCCCCCGAGGCGGCGCGAGCAGGGACAGGCCTTGCCTTCGCGCAGCCGCTGCCAGCCCTTCACGTTCCACCAGGAGGCCGTCGGGCCGCCCGCCCGATGCGGGAAGCGGCGCAGGCAGATCGGCGCCTGCTCCACGACCGCCCAGGCCCGCCAGGGGGCGAGTTCGACCAGGCTGGTGCACCTCATGGCGCTAACATTCGCTGAACCCGCAGACGTGGCATTTCTGGCACCCTTCCTCGAATACCAGCGTGAAGTTCTGGCAATCGGGGCACATGTCGCTGGCTTTGGAGCGGCCCTCGCGCGCCTCCTTCACGTATTCGGCGCCTGGCTCGCGCAGCCCGACGTACTCCGCCAGCACGTGCGCAACGGCATCGGGGATCGAACGCACACGCCCCGGCCCCATCCCGGCATCGCGGCGTCCGCCGATCCGATCCAACTGTTTGACGATCTCCTCCACGCGCTCACGCGAGCTGAAGGGAGACGGCATGCGCAGGATCAGGGAAATCAGCCGCCCCAGCGCCTCGGCATCGGCCTGCACGTCGCTCCCGGCCTTGCCGACATTGAGGAACACCTCGAACGGCTCGCCGGAGGTGCTCTGGTTCACGTGCACGTATCCCGTCCCGAGCGGCGTGTCTACGCGGAAGGTGACACCCCGCAGGGTCCGTGGGCGTGGCTTGACGGCCTTCGGGACATGCGCCAGGTCATCGTGCTCTTCGAGCGCGTCCTTCTCTTTGGCCGCCGTGCCGACGTGTAGCACCTGCCCGCCGTGCGCCGACTTGCACCCGTCCCGGAACACCGTGATCCCGAGACAGCCCAGATCGTACGCCATCCGGTAAGCGCGGGCGACGTCCTCGACCGTGGCCGCGTTGGGCAGATTGATCGTCTTCGACACGCCGTTGTCGGTATATTTCTGGAAGGCCGCCTGCATGCGGACGTGCCACTCGGGGGCAACCTCGTGCGCCGTCACGAACACGCGCCGGACATCCTCGGGAATGTCCGTGATGTCGTGCAACGTGCCGTGTTCCGCAACCTTGTCCATCAATGCCTCGGTGTAAAATCCGCGCGTGCGCGCCACCGCCTCGAAATGCGGATTCACGAAGGTCAGGTGCCGGTCGCCGACGATATGGCTGTACGCCACCGCGAAGAGCGGCTCGATCCCTGAGGAGCACCCGGCGATGATGCTGATCGTGCCGGTCGGCGCGATCGTGGTCACGGTGGAGTTCCGGACCGGCTGGCCATCCCGGTAGATGCTCTGGGTCCAGTTGGGAAATGGTCCGCGTTCCTCCGCGAGCCGGGCAGACTCGTCCCGGCCGATCGCGGTCATGAACTCCATCACCTTGCCGGCCAGGCCCAAGGCGGCGTCGCTGTCGTACGGAATCCCCAGCTGAATCAGCAGGTCGGCCCAGCCCATCACGCCCAGGCCAATGCGGCGGTTGCGGTGCACCTCGTCCACGATCTCCTGCAGGGGGTACGGATTCACCTGGATCACGTCGTCGAGGAACCGCACCGCGATGCGGACCGCTCGCTCCAAGGCATCCCAGGCGATGGGCGACCCGGGGGTGTCCGGCCGGGCGAACTTGTCGAGATTGATCGAACCGAGATTGCAGGCGTCGTTGGGGGCCAGCGGCTGCTCGCCGCAGGGATTGGTCGCCTCGATCGTCTCCAACTCAGGAACGGGGTTGGCCGATCCGTGGTTCACGCGATCGATGAAGACCAGCCCGGGATCGCCGGATTGCCAGGCCGCGCGCACGATCCGATCGAAAACCTCAGCCGCCCTGAGGCGGCCGGTGATCGCGTGCGTGTGGGGATCCTTCAACTCGTACTCGCCGTCCGCGGCCAAGGCCTCCATGAAGGCGTCGGTGATCGCGACGGAGATATTGAAATTGGCAATCCCGCCGTCCATCTTGCAGGTGATGAACTCGAGGATGTCCGGGTGGTCCACCCGCAGGATGCCCATGTTGGCACCGCGCCGCGTGCCGCCCTGTTTGACCGCCTCGGTGGCCCCGTTGAACACCTTGAGGAAGCTGACCGGCCCACTGGCTTTCCCGCCGGTCGAGTTGACATGCGTATCCTTGGGGCGCAGGCGCGAGAAGGCGAAGCCCGTGCCCCCGCCGCTCTTATGGATGATCGCGGCGCGCTTGACTGCTTCGAAGATCTCGTCCATCGAGTCACCCACCGGCAACACGAAGCAGGCGGAATACTGCAGGCCGTTTTCTCTGCCGGCATTCATCAGCGTAGGCGAGTTGGGCATGAACGCCCCCTCGACCATCAGATCATAGAACTGCGCGGCGACTTCGCGGATTTCCGCTTGGGTCTTCCCCCAGGTGGCCTCGGCAGCGGCAATCGCCATGGCAACCCGCCAGCACATATCCTCCGCCGTTTCCGCCCGTCCAGGTGCATTCCCTTCGGAAGGGCGGGATCGATCCAGATATCGTTCGCGGAGAACGCGGAGTGCAGATTCAGACCACTGGCCTTGCTTGACCGGACGCGCGAGCTCTACCATGTCGTTCCTCCGTGATTCGGCACCGCCCGTGCTTGCCCCGACCGACAAGACGGCCGGCCGGGGGCCTGAAGAGCGCCCGGCCTGAAACACAATACCAAACACCTGATTGGCCTAATATCTTGGGTACATGGAAACTTATAGCCCAATATCTTGCGCTGTCAAGGGGAAATCTGAGAAATCTTAGCAGGGAAATTGTGCAGAAATGACGCGGGTTTTTTATCGATATGTTGCGGCATAGCTTGACCGTTATGGTCGAAAAAAAATCCGCAGCCTCAACGACCGCATTCGGTCGGACTGCGGCGGACGGCGGTTCGCCCCGGCCTGCGAGGGAAGCCGGCCCGCGACCTCTCACGGCATCGCTGGCCGCGTCAGACGGCCCGGAGACCGATCCCCAGCAGGACCGCAACGGCGCCGAGAAGGCACTGCGCCGCGAGACCAAGCCGCGCGGTGCGGGCCGGCGGTTCGGATTCCTGTGCCCGTTTCCAGGCCAGCCCCATCCAGACCTGGAATGCTGCCATGACCACGAGGAGCGCCATTTTAATCGACAGCATGGCAAAGAAACCCGCCCCCAGCGCATACCCGGTTTCCCGGCCCTTGAGGATCACATTGACCAATCCGGTGAGGACCACGACCTCCATGGCACGCGAGGTCAGAAAATGCGCACGCCGGGCCGCCGCAGCCCGAAAACCCCCGTCGGTCGGGAGGACGGCGAACAACGTCACGGCCGCTCCACCCAGCCAAACAGCGACACCCAAGATGTGAATCCAGAGG
>DATJQT010000133.1:0-1619 GCA_035505475.1 Vulcanimicrobiaceae bacterium
ACGACCTTGAATGCCGACATGAAATCGTCGAGGACGACCTGGATGCTCGCGTCGTCGATCTGGGGTTTGCCGTCCACCTCGAACCGGATCTTGGGCAGCAATCGGCGCAGGGCCACCATCCCCGCCTCTTTGCACAGAACGGCCAGGTCCGCCCCCACGTACCCGTGCGTGATGCCTGCCAGCTGATCCAGGTCCACATCCGGGCCGAGCGGCATCCGGCGGGAATGAATTCCCAGAATGTGCCGCCGTCCCTCGCGGCCGGGGACGCCGATGGCGATCTCGCGGTCGAACCGCCCGGGCCGGCGCAGCGCCTGATCCACCAGGTCCGGCATATTGGTGGCCCCGATCACCATCACTTCCCCGCGCTCGACCAGTCCATCCATCAGCGCCAGAAGCTGTGCCACCACGCGCTTCTCCAGGTCCCCGACGACGTTGGCGCGTTTCGGCGCCAGGGCGTCGATCTCGTCGAGGAAGATGATGCTGGGCGCGTTGCGCCGCGCCTCCTCGAAGACCTGGCGTAGCTTTGCCTCGCTCTCCCCGTAGAACTTGTGGATGATCTCGGGGCCGTTCACGTGGATGAAGTGCGCGCGCACCTCGTTGGAGACGGCACGGGCGATGAGCGTCTTCCCGGTGCCCGGAGGCCCGGTGAGAAGCACGCCTTTCGGCGGATCGATCCCTAGCAGGCCGAAAAGCTGCGGGAACTTCAAGGGCAGCTCGACCATCTCCCGCACCAGCGACACTTCCCGATCCAGTCCGCCGATGTCTTCGTACGAGACCCGATACGCCTTCTCGGCCGAGACCTCGGGGGCGCGGAAAGCAATTGCGGTGTCGTTGGAGATCAGCACGGCCCCGCGCGGATTGGTCCCATCCACCGTGAACGAGCGCGGGCGCGAGCCCAGGAAGGTGATCTGCAGGTTGTCCCCGATAGTCACCGGCAGCCCTTGCAGGAGCTGCCGGACGTGCGGAATCTCCTCCTCTGTGGGCACACTCTGGTTGGCCTGAACCGGCGACAGCAAGATAGAGTTGGCCACTTTGAACGGAACCCGCTTGACCGCGACGAACTCGTCCACGCCGGCCTGCGCGTTGTTGCGCGTGTTTCCATCCATCATGATCAGGTACTGCCCGCAGTGGCTCGGCGGTGCCTGGGTGGCTCGGGCCACGGTAGAGCGCCGGCCCGTGATCAGGAGAACATCGCCGGGAGCCGCATGTAGCTTGATCAAATCGTCGACATCCATGCGGGCGTAGCCCTTCCCGACATCTTCGAGGAAGGCCTCGGCCACCTTGAATTTCAGGTCGTCCTGCCCAGCATTGCTCACTGGGAGACTCCATGCACTTTGCGCAAACGGCGCGCGGGGAACGTCGAGGGGGCGCCACCCGTCCAGTGCTGGGAGGTAAAAGACAGCTGCTCCATCTCTTCGAGGTGCTCTTCCATTCGCTGCGCAGCCAGGTTTGCATTCCGCGTTTCGATGGCGCGCAAGATGGCCCGATGCTGTTTCAGGGACCGGACAGGCCGGCCGCTTGCGTTCAGCGCGGCCTCGCGCGTCTCCGCTAGGGCATCCATCAGCCCGTCAATCAACCGGAACAGGATGTCATTGCCGGCAGCCGCTGCGATGAGGAAA
>DATJQT010000134.1:0-3354 GCA_035505475.1 Vulcanimicrobiaceae bacterium
GTGAAGCTCGCTACGATGAATTTGCATCGCGATACGCCGCTCGGTCCGGAGGGCGCCATCCCACTGCAATCCCTCGATTTGGCGCGGACCTCACAGGAACAGAGCGTCGCACAGCAACTTGCCGCCAAAGCCGCCGTGCAAAAAGCAACCGAGACCCTGAGCCTGGATCAGGCGGCCGTTGCCTCGGCCCATGCGGCGCGGCTTTTTGCCGAATGGCGCTTGAGCCGAACGAACGTCGTGGCGCCTGTGGACGGTTACGTGACGGATCTTGCCGTTCAGCCTGGCGACATGGTTTCTTCGGGCCATCCGGCCGTTGCGATCGTGGACGGCAACGCTTGGCGCGTGATCGCAAATTACAAGGAATACTATTTGCGCCATCTCCCGCCCGGCCACATTGCCTGGATCTGGCTCGATAGCCATCCGTGGCATTTTTACCGGGCGCGCATCCAGGGCCTGGCACACGGCATCAGCCGCCAGAATAAGGCTGAGACACTGGTGCCTTATGTGTCCCCGACGGTGAATTGGATTCGCCTGGAACGACGGATTCCCGTTCGATTCATACTGCTCGACTCACCGGGCAGCGACCAGCTCTTCATGGGCGCGGATGCCCGCGTCCTTGTCATTTACTAAGCGTGGCGTGGTGCGGTGGGCATAGCGCTCCTGATCTCTGCGTTCCGCCCCATACCAGGTGCGCTCCTCCGCGAGCTGCAATCGTTGAGGCTGCATGGCCCGCGCGCAAAGGAAGCCCTGCGGCCCGTACTGTCGGTGCTCGTTGCCGTCACGGCTGCAGCCATTCTCAATCTGGATGATCTCTCCTGGGCGGCGTTTAGCGGCTTCATGGTCATGCGCGGGAGTGTGGCGGAAACGATTCCACGCGGGCTGATGCGCATAGGCGGCACGATCGGAGGCGCGTTGCTTGGCCTGCTGCTTGCGCCTGGGGCCGCGAACAGCCCCATGCTGCTGATGCTCTTCCTCTTCGCCGTATCGTGGATCGGCATCTTCCAATCGCTGGCGACCAAATACAGCTACGCATGGCTGTTCTTTGGGCTCACGGCCGGGATGGTTCTCACCGAAGCGCTCGCCGCGCCTGATGCGGTCGTGCATTTCGCCGCCACACGCGTGGCGGAAATAACGGTGGGGGCTTGTTCGTGCCTTGTTGTTTCGAGTCTGTTTTCGAATGAGCCGATCAACAAAGGGCAAGGCGCCCTTGCGGCGTTTTGGTTCGGAGGTGTGCGTGACGTCTTGAATGAAGAATGGCTGCGGAAACACTGGCCACTGCTCGCACATAGCACGCGCGGCGCGCTGGCGGTCGCCCTGCTTCCACTTGCCTGGCGATGGTTCGGCATCCGGGACTTTGCACAGACCGCGGTCACGTCGTACATCGTCATGATCGTTTCGTCGACCGTGGTGCGGGAACGCCGGCATCTGACCATCTACGAGCGAATGACGCATCGAACGCTGGGCTGCCTGCTCGGGAGCATCGTTGCCCTACTGTGCATCAACTTCTTCGGTACAGGGTTTGGCACAATGGCGCTCACTCTCGCTGTTGGTGTCTGGATCGGCTATTCAATCCAGATTGGGCAGGAGGGAATTGGCTATCTCGGAACGCAGTTCACACTGGGCTTGCTGATCACCCTGGTTCAAGGACCGGGCGAAATCACCTCTGTGACACCCGGATTGGACCGCCTGCTTGGCATCTTCATCGGCTCCGCCATGCTGTGCGTTCTGACCATCGATTGGCCGCTGCCTGCGGACAACTAGCACCTCGGACGTGAAGTGCGGACCGACTGTAACCGCCCCGTCGCCCAGAGAAATTTACAATAAACTCAATGCATTCCAGTTATTACTATCATGGCACCTGGCACGCCATTTTATCCTTGAAACCTAAGAGTTTTTTGGCCGGGCCGTGAGCACGCCGCGCAGTGTCGTTGCCGCTGCCCACCACATTCCCCCCTGCTGGACTCATTTCGCCGCCGATCACCCAGTGGGATGCGTACGGCCCCGCCGGAATGAAGCCCGGGCCCAGAGACGCCCAGCGCTGCGGGCTCCGCTACTCGGTCTCGGTCTCGTCGAAATAGTCCAGGTCGATCCACTTGATCTCGACGGTCCTGGCGACCCGCCCCCCGACGTTGAAGCGGACCATCAGCCTCGTCAGCTCGGTCCCGTCGATGAGCACGAGTTTGAGCGCGCCCGATTGGCCGGCCGCCGCCAGCGCCTGCCGGGAAAAAGAAGAGGTGGTGATCAGGACGCCCTTCTGCGCCCCCTTCCCGATCAGCGCGCCGATGAACGCCTGCACGGTCTCGCTGCCGATCGTGTTGCCAGGCTGGTAGCGCTTCGCCTGAAGGTACACGCGGTCGAGGCCGAGCTGGTCCTCGCGGATCACGCCGTCGACGCCACCGTCCCCGGTGCCGCCGAGATGCTCGCCGGCATCGGCACGCGAGCCGCCGTAGCCCATGGCCAGCAGCAGGTCGACGATGAGCCCCTCGAAGAAGGCGGGCGGCGCTTCAAGGACTCTTGCGAGGAGCGAACCGCGCAGGGCTTCATCCAGCGCCAGGGACACCGTGGCGAAGCTAGGCATTCCGCCAAGCGCCGACATCACGGCGCTCTCCCGGGACACCCACGGATAGCAGGCGGGTACGAGGCCGCTCTGCGGAAGCTGATAGGCGTGGAGAAGGAGCTCGCCGCGCCGGCACGGCCGCGGCCCCAGCCGCCGCCGAAGGCAAACGTGGTCCAGATGCGCGTCAAGGATCTGCTGCGGCTAAACGGCCAGATGTCGACTGCGCAGATCATCGAGACGCTCGCAGGTGGCGGGCTCCCCGGGAACTCCATGCGCAGCGCGATCGGTATCCTGGACTGGCACCAGCACATCATCACTGGCCGGGACGGATGGGAGCCGATCGATGATGATGATGAGCTCGCCCGCCAGCGGCACTGGCGGGCCCCAGTCAGTAGATCGCACCAGGGCTGCGCGTCGGAAATCGACGCGCGGTCATCAACCTGGCCAGAAAACCGGCGTGGCGCCCCGGACCGTGAGGTCCAGGACGTTTTTCATCTCGGCTCAGCTGACGCATGGGCCGGAGCGCGACCGGCATGATTGATGATCCAGTCCACCCGTGCCGCGATGTCGCCGCAGCGGAGCGGTCGAATCTCTGTGCCCCGCTCCGCCCCAAGCAGCATCCGCAGCCCCTCCTTACGGACGCGCGAAGCCGCCCGCGCCGGATGGCTGAAGACCGCCGTGCCATCGAAGCGGGTGAAGTGGTAGCGAAGACCGGTCACTTCCACGACAGAAAAGCTCCGCCCTTCCAGCCTGTCCGCCAACAGGCGCAAGAAGGAAAGCTCCGAGGCTGATCCGCG
>DATJQT010000135.1:0-6154 GCA_035505475.1 Vulcanimicrobiaceae bacterium
TACCCGAGCGACGTCCTCCTCTCGCCGTCCACCAGGGCCTGGTTTGCCTTCAAACGCGGCGTGGTCGAATCGAGCGGTGCCTTGAAAGGCGTGAAGGACGAATGGGGCTGTATCTGGGACAGCCTGAACGCCGACTACCTCGGGCAGGTGTTCGGGCACCCGCTCAAAAGCTGGGACGCGCTCGCACATTTCAAGGAGCCCGAGCCGACCGTCGGCATCGATGGGCTCGCCGAGATGATCGAAACGGTCAAGGCGGACGGGCACCAGCACTATGCGTTGATCGAGGTGGGCACGCTCTGGCACCTCACCAACTGGCTGCGCGGGTTCGAGAATTCGCTCATGGACGTGATCGAGGACCGACTGGAGATGTACGAGCTGCGCGACCGGATCACCTCGTTCCTGCTCAAGCGGGTCGAGATCCTGCTTCGCCACAAAGAGCACATCGATGGCATTCTGGTGAACGACGACTGGGGCACCCAGGAAACTCTGATGATCCGCCCCGAGTACTGGCGCAAGGTGTACAAGCCGGCGTACGCGAAGATCGTCGCGGCCATCAAGGCGGGCGAGTGTTTCGCCCACCTGCACACGGACGGTGTTACCGATGCGATCATGGAGGATCTGATCGAGATCGGCTTCGACGAGCTGAACCCGCAGATGTCTTGCATGGACATCGAGTCGGTGGGTCGGCGCTTCGGCGGGCGTGTCTGCTTCCGGGCGGACATGGATCGGCAATACGTGTTGCCGTTCGGCACCCCGGCCGAGGTCGCCAAGTATGTCGAGCGACTGTATGCCGCCTTCGGCTCGAGCAAAGGCGGGTATATCGGCTATGGGCAGATCAACACCGACGTACCGCTCGAAAACGCCGAGGCCATGCTGGTCGCGTTCTCGCGGTTGCAACAACCGATCGCGGCCTCGTGACGGGGGCTTCAGACAGTATTCGCCGCTTGCCCCAACCACAGCATTCGATCTAGACTGCGTGGCGTTCGGCTCGTCTGATCGTCAGTCGCCTGCGACCTCGCTTATCCTCGCGCAGGATTGTGCGTGTCGTTACCCGTTAACCAAAGCCCAAGGAGGCCAAGGAGGGTGGTCATGAGCAGTACAGATCGGGCGGACTGGAATCTGACGCGGCGCGAGTTTCTGATCGGATCGGCCGGAGTCGCCACGCTGCCCCTATTGGCCGGGTCCGCGCAAGCAGCGCAATCGGCCGCCCCGGCCGCGAACATTCGCCGCGGCGGCACATTGGTTGCCTCGTCGCCCTGGACGTACCCGACGATGGACCCGCACATCAGCACGATGGCGGCGGATATGCTGGGCTGCGGAGCGATGTACAACATGATGGTCCGGCTCCAGCTCGTAGATCCCAAGACCTGGGAGCAGAAGCTGGTCGGCGACCTTGCCGAATCCTGGGAGCAGCCGGATCTGTCCACGATCGTCTTCAAGCTGAAGAGCGGGATCACCTTCCACGACGGCAGCCCCTTCACCGCCGAGGTCGCGGCCTGGAACTTCCTGCGCTGCCGCGACCATCCCAAGTCGTTCCTCAAATCCCAGATGGCGAACCTCGCCTCGGCAGAGGCCGTGAATCGGACCACGCTGCGCATTAAGCTGAAGAAGCCCAACGCCGGGTTCATCTTCGGCCTGGCGAAGCTCCAGTCCGGCATCGCCTTCATTTCCAAAACGGCGATGGACAAGCTCGGCGAAGAGGGCTTCGCGCGCAACCCGGTCGGCACCGGGCCGTTCCGGTTCAAGCAGTGGATCACCGACGACCGGCTGGTGACGGAGCGGAACCCGAACTACTTCGAAAAAGGCGCCGACGGCAAGCCGCTGCCCTACCTGGATAGCTTCGTGCACCGCTACGTCCCCGATCCCTCGGTGGCGCTGGTGGATATGAAGGCCGGCACTGTCCATCTGCTCGAGCGCGTGCCCGCCAAGGATGCGGCCACCGCCAAGGGCGATCCGAACCTGGTCGTGCACGCCTTGCCCTGGGTGGGCGAGGTCTATTTCTACGGCGGGTTCAATATCAAGAAGCCGCCCTTCAACGACGTCCGCATCCGGCAGGCTGCCCTGTACGGCATTGATCGAGAGGCGATGGCCAAGGCCATCGGTTTTGGTTTCGGCGAGCCCTACTTTTACGGCGAGTGGGCCAAGGGTGCCCTGGGTTATGACGAGACGATCGTGAAGTACCCGTACAACCCGGGCAAGGTGAAGGAGCTGCTCAAGGCGGCCGGCGCCCCCGACGGTATTTCCATCGAGCTGAAGGTCATCGCTCGCGAGCCGGAAAACACCATCGGGGAGTTCGTCCAGCAGATGTGGACCGAGGTGGGGATCAAGACCAAGCTCCTGGCCATGGAGCGGCTATCGTGGATTGACGCCGTACGCGGCATGAATTTCGACACCTGCTTCTGGCGCGGCGGGTTCTCGTTCACCACCGGCGACCCGGATACGGAGACGGCCCGCATTGCCTGCGGCGCCCCCAGCAACTGGGCCCAGTGGTGCGATCCTGAGGTGGACAAGGCCATGCAGGACGGCGCGGCGGTCATTGACCCCAAGAAGCGGCAGGTCGCGTACCGGCAAGCCTTGAACCTCATGCAGGAGCGCGCGTACCTCTATTCCGGAATCGCCGTGCCGTTCTTGAACATGTCACGCAAAGAGGTTCAGGGGCTGACACACAGCTTCACGCAGCCGATCGTCAATTCGGCTTGGCTGTCGGCGTGAGCGCTCGAACGCTCGCTGGGTGTGGTTGAAACATCGGATGCTCGTCCTTCCGATGGGCATCCCAGCCGTCGTCCGCATGGGCGACACGATCACTCCACTATCTCGCGCGACAACAACGATCCATGCGTCATGGCGTGGGTGTTGAACGGTGCTTATGATAGAACGTGGCACTCAGCAACATCGTTCGATGACCTGACTAATCTGCTCTATACCCGGACCTGACCTTGCCCGCACACTGCGGGCGTCACGATACTCGGCACCGAGGCCGTGTTTCGATCAAGGAGGCGACGATGGCCAAGGACTGGTTCTCGCGCATCCCCCGCCGCGACTTTTTGAAATGGTCCGGAATGGCCGTCCCGCTCGTGGCCGGCGCCGGCCCCTCCTGGGTGTCTGCCGCCGCGCCCGCTCCCGGTCCTGTCCGAAGGGGCGGCACACTAGTCGGCGCGACGAACTGGACCTACCCCACGCTGGACCCGCACATCTCCACGATGGCCTCGCTGCCCGGCTATGATGCGATGTTCGATTCCTTGGTCCGGTTCGAGCTGGCCGATCCCAAGACCGGTCAGCACAAAGTCGTCGGGCAGCTCGCCGAATCCTGGGAGCAGCCCGACGCCCGGACGTACGTCTTCAAGCTGAAGCGCGGGGTCAAGTTCCACGACGGGAGCGCGTTCGACGCCGAGGTGGCGAAATGGAACGTTCTGCGGATGCGGGACCATCCCAAGTCGAACCGCAAAAATAATCTGGCCAGCATCGAATCCGTCGAGGCCCGCGACCGGTCCACCCTAATGATCCGGCACAAAGCGCCGCGCGCCGGCTTCTTGGCGATCCTCGCCTATCATTGGGCCGGCCGCACGCACATGATTTCCAAGGCGGCGATGGACAAATTAGGCGAAGAAGGGTTTGCGCGGAACCCGGTCGGGAGCGGTGCCTTTAAATTTAAGCAGTGGATCGCCGATGACCGCCTGATCATGGAACGCTTTTCCGATTATCACGAGAAGGGATCGGACGGGAAGCCGCTGCCATACTTGGACGGCCTCGCCTGGCGCTACATCCCGGATCCGACCGTGTCGCTGGTGGACATGCGTGCAGGGACCCTGCAGTTCCTGGAAACGGTGGCCGCGAAGGACGTGGCCAGCATCAAGGCGAATCCGGATCTCGTGGCCTATGACATGCCCTGGGCGGGGCAGGTCTATTTCCAGGTGGGGTTCAATATTGATGCCCCGCCGTTCAACAATGTCCTGATCCGCCGGGCCGCCGCGCACGGCATTGATCGCGACGGCATGGCCAAGGCGCTCGGTTTCGGGATTGGCGTCCCGCATTATTACCCCAAGTTCATGTCCGGTGCGCTCGGCTACGACGACCGGCTGCCGAAGAATGAATACGACCCGGCCAAGGTCACCGCCCTCCTCAAGGAAGCCGGCTTTCCCGATGGGGTCTCGGTTGAGCTGAAGGTGATCGCCCGGGAGCCCGAGAACACGATCGGCGAGTTCGTGCAGCAGATGTGGACCAATGTCGGGATCAAGACCAAGCTTGTGACCATGGAGCGGCTGTCCTGGATCGATGCGGTCCGCGCCAAGAATTTCCAGGCGTGCTTCTGGCGGGGCAACCCCGGCGGTGCGGTCGTGGATCCGGACATTCAGCGGGCCCGGATCGTGTGCGGGGGCGAGAACAACTGGTCACAGTTCTGCGATCCGGAGATCGACAAGCTTATGGACGAAGGCAGCAGGACGGTCGATGCGAAGAAGCGCGACGAAATCTACAGAAACGTCCTGCGCCTCTTGCAGGAAAGAGCGTACCTGGCAACCGGTATCCTGGTCCCGCTGGTGGACGCGTACCGGAAAGAAGTGCAAGGCCTGCGCTTCGATTTCCAGGTGCCCGATTTCCGAACGGTGTGGCTCAAGGCGTAACCTGTGTCCGGAAGACCCATTCGCACTTCGACAGGCTCAGTGCGAACGGCAGGTTGAATCGATCGCTCCGTTCGGCCGTTCATGCTGACCCTGTCGAAGCGTGAACGGCTGCTCGTCACGCGGCCTACGCCTCCGAATTGTCGCTGAAACCTTGAGGGTCTTGTGGCCCCATTTTTACTCCGACGAGTCCTCTACTTTATCCCGGTGATCTTCATCGTCACGGTGGTGGTCTTCGCGATCACCATGTTGCTTCCCGGTGACCCGGCATTGGCGTTCCTGGGCGAGGGCGGCATCCGGGACAAAGTCGCTTACGAGGCGATGCGGCTAGAATTGGGGCTGGACCGGCCCCTGCCCGTTCAATACGCGATCTGGCTGGCCAAGGCGGCCCACGGCGATCTGGGCCGATCGGTGCGGACACACGAAGCGGTGACCGATGCCTTGGCCGCCCGCTTGCCGGTCACGATTGAATTGGCGGCCGTCGCCTTGATCATTGCGCTCGTCATCGCGATTCCCGTCGGCATCTTATCCGCCACCCGGCCCAACTCCCCAGTGGACACGGCGGCGACCGTGATGGCCGTCAGCGGTGTGGCCCTACCCGAGTTCTTCGTGGGGATCCTCCTCATTTATCTGTTCGCCGTGTACTTACGCATCTTGCCGCCGTCGGGATACGTGCCGCTCTCGGCCGGCCTCTGGCCCAACCTGCGCTCGCTCCTCTTGCCGGCCCTGTCGCTCGGGCTGGCCCTGAACGCGGTGACGATGCGCCAGGTGAGGGCCTCGTTGATCGAAGTCATGCGGGAAGAATACGTCACCGTTGCCCGGGCAAAGGGCGTGCCCGAAGGCACGGTCATCCGGTCTCACGCCCTCAAGAATGCCATGATCCCGGTTATCACCGTGATCGGCCTGCAAGTGGGCCGACTGTTTGGGGGCACGGTGGTCGTCGAGACGATCTTCGCGTTTCCGGGCATGGGACGGCTCGCCGCCGACTCCATCTTCTTCCGGGACTTTCCCGCGCTGCAGGGCGTGGTCCTGGTCATGGCACTGGCCGTTCTGGTGTGCAATCTGCTCACCGACGTGCTGTACGCGTACGTGGACCCCCGGATCCGTTTTGCGTAACCGCAAGGACACGGAGCACGCCCCGTCTCCGATACAAGACACAGGGCCGGCCGCGTCCAGCGGCCCGAAAAGGGATGTGCGTGGCGGTGCAGAGTAGTCGAACGATCCGCCTGGGCTCGCGACTGGAGCGCCGCACTTCAGGCAGTCAGGCGTTCCTGCGCCGGCTATTTCGGACGCGTGGCAGCCTCTTCGGAACGGTGGTCCTCAGCCTGGTGCTGCTCCTGGCGATCGCGGCCAGCGTCATCGCCCCCCAGAATCCGAACAAGACGATCGGCTCGATTCTGCAGCCGCCAAGCATGCATGCCTGGCTGGGCACGGACCATCTCGGGCGGGACATCCTGAGCCGCCTCTTGTACGGCACGCGGGTCGCCGTGCTTGCCGGCGCAGTGTCGGTCGGTCTCGCGGTGGTACTCGGAGTTTCG
>DATJQT010000136.1:0-6194 GCA_035505475.1 Vulcanimicrobiaceae bacterium
GCCCATGCGCGGACCGCTCGGCGTGTTCTTCCGCGGATTCAACAAGGTGTTCGACGTGACCACGAAGGGATATGTGAGCACCTCGCGCATCCTCGTGCGCCACGGCATCCTGACGATTCTGATCGTCGCTGCCGTCGCGGCCGGCGCGGGCCTCTTTACCCGGGTCATTCCGATGGGGTTCATCCCGGACGAGGACCAGGGGATCTTCGGTGTGAACGTCCAGCTCCCGCCGGGTGCCTCGATCGAGCGCACCAGCGCCGTCTTGAAGAAGGTCGAGGAGATCCTGGCCAAAACCGAAGGCGTCGAATCGTTCCAGACCATCGGCGGCTACGGGGCGGTCACCAGCACGTATCAATCGAACTACGGATCGATTTTCTCGCGGCTGAAGCCGTGGGAAGAGCGCAAGGGCCCGGCGCTGCACGTCAAAGGCATCATGGCGACCCTGCAGCGTCAGTTTGCTGCCATTCCCGAGGCGATCATCTTCCCGTTCAACGTTCCCACGCTGGCGGGGTTTGGCGCCGCCTCCGGCTTCAACTTCCTGATCCAGGACCGCAGCGGCTCGCTCAGCGTCGATCAGCTCGGTGACCTGACACGAAAATTCGTCGCCGCCGCACGACAGCGTCCCGAGCTGGGCACCGTGTTCACCGCCTTCGACCCCAGCTATCCCCAGGTCAAGGTGGAGCTGGACCGGGAAAAGGCGCGGACGTTCGGCGTCCCGGTCAACGAGGTCTTCCAGGCGATGTCCACGATCATGGGCGGCGCCTACGTGAACGACTTCAACCGGTTCGGCCGTCTGTACCGGGTGTATGTGCAGGGTGATTCGATGGCCCGGCTGAACGCCGCGGACATCGGCAAGATCTATGTCCGGTCCAAGACCACGAACGAGATGATCCCCCTCTCCACGTTGGTGACGATCACGCAGATCGCCGGGGCGGAGTTGACGACCCGGTTCAACCTGCTGCGCTCGGTGGAAATCCAGGGGGCGCCGGCCCGCGGCTTCACGTCCGGCCAGGCCCTGGCGGCGCTGGAGCAGGTCTTCAAAGAGACGATGCCCAAAGAGATGGGCTCTGCCTACTCGTCGGTGTCGTACCAGGAAAAAGTCGCCCCGCCGTCCGGCCCCACCTTCATCATGGCCATCGTCTGCGTGTTCCTGCTCTTGGCTGCCCTGTACGAGAGCTGGCGATTGCCTTGGGCAGTCCTGCTCGGCTCGCCGCTGGTGGCGCTCGGGGCGTTCTTCGGCGTGTGGCTGATGGGCTACGATAACAACGTGTACGTGCAGATCGGCTTGGTGATGCTGATCGGCCTAGCGGCCAAGAACGCCATCCTGATCGTGGAGTTCGCCAAGGCGAAGCACGAAGGCGGTGCCTCGCTGGAGGAGTCTGCGTTAGAATCCGCCCGTCTGCGGTTCCGGCCGATCCTGATGACCGCCTTCGCCTTCATCCTGGGTGTCGTCCCCCTGATGAAGGCGAGCGGCGCCGGCGCCGGCGCCCAGAACGTGATGGGCACCGGCGTGTTCTGGGGCATGCTGATCGCCACCGGACTGGGCGTTTTCATTATTCCCGGCAACTTCACCTTCGTCGAGGGACTAGGGCGCCGCAAGCAGTCTGGCGAGCCCGCGCCCGCACCAGTTCAGCACGGGGGAGCCCACTGATGACTATCCGTGTTTTCTCCATCGCAAGTGCTGTCGGCCTCTTGCTTGCCGGATGTACCGTCGGCCCGGATTACCAACGACCACCGCTGGATGTGCCCGCCGCCTATCGCGGGGCGCCGGCGGCCGTACCCGCGCAAACCGCTACGGAACTGGGCAACGTCGAATGGGCGACGATCTTCACGGACCCGGAACTGCAGCAGTTGATCCGGGCCGCCCTCGTTGCGAATTATGATGTCCAAGTGGCGGCGACGCGTATCCTCCAGGCGCAGGCGCAGCTCACGTCCACCGCGTCTTTCCAGTGGCCGACCATCAACGGCCAAGCCGATGCCGGCTACACGGGCTACGTGGGAAACAATCGGCCGCCGTCCGTCAATGCCCAAACCTTTGTCCCCGAGGGCGGGGTCAACGTCGCCTGGGAAATCGATTTCTGGGGGAAGTTCCGGCGAGCCACGCAGGGCGCGCAGGCCCAGCTCCTCGCGTCCCAGGACGCGCGGGACGGCGTCATCATCTCCTTGATTGCGCAAGTGGCCCAGAGCTACTTCGATCTCCGCACCCTGGACCTGGATCTCGAAATTGCGCGGCGCACCCTCGCATCCCGTCAGGAGTCCCTCGACCTGGTCAAGGCCCGCTTTGAAGGCGGCGTGGCCGGCATCCTGGACGTGCAGCAGGCCGAGAACCTGTACTACACCGCCGCCAAGGCGATCCCCGACACCGAGCGGCAGATTGCTCAGACCGAAAACCTGATCAACTATCTGCTGGGCCGCCCGCCTGCCTCCGTGCCGCGGGGCCGCCCGCTCACCCAGCAACTCGCCTTGACCCCCGTCCCTGTGGGGATCCCCTCCGAGCTGCTCGCCCGGCGGCCCGACGTCCGCCAGGCCGAGCAGCAGCTCGTGGCCGCGAACGCCCAGATCGGGGTGGCCAAGGCGTTTCTGTTCCCCGCGGTCACCCTTACAGGGTTTGCCGGAGCAGGCGGCATCATGCTCAACGGGCAGATGTTTGGCCCGCTCGGTATTTTCAGCGTTCTTCCGACGATTACGCTCCCGATCTTCAATGCGGGCCGCCTGGACGCCAACGTGGACTTCGCGCAGGCGCAGACGGAAGAGGCGGTGGTCCGCTATCGCCAGACGATCCAGCAGGCGCTCCGCGAGGTCGCCGACGGCATCGTCGAAGTCCAGAAGCGGCGGGAGTTCCGCGTCCAACAGGAATTGCTCACCAAGGTGCTGACCGAGTCCAGTGAAACCGCCCGGCTCCGCTACGAGGGGGGCGTGTCAAGTTATCTCGAGGTTCTGGACACCGACCGCCAGCTCTTCCAGGCGGAACTGGACCTGTCGCTCGCCCAGCGCGACGAGCTGGCTGGCTTCGTCAATCTCTACAAGGCCCTGGGCGGGGGCTGGCAGGCGGCGGGGTCTCCGCCGCAGGGGTAACAACCATACGCATCCAGGAAAGGCTGATGGGTTCCAGGAGAGGCGGCTTGGAAAGCGGTACGAATCGTCACACGCACGACCCATCGGCGCACAAGGTCTAGCAGGTTACTGAAACACCCGCTTTTCGTCAGGCGGCTCAAAAACGCCCAGGCGACCCGTCTTCGACGGGTACCCCGGCGCGGCGCGATCCAAGGTGCGAGGCGTACTTAGCCGGGTACCCATTCCGATGGGTGGCCGCAACGCCGGGGGCACCCATCCATAGGATGGGTCCGGCCTTTTTCAGCAGCCTGCTAGCCTAGAAGTTCGGACGGTCAGCAATGCGCAAGCTCTACGCAAGCATCTTCTTGACAATCCCCTGCCTGGTCTTTCCCTTCACCTGCGAGCCGGCCGAGAAAGACACTGCGCCGATTGCCGAGCAGGCTCCCACAGCCATTCCAGTGGCGGAGGTAGCCGCCCGATCCGCCGAAGTGCAAAGTCTCCTCCTGACACTGGCCATTCCCTTAACCCCAAATCCAGAACTCCAGCGCATCATCGACCAGGTGCCCGATCTTGACCAGCAGATCGAGGCGGAGCTCGACGAGCTGGAATTGCTGCTGCAACACCAACCATCCTTGGGGACCATTGCGGCACAACGGCAAGTCTGGACCGAGCGGCAGATCAAGGCCAGCCGCTGGTTGAGCCTCCTCACGCAGTGGGTCACCGATATCGACGCCTCGGTCGATCAACTGCAACGGCTCCAAGCGATCTGGCGCGAAACGGATGCCGCGGCCAAGGCGGGCAAGGCGCCGGCGGCGATCCTGCAGCTCATTAGTACGGTGCGCGCGGGCATCACGCGCACGCAGGCGCCCTTCGAATCCCAGCGCAAGGTAGCCCTCAGCCTGCAAGGGCAGGTGGCGCAAAAAGTCGCCCAGTGCGACACCGCACTGCAGCAGCTCCAGCAATCGCAGGAACAGGCGGTTGGGGGAACGCTGGTGCGGGAGAGTCCCCCCATCTGGGACAACGCGCTGTGGCGCCAAAGCGGCGAGTCGTTTACGTCGGCCATGCGCGAGACAACATCCCGGCGCCGGCAGGCGCTCCGGCAATACCTGGGAAGCGCTGTAGGCTCCCCCCAGCTCCTGATCGCTATGATTGGACTCTGGCTGCTCCTGTGGGGCGCGCGGCGCCAGTCCCGTCGACGGGATACGAGCAGTGCCGACGTGCTGATCGCCGAGCAGGTGTTCAAGTATCCGTTTGCCGCGATGTGTGTGTTTCTCCTCGTGTATATCTCCTGGCCGGGCACGCCGGCGGCGGCCCCGCCCGGCCTGCGTCAATCCTTTGTAGCTCTGGGTCTCTTCCCGGCGATCCGCCTGGTCCGGTACCGGCTCAGTCCGCGCTGGGCGCACCGACTCTATCTCGCGATCGCTGTCTTCGCCCTCGATGCTTTCCGGCAAGCCTACATCGGCATCCCGGGCCTGGAACAGGCGGTCCTCGGCCCGGAGCTGCTGGCTGCGATCCTCATCCTCTGGTCTTCTTTTAAAGTGGGGGCGCTCGGCGCCATCAGCGCAGAGGCCGGCGGGGCCAAGCGCCACCTGCGATCGTGGGCCGTGATCCTGCTGGGTGCTCTGGGCGGCGCCCTGGTCAGCGGCGCCCTGGGATACATGCGGCTGTCGCGCTTGATCACCTCGGCAGTGCTCGGCAGCGGGGCCTGGGCCCTCACCTTGTATGCGGGAACGGGGGTGGTCCTCGGTTTGGCGGTCGTTGCACTGGAGGTCTGGCCGCTGAAGCATCTTGGCATGGTTCAGCGCCATCGTGGGGTCCTGGTGCGGAGGACGCGATTGGTGATCGGGTGGCTGGCGTTCGTGGTGTGGGCGCTGCGCTCGCTCGATTATATTGGCCTGTATCAGCCGGCCCAGGCAGTTGTCGAGCAGATTCTCACGGCGAAAATCGAGCGCGGCTCGATCAGTCTCTCTGTTGCGGACGTGCTGCTGTTCGCCGCGACTCTGTACGCGACCTTTGCGCTCTCAAAGTTCATTCGCTTTGCCTTGGAGGAGGATGTCTATCCCCATATGCCGATCTCCCGCGGGGTCGCCTATGCCTCTTCGACGCTGCTCAATTACGCCATCATCCTCATCGGTCTCTTCATCGCCGTCGGGGTGTTGGGGGTCGATCTGACCAAGGTGACGATCGTCGCCGGCGCCATCGGGGTCGGGATCGGCCTCGGCTTGCAAGGCGTGGTGAACAACATCGTGTCGGGCCTGATCTTGCTGTTCGAGCAGTCGATCCAGGTCGGGGACACGGTCGAGGTGGACGACGTGGCCGGGCAAGTCGCCCGGATCGGTATTCGGGCCAGTATCGTCCGGACCTGGCAAGGCGCCGAGGTGGTCGTCCCCAACTCGCTGCTGGTTGCGCAGAAATTGACGAACTGGACGCTCAGCGATCGCCGTCGGCGGATTGACGTGCCGGTCAACATAACTTATGGCACGCCCCCCGAAAAGGTCATCCCTCTGCTGAAAGCCGTGGCCGCGGCGCATCCGTGCATCTTGGCAGATCCGGCGCCGGAAGCCATCTTTAACGGATTTGGGGACAATGCGGTCAATTACGAGCTACGAGCCTGGACGGATCGAGACTCGGTGTGGCTCCAGACCCGTAACGAACTGGCGAACGCAATCTTTCAGGCCTTGACAGGCGAGGGCCTGACATTTGCCTTGCCGCAGCGCGAAGTCCGGGTGATTGGAGATGGTGTGGCAGGTCCGGGCGTGCCGTCCGCTTCTCACCAGGAATCGCGGCCGGACAGCGGCACATCAGGAATGCATGTCGAGTGACACGGGGTGCCTCATGTACCAGCGCAAACGATATTCAGATGGCCGTTCGAAATTGAGGTTCCAGTCGCGGCGCGCGCGCACCAGGTCTGCCCTCTTGGCGCTTTTCGTCTGGCCGATCCTGTTTGGCTTTGTGCTCTGGTGCGCGGCAGCGCTCTGGTTCGATGGGCCGCGCCCGGACTGGTTGGCCGGGAGCTTCGCCGGGGTGTTCGTAGCGGGGTGCGGGCTCCTGATCGTATTCCATCGCCCCCTGTGGCGCGCCAAGCTCGTCGTCGCCGCGGGCGTCCTGCTGATCATCGTCTGGTGGCTTGCCATTCCCCC
>DATJQT010000137.1:0-3235 GCA_035505475.1 Vulcanimicrobiaceae bacterium
GCGGCCTTCCCACACGCCACTGGCCGTTCTGATCAGCTGCGGCTCCCAGTGCCCACACAGGCCGTTGCCCACCGAGTGGCCACTGGCCCTTTCGGTCCTCTCCCTGCATCAACCGACTCACGGACGATGGGATGCGAACTGTAATAGGCTCGCCGTTGCCGCGCCCTGGGTGGACTCAGCGCTGGAAAAGCTAACCGCCAGCTCCTGCATCATCTCGCCGCGCCCCCCGTGCCCCTTTCTGGCTCTTGTGCGGCGCCGAATCACTATCCCCCGACGGTGGCACGGCGCGATTCCCTTTCGCGCAGGTCCCCGACAGTTTCAGTGGCAGTCTGCGCGTTTGAATCCAACCGAGAGGTTATTCCCGCCCCTCACTGGTCCGGATGCCATGCACTCCAGTCTCGGCACGCCGCAATTTGAGACCAGAACCTCTGGGAAAGCCCCAAGCGCGACTCACGGACAAAGCAAGAGAGACCACCGACAAGGCCGGAATCGCGCCGCGCGACGAACCGAGATCCAAGTTCAGCACTGCACTCCGCCGCACATTCTGCCCAAGCCTGACGAAGAGCGTTCGAATTCGGCCCGCCTAACAGTATCTATTAGATTGTTTTGTCGAAGAAACGGAAAAACCGTCGGTTAGTGCGTTGAAGGCGAGGCCGGCGGGGTGCAAGCAGCATAGCAGTCCGGGCCGTTCTGTTGTGGCGGCGAGCGCAATAACCGAGCGGAGGCTGTTATGATGACATTTGGGGAGTTCCTGACTCGACATGGCGAGGTGACCGAACAGTCGAGGGTCCATTTTCAGCGCTGGGTGAACCTCTTCCTCGCGCTGATGCGGGATCCTGAGTGGGTGGCAGGCGCCACGGGCAACAGGCCATCGCGAGAGACCGCATCCGCCAGGAAGCCGGGGCCGGCGTTCAACGCGTCGGATGACCGCGCATCGGCTCCGCGGAGCGCTGCGACGCGGCCAGGCGGTTTCGGTACACCAATACCGGTCACGCGACGGACGGCAACAGAAACCCCGGCGCCCCCCACCATTCGCCAGACCCTTCGGTTCCTGTCATTTGTCGAACGGCGGTACGAACCCTGGCAGGTGAAGCAGGCCCGCCGGGCGCTGCAGCTCTACAGCTACTTCGTGGCACGGTCTTCGATGTCGGGTCGGAAAGCACCATCGACCGGCACAAGAGAGGAAGAGCCGAAAGGGATCGTGAGCCGGGATCCGGCTTCGATTCGGGATCCCGACGAGGTGAACGGCTGGAACGATGTACGGGCCACGGCGTCCCGGCTCATGAGGCTGCAGCACTACTCTCCGAAGACTGAGATCGCGTACCTGTCCTGGACTCGTCGATTCAAGGAGTATGTCCATGGCCGTGATCCGAAGTCAGTCACGGCGACAGATCTGCGCAGCTTTCTCTCCTACCTCGCGGTGGAAGGCAAGGTAGCCGCGGCCACGCAGAAGCTCGCGTTCAACTCCGTGCTGTTCATCTTCCGCAACGTGCTCGGAAAGGAGATCGAGGGCCTGCACACGGTCGTTCCCTCTCACCTCCCGAGGCGGATCCCCGTCGTGCTCACCGCGGACGAACTGCGCAAGGTGCTGGCCTGCATGAGCGGCGTTCATCGCCTGATGGCGACGCTCATCTACGGTTCTGGCCTGCGGCTTTTGGAGTGCCTGAGTCTACGGGTTCAGGACATCGACTTCGCCCGGGGCTGCGTCATCGTGAAGGCTGGCAAAGGAGACAAGGACCGTCAAACCGTGCTGCCGGATCTCATCCGGGAGGAACTCGCCCGACATCTCGCGGCGGTGCGCAAGCGTTTCGACCAGGACCGCGCCGCAGGAATTGCCGGTGTGGCGCTGCCGGACGCGCTCGCTCGGAAAATGACGAGCGCGAGCAAGGAATGGAACTGGTTCTGGGTGTTCCCCGCGCCGCGGCTCTCTATTGACCGGGGAAGCCAGGTAGCGCGGAGGTTCCACGAGTACCCCACCACGCTGCAGCGCGCCTTCCGGCTCGCGGTGCAGAAGTCCGGCATCACGAAGCATGCAACGATTCACACGCTCCGGCACACGTTCGCCACGCACCTGATCGAGAACGGCTACGACATCAGAACGATACAGGAACTGATGGGTCACGCGGATGTTTCAACTACGATGATCTACACGCACGTTGCCACGAAGAACAAACTGGGGATCTCGAGCCCCGCCGACACGCTCATGCGGTGACGAGCGCATGGTTCTTTTGACACTCACCGAGTGGGCTCTGAGAAGCGCTGGGGGGAATCGGAGGTAGCCGCAACGTACTCTCCGAGTGGCGCGAGTATTGTACCACCGCAGTGGAGATTTTGGAAGCTATAAAGGCAGTGTAGGATTTGATGCCGAAGCCCCCAGCGGGGGGGCGACGCCAGTGCTTCAAGGGCGGCGCCAGTGGCGCGGGGGGCGGCGCCAGTGTGGCGGGGGCGCGGCGCCGGTGTGGCGCGGGGCGGCGCAAGCGTCTACCACCTCATCGAGAGGCGAAGGCCCGCTCAGGGCTTTCGCCGGGGACGCCTTCCTCTTCCGTGACCGCCGGTGCCGGTGCTGTTTCCGCGGTTCGGGTTTCGCCCGCCGCCTCGCGGTGCGCTGCCAGAGTCAGGGGAGTCGGGCCGGTGGTGGGCGCCGTGCCGACGGGAAGCGGATGAAAGCCCTCCGGGGTTGCGACCTCGCTGGTTCTTTCCTGGCCCTCGGAAGGAACGGCCCCGGACGGAAGCGTCCTGTGGGTCAGCGCCGACGTTCTTCACGGGCGCCGCAAGGTCCACAACCGAGTCCTCGGTTCCGAAGACGTTCGGGACGTATGCGTCCGCATCCCAGTCGTTGTGCCATCTCCCCTGGTTGTCGTAGTAACGAAAACGGTAGGACTTCCCGGACTCGAGGATGATCCGGCAGGCCCACGAGCCGTCCGGCTCCTGCTTCATCGGCATGCCCGAGGTGTGCCAGTCGTTGAAATCCCCGCAGAGGTACAGCTCAACTGCCCCGTCCAGCGGCGGCATCCTAAAGGTGACCTCGACGCTGCCGGCACCGCGCGGCCGCTTCTCGATCATTGGTACCTCCCCGGTCTCGCCCGACTCCGCCACGGTCCGCCATGGCGCGTGGGGGTAGCGTGCGCCGGAAGGGCCCGGAATGCAAGTGGGGCGGGCGTGTGTGGGGCGGGCGTGTGTGGGCGGGCGTGTGTGGGCGGGCGTGTGTGGGGCGGGCGTGTGTGGGGCGGGCGTG
>DATJQT010000138.1:0-1639 GCA_035505475.1 Vulcanimicrobiaceae bacterium
TGAGCGGTGTGTCGTCGTCGGGGTTGCACGCCCCGGGGGCGGCCAGTTTGGCCAACACGGGTTCGAAGCTGGCCCGCGCCTCGGGGGTCAGATAACCGGTGATGGGCGACATCCCGTCGTATTGCTGCTTGCCGATGGTGATGCCGCGCTTGCGGGCGCGCTCGGCGTCGCTGAGCTCCCCATCAGGATTGAGCCAGTCCATGATCCGCTGGGCGTAGCGGGCCAACTCATCGGGGCGATACCCGCGGGCCTTGGCGGCCAGATCGGCGTCGGCGGCCTCGCGGGTGCCCAGGTCCACCTCGGCGGGCAGATGGGCAAAAAAACCGCGGATCACCTTGATGTGTCCATCACCGATGCGCTCCTCGCGTTGGGCGGCGGCGGTCGCGGCCAGCTGGGGCGCCAGCGGCTCCCCGGTCAGCCCCCGACGCGGGCCCAGATCCTCGGCTTCATCGATGCGCCGGGCGGCCTCGGCCTTGGTGATGCGCAACCGGTCGGCCAACGCACAGCGCAGCGTGCCGCCCAACTCTTGCGCAGCGGCCTGCTCGCCGAGCTGGTTGATCAGCGCATGCTGGGGCGCCCGCAGCCGGCGGGTCTCGTGTTCGAGGCGCTCCAGCAACGCCAGCCGCTCGGGAGTCGTCAGCGCGTCATAGGAATGCTCGAGAACGCGCGACACCGCCGCGCGCAGCGCGTCGAAGTCCTCCTGGACGTCCTCCCGCGAACTCGAACCCATGTTCGAAACATTACGGAAGCCCACCGACAAGAATGCCTACGCTGTGATCACTGAAACAAAAGTGACAGAAGGGATTACACGGACGATTGATACCGCGACGACCGAAGGCGCGGCAGCAACGCAGGCCATCGCCTAATCTCGGCTCCGGCAGCGGGTGGCAAGGCTAACGGTGATGTCGGCGCGATGTAAGTCAGCTGCGGCTGCTAAACCCGGTCCCGAAGCTCAGAACCAGGGTCCGGGAAAGTGGCCGTCCTGGTCCTGCACCATCACGATGTCCTTGCAGTCCCCGTTCGAGCCCGCCGCATTCTCGCCGCGGCACACCAGCGTCCAGCCCGATATCCGCGCGAACGGGCGGACGGACCAGGTCGTCGAGATCGGGTCGGTGCCGGGCAGGGCGAGCACGGCAAACGTGTTGCCCACGTTGGTGATGTAGAGGTGGTTTTCAAAGAAGGCCAACTTGGCAATCGACATCTTCTTCGCGTCATCGCGTGTCTTCAACAAGTCCCACTGCTGGGTCCGCAGGTTCCACACCCCGAACCCGAACTGGGAATCGCCCGAGTTACGGCCATCGACGAACAACTTCCCATCCGACAACGTTGCGGTCAACCCGCCGCCCGAAACCCGATCGGTATCACCAACTTTGATGGGCGCTTTGGCGTTCAGGTCATAGAACATCGTCGAGACCACCGGGGGATTGTACGAATCCGAGTGTGTGATCTTCACCAATTTGTCCGGGCCGTCGGATAACTCGGCATCGACGGTCGAGACGTCGTTGTCCTGATAGATCACCTCGCTGCTCGGCCGCCGCAGCTCGGCCCCCGACGTCTTGACCGGGTCGGTGTTGCGCTGAAACGAAAGCACGTCCTGCCACACGTGGCCCGGCTGTGGGTCGTTCCACATTGCCGAAAG
>DATJQT010000139.1:0-16237 GCA_035505475.1 Vulcanimicrobiaceae bacterium
TAAAAGAGAAGTTCGCCAAGTAAATTACGAAGGCGTATAGTTCTTGAAAACGGCGGGAAGTCCGCAAGGCTTCCCGCCGTTTTCAATTACATCGTTCGCACGGCCATGCCTCTCTGCTGACTCTTTGAACCGATAATTGACGCTGGGGGCCTGCTTTGGTAGGTTCCCCTCAGACATTCTTCTCGCACCGCACCGTCTCGGCCAGGTCCGTAAATGTCCAAGCGTCTGATCGTCAATGCCGATGACTTCAACCTCACGCCCGGGGTGACCCGCGGCATTCTGGATGGACATCGGTACGGGATCATCACGAGCACGACCGTGATGGTCAATCTTCCGGGCCTCGAGCACAGCCGCGACCTGGCGGTGGACGGCGCCCCGGACCTAGGCCTGGGCCTCCATCTGAACTTCACGCTGGGTGCTCCGGTGCTCCCGCCGCCGGCGGTGCCGTCCCTGGTGGATACGGCCGGGCGATTCCATCGCGACCGGGATCGCCTTGGGACGGCCGGCAATCCCAACGAAATCCGGGCGGAAGCCGCGGCACAGGTCGTGCGATTTCGGAGTGTCTTCGGCCGGCCGCCGACGCACCTCGACACGCATTACCACATGCACCGACTCGAACCTGTTTTCGCGGTTTTGCTCGACCTCGCCGCCGAATTGCAGGTTCCGGTGCGCGCGTTGTCGCCCGAGATGGCCGCGACGATCCGCGAACGCGGCCTGGCCGCCGTGGACCGTGCCGTGGGCGATGTCGCCGCCGACGCCTACTGGACGGCCGACAATTTGATTGCGCTGATCGAGACCCTGGGCAGCGGTGTGACGGAGCTGATGTGCCATCCGGGATACGTGGACACGGGCCTGGCGATCAGCAGCTACAGAGAGCAGCGGGAAGATGAGCTGCGCGCGCTCTGCGATCCGGAGCTCAAGTACGCACTGAGGCGCGCCGGCGTCGCGTTGATCCATTACGGAGCACTCCAGGAATCTGTTAACGCCGACCTGCCCCGAGTCGGCACGCCCGAAACGTTGTGAGGGTGTCCGACCCGAGGGTTTTCGAAAGGAGATAGGGATGGAGATTTGGCGGGCGAATTTACACGAGCAAAAAGTCACCCGAGAACCGGTCCCACAAGCCTGGGAGCGCCTGGGTGGGCGAGGCCTGTCCGCCCGAATCCTCCTCGACGAGGTCCCGCCCACCTGCGAACCGCTGGGGCCTTTTAACAAACTGGTCTTCGCGCCGGGACTCTTGGTCGGCCACATGCTGTCGAGCTGTGACCGGATTTCGGTCGGGGCGAAAAGCCCGATGACCCGCGGGATCAAAGAGGCGAATGCCGGCGGCTCTACGGGCCTGCACATGACCAACATGGGGATGAAGGCCCTGATCCTGGAAGGGCAGGCCCCGGCGGGAGACAAGAAGTCCGGCTGGTGGGTGCTGCACTTGAGCCTCAACGGTGCGCGATTCGAGCCAGCGGACGATCTGGCGGGGCTCGGCGTGTTCGAGGCCGCTCCACGCCTGCTCAAGCGCTACGGGGAAAAGGTCGCGATCGCACTGATCGGCCAGAGCGGCGAGATGCTGTATGCCGCCGCCGGTATTCAGAACCTCGACAAGGATCGGGAGCCGTCCCGGATCGCCTCGCGGGGCGGGCTCGGTGCGGTCATGGGCTCGAAGCGGCTCAAGGCCATCGTCTTCGACGATGCCGGAGGTAAGAAGCCGGCCGTCGCGAACCCGGAAGCCTTCAAGCTGGCGCAAAAGAAGTTCACAAAGAATCTGATGGATCACCCGCAGTCCGCCGTGTATCGGGACTACAGCACGGCGGCAATGACTCTGACCTGCAACAGCTTCGGGGGTCTGCCCACGCGCAATTTCAGCAGCGGGCGGTTCGAAGGGGCCGAAACGCTGAGCGGCGAGCACATGCACGATACGATGGTCAAGCGCGGCGGCGAGAGCGAGCCGGCCCATGCCTGCATGGCCGGGTGCACGATCCGCTGCTCGAACATCTACGGCGGGGCCGATGGAAAAGCCATCGTGAGTCCGCTGGAGTATGAGACGATCGGCCTGATGGGGTCCAACCTGGGAATCGCGGACCTGGACTATGTCGCCAAGATGAACCAGATCGCGAATGACATTGGCGTGGACACGATCGACATCGGGGCGGCGCTCGGCATTGCCGCGGAAGCCGGCCTGATGGAATTCGGCGACGGCGAGCGCGCGGTCGAGTTGATGGAGGAGATACGCAAAGGGACACCCCTCGGTCGGATTCTCGGTCAAGGGGCGGGCATTGCCGGCCGGGTACTGGGCGTGACGCGTATCCCCGTCGTCAAGGGCCAGGCAATGTCGGCGTACGAGCCGCGGGCCATCAAGGGGACGGGAACCACCTACGCGACCTCTCCGCAAGGGGCAGACCATACGGCGGGCAACACGGTTCGCGCCAAGGTGGATCACCTTGACCCCTCGGTGCAGGCCGCGGCGTCACGGACCGCCCAGATCAACATGGCCGGCTACGATACGCTGGGCGCCTGTATTTTCTCGGGCTTCGGCTTTGCCGTTGCCCCCGAGGTCATCCCGGATCTCTTGAATGCGCGCTATGGTTGGCAGGTGGGGGGCGATATCCTCCAGGTCCTGGGGAAAGAAACGCTGCAGATCGAGCGGGAGTTCAACCGACGCGCTGGTTTCACGGCGGCAGATGACCGCCTGCCGGAATGGATGACCATTGAGCCGCTTCCGCCCCACAATTCGACGTACGATGTGCCGGCAGCGGATCTGGATGGGATGTTCAATTGGTAGTGACGCTCTACCTTCACACCACGTTGCAGCGGCGGACGCCGGACGGTCCGCAGCGGCGTTTCGAATTGACGCTCCCGGAGGCTAGTCGGGTCGGCGATCTCTTCCGCGCGGCCGGTATCTCGGCGGCGAATGACGCGGTACTGCTGGTCGTCAACGGCCGGACTGCCACATCCGAATCTCCACTGTCCGAAGGCGATGAGGTTCACCTCATCCCAGCGATCTCGGGTGGCTGTCCCGCCCGAGATGCCTGAGGAGAGTGCAAGAACTGCCGAAACCGGATATTCATTCCGCATACCCACCCTAATCCCTCTGCGATGTTTCTTGACCCGCCTCGTTTAGGTTCGGAAAATGAAGCCGGTGTAGAATTTTCTTGTGAGCCTAAAATGTGGTTCAAACATTGCATTTCAAACATCGCAATGATGTTCCGCCGTAAATGTCTTGTTGACAACCAAACATAAGTTTGGTATATAACTATCAGTGCAACTCTGGGAGAGGGAGATGCGCAATGATTACGATGGTAGAGAGGCCTGAAAAAAGTAGACCAGAGGTCGAGCCTCACGATATAGAATCGTTGATCGTGGAAATGGGCAGACGCCTGCAATCAAGGTACATCGAAGGCGCCATTCCGTATCTGCGGAAACATGAGCCCGAGCTCTGGAAGAAGCTTGACGCGCTCGACCGCGTGCTGACTGTTGAGGCGCTGACCGCATACGAATTGCTGTTTTTTGAAGGATTGCGGCGATATCTCACATATCTGAATCGCAAAGCAGCGTAGCGCGCATTTCCGCTCAGACCTGCCGGTCGGTATGCGACAAGAAAACTCCTCGACAGGCCCGCCATTCCGAGTGTAATCTCTATAGGCGATTAGTGTCCAGCTCGCCCCTCTTGCATGCAATCTGGAAGAGATCTAATTCTCCCATAAACTTATGACCACAGACTTTCTCTCTTTCGAACTCCCCGAGCCCATCATTGCAGGTATCCAGGACGCCGGTTTCACGACCTGCACGCCGATCCAGGAAGAAACCCTGCCGATTTCGCTCCGGGGGAGGGACGTGGCCGGTCAGGCGCAAACCGGCACCGGCAAGACCGCCGCGTTTCTCATTGCCCTGTTCACCCGCCTGCTCACCAATCCGGACCGGCGGCGCAAGGGGGTTATTGCCCCACGGGCGCTCGTGGTCGCGCCGACCCGAGAATTGGCCCTCCAGATCCACAGCGACGCCACGCTGCTGGGAAGCCATACGGATCTGAATATTCAGGTGGCTTTCGGGGGGGTCGATTACCACAAGCAGCGCGAACGGCTGCAATCCGGGGTGGACGTGCTGATCGGCACACCCGGCCGTCTCATCGACTACTACAAGCAAGGCGTGTACGGCCTCGACCATGTGGAATGCCTCGTCATCGATGAGGCGGATCGCATGTTCGACATGGGATTCATCAAAGATATCCGTTATTTCGTCCGACACCTTCCCCCCGCGGAAAAGCGGCAGTCCTCGCTTTATTCCGCCACGCTGAGCCAGCAAGTTCTGGAGTTGGCCTACGAGAGCATGAATCATCCCACGATGGTCGCTATCGCCCCAGAGCAGGTCACTGCCGAAGGGGTCGAAGAGGTTGTCTACCACGTCGCCAAGGACGAAAAGTTCTCTTTGCTCTTGGGGCTGTTGGACCGTGAAAAAGGAAAGCGGATCCTGATGTTCGCCAACATGAAGCACGTGGCGGAGCGGCTGGCCGATCGGCTCGTCCGCCAGGGCTACCACGCGCGCGCGATCACGGGCGATGTCGATCAGCGCAAACGGCTCCGCATCATGGAAAGCTTTAAAGAAGGCGGGTTGCACATCCTCGTCGCTACCGACGTGGCCTCTCGCGGGCTCCACATCGAGGGTGTCACGCACGTGATCAACTACGATTTGCCGCAGGACGCGGAAGATTACGTGCATCGCATTGGACGTACTGCCAGGGCCGGTGCGCTGGGGAAAGCCCTCAGCCTTGCGGACGAGGAATGGGTCCTTTCGCTGCCGATGATCGAAGAGCTCATCGGCCACAAAATCCCCGTCGAATGGCCAGACGACACCCTGTTCAAGACCCCGGTCCGTTCGGACGTTCAGGGGCAGCCGGGACGGAAGAGCCGCGGGCGCCGACCCACGAGTGAGACGACCACCACGGCCAAACCATCTGGTGAGGCGCGCAAGAAACGGCATCGGCCGCGGAGGACAAAGCGACCCAGCACCGATGCGCCGGCGATGCCGGTTCCTATCATCGAATAAATCTCTGCAAGGAGTCCACATGCCGAGCAAAGACGAGCATTTCGGGAATGGCCTCGGCTTCTACGGCCACGAGAAGTACGAGGAGGCCATCGTAGAGCTCGAGAAGGCTGTTGCGCTCGATCCGCAGTTTGCGGATGCACACCTCGCCATCGGGCACGCCCTGCACAAGCTGCAGCGCCTGCCCGAGGCGGTCGAAGCGATCAAGCGCGCCATCGCGATTAATCCCCAGGAGCCGCTCTACCACACGAGCCTCTCGACGGTGTACCGGGACCGCGGAATGATCCCGGATGCTGAAGAGGAGATGGCGATCTCGTTCCAGCTCCAGCGGGGATTCTGACGGGGCGATAGGGACAGCGACAGGGACAGAACCGCAGGGGTGTAAGGGGGCGCAGGCGCAGGACGATCCTGGAACAACGCACGACCAGGACCACGAACGCGGTCTTCACTGAAGGCTGGCGAGATAAGCATGGACGAAACACAGCGGGCGGCGTCAACCGATCCGGCAGATATCGAAGTCAGCCGGCAACGCCGTGAAATGCGGATCCGCTGGCAGAACGGCCACGAGAGCGTGTTCCCGTTCGATCTCTTGCGGAAGGAATGCCCCTGCGCCCTGTGCGTCGAGCAGCGCGAGGCCGTGCCCAAGCCGGCAGCCCTGACCGTGCTCACCGGCCCCGTCGTTAAAGCCGGCGAGGTGCAAGCCAAAGACGTCAAGCCGATCGGTCGGTACGCCATCAATTTCGTGTGGAGCGACGGACACGACAGTGGGATTTACTCGTTCGGGTATCTGCGGTCGCTGTGCCGGTGCCCCGCATGTCTGGCGACAGCAGGACGATGATGGACGTCACGGTCTATTCGGATTACCTCTGACCATGGTGCTTCAACGCGGCGGTGCGCCTGCGTCGGCTGGAGGCAGAGTTCCCCTCACAAGTTCACTTGCGCCATCGCAGCTTTGTCCTCGTGGGAGAAGAACGGACCGGCCGCGTGTTCTTGGATTATCACCGGGCGCACCGGCAGGCCGCTGGACAGCAGGATGCCGACGCGCCGCGGTTTGATATTCCGCCGATCGGACATCCTTATCCTCGATCCAGCCTGCCTGCGCTCGAAGCCGCCGCCTGGGTGCGTGACACGCAGCCGGACCGGTTCAAGACATTCGACCTGGCGCTCTTTCAAGCCTTCTTCACCCGCACCGAAGACATCAGCGACCCGGAGACGCTGGGCCGGATCGGAGAGAGTTGCGGCATAGACTCTTGGGGCATGCGCTCCGCCCTAGCCAGCGGACGGTTTCGTCCCACCGTTCTGCAAGAGACCGAGGACGCGTTCCAGGCGGGAATCCGCGGGATTCCTGCAGTGGTCCTTCCGGGGCGCCCCCCGATCGTCGGCGCCGTGCGATATGCCGATCTTGAGCAAGCAGTGCGCGATGCGTTGGAGACCGCGTAAGGAGCCGGAGACGGGCCCATGACGCAACCCAGTGGGAAGAAAGATCAGACATCCGAGGGGGGGCGGCGTCGGCCGCGGCGGTCGACCCAGAAGCCCGAGAAGCCGCAGCCAACCAGCCCTCGGTGGCGAGGCGAATCCGGGGTCAAGGTCTGTCGCAAGTGCGGCGGACGGATGTATCCGGCGGACTGGATCTGGCAAAAGTACGGCCTCTGTCTGGGGTGGCGCTGTACGAATTGCAAAGAGAAGGTGTTGGTGCGTTCGCTGCCTTTCAAGGGCCTTCGCAAGCGGACGCTGGATCCCGACGAGCTGCGGACGAGCGCCGAGCCTGGACCGACTGAATAACGGAAGAGAAGCACAAGCGTTCTCCTCCGAGTCGTGTAGGTTCCCGAGTCGATGAAGGCGATTCTGCCGATCCCACATGGAGGTGTAGGGCTGGTCGAGACGGCGCCGCCGGCGATCGGGCCGGGCGAGGTCCTGCTCGAAATGCGGGCCTCCGGCCTGTGCGGGACCGATCTGGCCAAGTTGGCCGAGCCGGTTACCTCCAATGTCCGCCTTGGGCATGAGATCGCCGGGGTCGTGCGCGCGGTCGGACACGGCGTGACCCGGTTCAAGCCGGGCGACCGTCTGACTGCTGCCCATCATGTTCCCTGCGGTTCCTGCTGGGCCTGCCGGCACGGCAACGACTCCATGTGCCAGCAATTCAAAGCCACGCAGATCGATCCCTGCGGTTTTGCGGAGCAGATTCGGATTCCTGCCCTGCACGTCGCACAGGTGGCGTTCCGATTGCCCGACGCCCTCTCGGACGAAGCCGCCTGTTTTACCGAGCCGCTGGCCTGCGCGGTGCGCGCAGTGCACCGATCCGAGGTGCTGCCCGGAGACACGGTGGCCGTGGTTGGTGCCGGCGGGATGGGACTCTTGATTGCACAGACGCTTCTCGCCCGCGGCGCGCGGCCCGTCGTCGCGGATATCGCCGAATCCCGTCTCGCGCTGGCAGGTACGGTGGGTGCCAAGGATTTGATTCATTCAGCAAGGGAGGGCCTTCGGACGTCGTTGCTCCGGCTGAGCAGCGGCACGGGGGTGGACGGAGCCATTCTCACCATCGTGAATGCGACCATCTTGGGCGACGTTCAGGCCGCGCTCCGCCCGGGCGGACGGATCAATATCTTTGCCAGCGCAGGCAGCCATGCCCGCTTGACGCTCGACTTTGACGATCTGTATCACCGCGAACTGGCGGTGTTCTCGACCTATTCCTCCAGCCCGGCAGCACTGGCAGAGGCGTTCGACCTGCTCGCGACAGGCCGGGTCTCTGTGGCGCCGCTCATCAGCCACCGCTTGCCGCTCGATGCGTTTGCGGATGGGGTGCGACTGCAGCGCGAGGGGCGCGCCACGAAGGTGATCTTTCACCCATGACGACAGCATCCGATTCTCCGCGTCCGCTGGTGGTGCCGGTATCTCGCCGGATGTGCGCCGCGCTGCTATACGGTGCCGAAGACATCCGTGTGGAGGATGTACCCATCCCGCGCCCCGGTCCTGGTGAGGTCCTCGTCCGGGTCGATGTCGCGTCGGTGGATTACACGGACCGCAAGGTCTTCCTGCGCGGACAGCATCCCATGATTCGGACGCCGGGCCTCTTCGGCCACGAGTGGGCGGGGACAATAGTGGAGGTCGGCCCGGATGCCGACCCGCGCTGGTGTCCCGGCGTCCGGGTGGCGGCAGCGAATTCTGTACCCTGCTCGCCTGGTGATGCCGCCTGCCGGCAGTGCCGCCGCGGGCGGCCGAGTATGTGCGAGGCGATCCAGTACCTGAACGGGGCATTTGCCCCCTACATCCTGGTTCCGGCGCGCCTTGCGCGGATCAATGTGCATCCTGTGCCAGACGGAATACCGCTCGAGCAGGTAGTCTTTACCGAGCCGTACGCGTGTGTCCTGCACGCCGTCCGTCGTATTCCGGTCCACCCGTTCGACACCGTCCTCGTGTTCGGCGCCGGCCCGATGGGGCTATTCATGGTCAATGCCCTGCGGCGCCGGCACGGGCCCCAGCAGACGATTATCGCCTTGGACCGGCTGGAGCAGCGCCTGACGGCCGCGCGCAAGCTGGGCGCCAGCCATACGCTTAACACGAGTGGGCGTTCCGCCGCCGCCGCGCTGGAGGCGACGACCGGACGGCCCGATGCCGACGTGGTGATCGAGGTCATCGGCAGCGTCGATACGCACCGCGAGGCGCTGGCATTGGTCGGCCGTGGTGGGACGCTGGTCTCCTTCGGGGGTGTGGCGCCGGGCCAGGAACTCGCGCTGGACCTCGGCCGCCTGCACTACAACGAGATTACGATTCTGCCGATCTACCACCACACGCCGCCCGACGTTGCCGAGGCCGTCCGCCAACTGGCGTCTGGTCAGGTCCCGTACGAGCACCTGATCACCGGCCGGTTGCCGCTGTCCCGACTCCGGGACGCCCTCGAGATGGTTGCCCAACGGACCACGCTGCGCACGATTCTTCTGCCCGACGCGTAAGTTAATCCGACCTTTCTCCTTGACACCTCTCCACGTCGCCGATAGGTTCTGGCGGCCTGTGGCTCGGTACCGATTGGCGGAGTCAGTCCATGCTCCGCCGCTCTCGCACCACCCCGCCCGATTTACCATTGGAGCATTTCGTAGCGGCGTTGTGCAGGCACAGAGAGGCGAGGAGGAGCACGTACACCAGGCACCCTGTGCCGTCGCGACTCGATCGGCCGTGACATATTCTGCCCGTCAGAGTATCTCTATTTGGAGGAGGAGCATGCGTGCCTGACCCTCAAAAACCCGTCCTAACGGCCGATGAGGCCGCCCGCCTCATTCCCAACGGTGCGACCGTCACGGTGAGCAGTTCGGCCGCGCAACTCGTGCCGGACATGGTGCTCGCCGGCATCGAGGCGCGCTTTTGTGCGACCGGCGAGCCTCGCGACCTCACGATCGTTTTTCCGGTTGCGGTGGGTGATTCGTTCGGGACGATCGGACTCGATCATCTGGCCTACCCCGGTCTGATCCGCCGATTAATCGGCGGCTCCTACGTGAATGGCCCCGCTTCGAAGCCGCCGCCGAAAATTTACGAGATGGTCTTAAACGACAGGGTGGAGGCCTACAATCTCCCGCTCGGTGTGCTGATGCACTTGCACCGAGATATTGCCGCCAAGAAGCCGGGCGTTCTCACCAAGATCGGGATCGGCACCTTCGTGGACCCGCGGGATCAGGGAGGGTGCATGAACGCGGTCACGCCACCCGATCTGGTCGAAGTGGTGCAGCTTGCGGGCGAGGAATGGCTGCTATATCGGGCCTTCCCGATTCAGGTGGCCATCATTCGAGGCACGACGGCCGACACCCACGGCAACATCAGCATGGAGCACGAAGGCGTCAGCCTCGCAGTGCTGGCACAAGCGATGGCGGCCCACAATTCCAGGGGAAAGGTCATCGCCCAGGTGAAGCGCATCGCCGCTGCCGGGACATTGAACCCACAGAAGGTGAAGGTGCCGGGGATCCTCGTGGACGCGATCGTTGTCGATCCGGAGCAGCGGCAGAACACCGGTATCGCGTACGATCCGGCGATCAGCGGCGAGATCCGAACGGCGGAGTACCCCGTGGACCGTCTGGCGCTCGGCCCGGAAAAGGTCATCGCGCGCCGCGCGCTCTGTGCGTTACGTCCGGGCGACATCGTCAACCTTGGATTCGGCATCTCGTCCATGGTGCCGCAGATTGCGTTCGAGGAAGGCATCTTTCCGCACCTGCACTTCACGGTGGAGCAGGGGGCCATCGGCGGTTTGCCGTTGACCGGGTTCGCGTTCGGGGCGTCCCACAATCCCGAGGCGATCATCGATTCGCCAGCCCAATTCGATCTTATCGACGGCGGCGGCGTCACGGCGGGCTGCCTTGCATTCGCCGAGGTGGACGGGCAGGGCAACGTGAACGTGAGCCGCCTCAAAGCGCAGCCGCATGTCTTGGCCGGCGCCGGGGGTTTCATCAACATCGCGCAGGGCACGCGCAAGCTGCTGTATTGCGGGACGCTGACGGCGGGCGGCCTGGATGTGCAGGTGGAAGGTGGTCGTCTGCGCATCATGAAAGAGGGGCGCTTTCAAAAATTCGTCGCACAGGCCCAGCACGTCACGTTCAGCGGACCGCGGGCCATTGCGGCGGGTCAAGAGGTCTGGTACTTCACCGAGCGTTGCGTCTTCCGACTGACCGGCAACGGTCTCGTATTGGTCGAGGTCGCTCCGGGTGTGGACGTCGAAAAGGACATTCGCGGCAAGATCGGGTTCCCGCTGCAGGTGGCGCCCGAGTGCCAGCCGATGGACACCCGGATCTTCGGTCCTGAGCCCATGGGCCTCGCACAGGACTGGGCGGCCCTGTAAACCTGAAGAAAGGAACGGTCATGGAGCGATATTACGAAGATATGGTCGTCGGCGAGGAATTCGAGTCGCCGGCGCGCACCGTGTCGGAAACCGACATCGTGAACTTTTCGGCACTCTCGGGCGACTGGAGCCCGGTGCACAGTGATGAGGAGTACTGCCGCCAGACACCGTACAAGACCCGGATCGCGCACGGGCTGTTCGGTCTCGCCGTCGCCGAAGGTCTCAAATTCCGGATTCCAGAGTTCAGCGGTGCGCGATACGTGGCATCACTGTTCTGGAACTACAAGTTCACCGGTCCGATACTGATGGGTGACACGATCCGCGTACGCGTGAAAGTCCAGAGCAAGCGCGAGACGAAAAAATCGGATCGCGGCATCGTGGTGGAATACGTTACGATGCTCAATCAACGCAACGAAGTTGTGCAGGAAGGCGAACACGGCCTGATGATCTGGCGGAGGCCGACGCAATAACCCGCGACAGCCGCCGCTGGCGTGAGAAGGGAGGGCGCTATGAATTTTTCCATGACAGACGAGCAGCGGCTGCTCCGCGACATGGTACGCGAATTCGCCGAGAAAGACATCAAGCCACGCGCGGCGGAGATTGATAGAACCGATGAGTTTCCCTGGGACCTCTGGAAGCGCATGGCGGAGCTCGGACTCATCGGGATGAACATGCCGACGGAGTTCGGGGGCTCCGGAATGGACATCGTGTCCTGGGCCATTGCGCAGGAAGAGATGGCCCGGGCGTCGGTCGTCGTCGCCGACATCCAACTGCTCAGCACGCTGATGCAGAACATGATCCTCAAGAACGGGACCGACACACAAAAACAAAAATACCTGCCGCCCATGATCGCCGGCGAGAAGATCTGCGTCATCGCCCAGACCGAGCCGGGCGCCGGTTCGGATGTCGCCGGTGTCCAGACAACCGCGCGTCCCGAGCGGGGTGGCTATGTCCTCAACGGGACCAAACGTTTCATTACCTGCGCCATGTTGGCGGACTTGGCCATCGTAGTTGCCACTGTGGACAAGAGCAAGGGGCACAAGGGGATCACGCTGTACCTCGTCGAGAAGGGCACGCCCGGATTTTCACCCGGCTCCAAGGAGCACCTCATGGGCGTCCGGGGCATGGCAACCGGGGAAGTGGTACTCGACAATTGCTGGGTCCCCAAAGAGAACCTGCTCGGTGAAGAGGGTGAGGGGTTCAAACGCGCGATGATGTCGTTGGACACAGGGCGGATCGGGATCGGGTGCCAAGCGCTGGGATTGGCACAGGCGGCCATGGAAGAATCCGTCCGCTATGCCAAGCAGCGCACAGCGTTCGGCCAGCCGATCGCGAATTTGCAGCAGGTCCAGGCCAAGCTGGCGGACATGTCGGCCGGGATCGAGGCGGCGCGGCTGCGGCTCCGCCACGCGGCATGGCTCAAAGATCAGGGGCAGTCCATCATCCGGGAGGCCGCCGAGGCTAAACTCCTCGCCTCGGAATTGGCGGTGAAGGTGACATCGGAGGCCCTGCAGATTCATGGAGCGTACGGGTACAGTACCGAGTTTCCGCTCGAGCGGATGTACCGCGAGGCCAAGGTGTATCAAATCTGGGAAGGTACCAGCGAGATTCAGCGCATCGTCATCGCGCGGCAGTTGCTGAAGGAATACTAACAAAGCGCCGAGCGCCGAGACGAAGCAAGATCATGGGGAACCGAGAGCCTAGAGCCGAGAGCCGAGACATAGACAGGGGCGCGAGCACGAACACGGCGCTTCGCTGTCGCTGTCGGATGTCGCTGTCGCATGAATGAGGGTGCAGCTATGGATTTCACAGGGAAGGTGGCTTTAATCACGGGCGCGGCTTCCGGGATTGGCCGGGCCACGGCAGAACTGTTTGCGATCCGGGGCGGCAGCGTCCTTGCGGCGGATCTGAACGAAGCGGGTGCGCGCACCACGGCCGAACGGATAAGGGCGTCCGGCGGAAAGGCCGAATCCTGCCGCTGCGATGTGACGCGTTCTGCGGACATCGACGCGGCCGTCATCAAGGCGCAACAGGCGCTGGGGCCGCTCGACGTTCTCGTGCATTGTGCGGGCATCTTGAAGAGTCACCCACTTGAAGACACCCCCGAAGACGAATGGCGGCACGTCGTGGAGGTGAATCTGACTGGCGCGTTCCTCGCGACGAAGGCGGCAATGCGGGCGATGCGCGGACGCGGGGGTGCAATCGTGCACATCGCCTCTCGCATGGCCATTCGCGTGAAAGAGGGCCACGGCGCGTATGCCGCCGCCAAAGCCGGCATCCTTCAATTGACACAGATGGCCGCGCTCGAGGGTGCGCCGCCGATCCGCGTCAACTGTGTATTGCCCGGCTTCGTCGATTCGCCCATGACCCGCACCGGTTATCGCCAGGATGCCTTTGACGGCTGGAACAAAGTGTGCCCGTTGGGACGCGCCGCCGTGCCGGACGACATCGCGAAAGCCATGCTTTTCCTCGCCTCGGAGGAAGCAGCGTTCATTACCGGCGTTGCGCTTCCCGTGGACGGGGGCCGCACGATCCTCTGAGGGGATGCGATGTCCCGATTGCGCGGCGGTGTGTTCGGGTGCGGGACGATCTCGGAATTCCATCTTGCGCGGCTGGCAGCGCATTCCCAAAGTGGAGATCGTTGCGCTGGGGAACCCCACCCAGTCGCGCGTGGAAGCCCGGCGTGACCAGTTTTTCCCGCAGGCGCGTGTCTATGACCGGCTGGACCGCATGCTGGACACCGAGGGGTAGAATTTCATCGATCTGCTGATGATTCCCTCTCTGCATGGCGAACACTGCCGGATGGCGAAGGCCGCCGGCGTCCACATCATCTGCCAAAAACCACTCTGTGACACATGGGCCCGGCATTGGGGCCGGTGGCAGGCGGCCCTGATCTTCGAGCCCGCGACGGTCCTGGCGTGGCAGCGCCGGCGGTTTCGGGAGCACTGGACGCGGCTCAGCCGGAGGGAGCCGGGTCGGCCCGCAGTCAGCCAGGAATCCCGGACGCCGATCCAGGACCTCTCGGCTGCGAATCGGCGCTGGGGCTTGCCCAGAAATCTCGGGGAACTGCGGAAGCTCGGCATTGCAGTGGCCAAATCCAGAACTACCGCGTCCGCCCGCGCCGGCCACCCTCACCGTCGTGGCGCGCCTTTCTCAATAATCACCTGTCGGAGCTCGTCGCGCTGGATTTCTTCACGGTCCCCACGGTCGGGTTCAAGGTCCTCTTCGTGCTGATCGTGCTGGCCCATGACCGTCAGCGGATTCTTCACTTCAACCTGACGGAGCATTCCACTGCCCAGTGGACGGCGCAGTAACTAGTGGAGGCGTTCCCGTGGACACACGCACCCCGGTATCTCCTTCGGGACCGCGATGGGGTCTACGGCGAGGCTTTTAACCGGCGCGTGGCGGACTTAGGCATGCCGGAAGTGCTTACAACGCCGCGGAGTCCGTGGCAGAAGGACTATGCTTCACACTGCACCTCTTTGGCCTGTTCCGGTGTGAACTCCGGCAGGCGTCTTTGGGAGAGTTTGACACCCTGGGCCTTGCGCGGGGGATGGTCCCCCGGATGCTCGTACAGCCAGTCGGGTTTCGCGGTGTAGGCGTGGGCGCGGAGCAGGCCCTGCTGGCGCCAGACCTTGACTTGGGACTGGGAGATGCCGAGCAGGGTCGCCATTTCCTCCCGTGTCAGCATCCCGGCTTGCCGGAGCCGATCGTAGCGCGGCATGAGCTGATAGTGATCTTGGATCTTGGCGACGATCGCCGCGGTGAACGCCCGGCGATTCCCGGACCGCAGGCCACGCGCGTTTAGGTGGGCGGCGATCTCCGGATAGGTATGATGGGCGAGGAGCTGGTCGATCGCCTGTACCACCGCGGGGGCGGTCGTCCGCTGCTGCCAGGCGTTCCCCGGCCGGGGCAGCGTGAGCGTGTGCGTCGCCCCGCCCTTGAACCGCAGGTGGAGTGTGATGCCAGGATCGCGGAGCACCGTGACGTCCTCGAGGAGCAGCCGGACCATCCGCTTCCGCTCCCGGTCGGGCGTCTGGGGGTCGCGCCAGAGTCGCGGGACATCGGTGGCCAGCGCCAGGATCGCGGCCCGCTGCTCGGCGCTCAGGACCTGCCGATCCTGTTCCCGCTGCCGCTCCCGCACCTGCTGCACCTCGCTGAGGGCCCGCAGCCGGCTATTCCACTCGGCCTCCAGGGAGTCCGCGACGAAGCGGTTGTCCGGATCGACCTGCAGGTAGCGCCGGCGCGCGAGGTCGGCCTCGTACTGCGCGCGCTCGACCTGCTGGCCCCGGAGCCGGTCGGCCTCGTCGAGGCGCGCCTGGAGCTCCTGCTGGACGATCAGGGCGACCTCGAGCGCCACCGGGCTCACCGCGGCGACCAAGAGTGTGCCCACGGTCTGATCGATGTCAGCGCCCTGCACCCGCGGGCAGGGCGGGGGGCCCTGCTCGATGCCGGCCCGCTGACAGAGGTATTCTGGCCATTGGCGGCCGTGGCGGGTGTGGTAGCGCACCGTCATCCGCTCGCCGCAGCGGCCGCAGACCGCCAACCCCTGGAGCAGGGCGGGGCCTTCCCGGGGTGGGCTCTGGCGCCGGTCGGCCCCCATCGCTTGGGCGCTGGCGTGCAGGCGCCGCAGGTTATCCTCGTACTCCTCCCACGAGAGATAGCCGGGGTGCGCCTCTCGGATCACCGTGTCCCACTCGGCCGCCGGAACCGGCACGATCGTGGTCCGCCCTTCGAGGGTTTTTCGGGTGCGGGTCCGCCCGAACACGAACGCGCCGGTGTAGCGGGGATTGTGCAGGATGCGGAGCACCTGGGTATGCCCCAGCGCGGCCCATACCAGCTCGCCCGGCCGCGGCCCGACGTGGATGCGGCGCGGGAAGAGGAGGCCCTGCCGTCGAAACGTTTTGACGACCGCCGTGGCGGATCCGGTGCGGCGGAACGTCACGAACACCAGCCGGAGCGCCGCCTGCACCTGGGTGTCCGGATCCAAGCCGAGCGTCGTGTCGGCGTAGGCCAGGCCGATGGGCGGCGTGATCACCAGATCGCCCCGCCGCGCCTTGTTCCGGATCCCGCCTTGGAGGCGGGCCCGCAGTACGTGGAGTTCTGCTTCTGACATGGTGCCCTTCAGCCCGAGCAGGAGCCGGTCGTTGAAGTGGGCGGGATCATACACACCATCTTCGTCCAAGATCAAGGTGGCGGTGAGCGCGCAGATCTCGAGCAGTCGGTGCCAGTCGGTCGAGTTGCGCGCGAGGCGCGAGACCTCCAGCCCCAGGACGATCCCTGCCCGCCCGAGGCTCACCTCGGTCACGAGCCGCTGGAAGCCGGCCCGGTCGGCCGCCGACGCGCCCGAGTGGCCCAGGTCGCTGTCGATCGTGACGATCCGCTCGG
>DATJQT010000140.1:0-19994 GCA_035505475.1 Vulcanimicrobiaceae bacterium
AGATTATAAACCGCTCCGAATCTCCACGAAGCTGTGCAGAGATGAGCTTTCACCCGCGCACCATGCGGACTCCGAAGTGAGTGGCTGCACCATCACTCCCAGCGGCTCCCTTGTCGACATCAGCGACAGGCCGTTGTTCCGGAAGCTCGGTAACCTAGGTGGTAGGTGTCTACGGTGTGCCGCTCTGCATGCCTGCACCGGCGCCGCTCGACGGCGATCGCATGGCCGGCATACTGGCCGATGACATCTCCCGGTTCCTGTCTGGCATCGATCGGGAGTCCGGCAGCACTTGGGCCTCCAATGCGTCCTGCCAATTGCGCCCCTGACATTGGTCGGACCTATCCCCGAGGTCATAGTGCCCCCGTTCCGATGTGAGGGCGATTAACGCAGCATGAAATGTTGTTAATTTTGCAGAGCGGCATACACGGATGCAGGCAGAGGATTCTAACCAATGCGATGGCGTCGGGCGCAGCGAGCACGCCGCGAAATAGTGAGCGCGCTTCGATTCAAGTCGGGGTCTGTCCTGGGATTGATCGGTGTTGGCGCAGGCACCCTCGTATTGCGGTACACCCGACCCGCTCACCGTGAATTCACCCCAATATGCGCTGTTTCTCCGTAGGACTACGGATGGCGCGGGGCGACCTTGCTCGGGTACCCTGCTGACGCGGTGTGTTAACCACGAAATAGCAACCTGGTGGCTCGACGGAAGACCCCCATGGCCAAGGCGCTCTATCAATCCGCGACGGTGACGTTGTCCTGGGTGGGAAAAGGCGAAGGCTCGACCACTCCCCGCACGTTCCCCCGGCGTGCCCCGGAATGGCTCGCGATTTGTTGGGACGTGGCCTGCGGCTGGGAGCACAAGGCCTGCACCGAAGACACCGCCCGGGCGCTCAAAGCGGAGCATCTGCGCACGCACCCGGCTCATCGGATCACCGTCGTCCGGGTCTGAGATTTGTCGGGCATCGCCGGTTAACTGTCAACAGCATCAACCCGCTTGCCGGGACGCTCTGCAATTGGAACCGGCGACACCACCTCCCCCTCGACCGACCGCACCGCATACCTGCCTCCTGAATTATATAACGGGTTCTAATTCACAAAGGTGCGGTCGGCGCCATGCTCCCGGCCAGAATCCATCCTCGGCACAGGTGGCGCAGAGACAGTGGTCCACAAAAGTGGACGACACCTGATAACGGTCGTACCGCATCATCGTCCGCGAGTCACGCCGTGAGGCGGTCGGCCATCTCTGGCCGTACCACCGATCGGAATCGGATCTGGCTGGTGCTGCCGTTCGCGGAAGTGATGTCCAATCCTACGTGCTCGCCGGTCGCCGTTTCCTTCCAACGGATCCGGATTGGCGCGGGGACGGCGTGCGTGAGAGAACCCCCACCCGGCTCGCCCAGGTGAACGTATGCCCGCCGGCGCTGGCGATCGAGGCTGACTCCGAGGAGGCGCTGGTGCGCCACCTCGACGCAGTGACCGGACTCGTCCGCCACCTCCAGTGTGACCAGCCAGCCCGTATGTGCGGCGCTGAAGCTGGCGAGGAATGGCGGCCATTGTTCCTCGGCCACCTCCTCATTTCGCTCCACTCCGGACGCGCCGGTTGCGCCGGAGGCGGCACTTTCCCCACGCCGTTCAGACTCCCCGCGGTCCCCGCCACTGGCCGCCCCCCGATCTTCGTGTTGCCACGGCACCTTCCCGGCGGGGAGGGGACCAGACATCGGACACCCACCAGGGTGGGCGGTTGAATCGGTCCGCCCTGCACTCTCCTCAGGCTCGCCTGATTCACAGTGTGCTTCTTCGTTTTGCGCTGCAGCCATGGAGTACCTCCCATTGGACAACACCAGCTAAGACCTTAATCACGCCAGCCGATGCAACTGGTACCCTTGGCACCCCACCCGGCTGAAGAGTATGGACCTATAAACAGAGAATGAGAGACGCAAAGCGCATGCCACGATCCAATATCGACGCGGTTCAGATTTGCGGAATACTCTCGGCAATATGTGTATACCTTTGACCGGACCGCTGGGCGCCGGCGCACACACCCGAGCGGAACACTCCCCTACCCTTGGGCCTGTCCACGCCCACACCGGACCGCCCTCTTGACCCCAGGACCTCACAACAGCCTGCTCGACGACTCTGGCACGCTGCATGCTCTACTTTATTGTCACCATGCGAGCAGACATGGGGGTGGGTGGTGTTGATGCTCATGGAGGCGCAGGGAAGGATCGGGCTGAGTGGCCTAACACGAACCGTGAGCACCTTGGCGATTTCCGCTCAGGATGCACAGAATGTGAGGGGATCCGGGAACGCGAGGTACCCTAATTGGTCATTAACCCTTGAGTGATTCACTGAGTGCGGAGAAGAAAGTGGTGGCAGGGTGGACAGTCTGAGCATCACCGACAATCGCACCGGCAAGACGTACGAGGTGCCCATACACTACGGCACCTTCCCGAAGTACGGCGCCTCGATTCGCGGCGCGGACCTCCGCAATATCAAAGTCGCGGAGGACGACTTCGGGTTGATGAGTTTCGATCCGGCCTTCGTCAACAGTGCCTCGTGCAAGAGCAGCATCACGTTCATCGACGGCGAGCGCGGCATCCTGCGCGACCGCGGCTACCCGATCGAGCAGCTGGCGGAGCAAAGCAACTACATGGAGGTGGCCTACCTCCTGGTCCACGGCGAGCTGCCCACCAAGACCCAATACGACACCTGGGTCCACGCGATCACCCATCACACCATCGTGCACGAGTCCATGAAAGAAGTCTTTCACGGGTTCCACTACGATGCGCATCCCATGACGATGCTGATCAGCACGCTGGCGGCCCTCTCCAGCTTTTATCCGGCGTCGCGCAACGTCGCCGATCCCGAAGTGCGCATGCTGCAGATCTATCGGCTGCTCGGGAAGGTCATCACCCTGGCGGCGATGGCGTTTCGGCATACGATGGGCCTGCCGTACGTGATGCCCGACAACGACCTCTCGTACGTCGGCAACTTCATGAACATGATGTGGCGCATGGCGGAATGCCGCTACACGCCCAACCCCGTGCTGGAGCGGGCGCTCGATGTCCTGTTCATCCTGCACGCGGACCACGAGCAGAACTGCAGCGCCAACGCGATGCGGGTGGTGGCGAGCTCGCAGTGCGATCCCTACTGTTCGGCCGCCGCGGCCGCCGCGGCGCTCTTCGGGCCGTTGCACGGCGGGGCGAACGAGGCCGTGCTCAAGATGCTCCGGCAGATCGGCGCGAAGGACAAGGTCAACCAGTTCATCAAGGACGTGAAGGAGCGGAAGGCACTCCTGATGGGCTTCGGCCACCGCGTGTACAAGAACTACGACCCGCGCGCCAAGGTCATCAAGCGCCTGGCCGAGGAAGTCTTCGAGGTCACCGGCAAGAATCCTTTGATCGAGCTGGCGGTAGAGTTGGAGCGCATCGCCCTGCAGGACGACTACTTCGTCTCGCGCAAGCTGTTCCCGAACGTCGATTTCTACTCGGGGATCATCTACGAGGCGATGGGCATGCCGAGCGAGTACTTCACGGTCGTCTTCGCGGTGCCGCGCATGTCGGGCTGGCTGGCGCAGTGGCAGGAACTGATCCTCGACCCGGATCAGAAGATCGCTCGCCCGCGGCAGGTCTATACGGGCGTGGCCATCCGCGATTTCGAGCCGATCGAGAAGCGCCAGGCAAAGTAAACAGATCTCTGGCGGGACGAGCCTCCAGCTCGCCCCGCCGTTTTTTCTGCACCGACCGAGGGCGCGCTAGCGCTGCTCGGCCGACCGCTCTGGCAGATAGCCATGGCGGGATAGCCAGCCCGCCTCGGCGATCGCGATCCGGTCCACCAGGTCGGCGGGCACACCGGCCGCGCTCGCCACGGCCGCGAGCTCTTCGGCGGCTCCCATCCCCCCCCGAGAATCGTCGGCCGATTGCCGGAACCGCTCAGCAGCGGCAAACACCCGATCCACAGTCTGGCGATCAATTTCCGTGGCGATGCTGACCGCGTGCCGCAGCTTCTCGGCGATGAGGCACACGTCCTGGATCCGGTGGCGCCGCTCGCTTCCGCAGGTTGGGCATGGCCACAGGACGGGGTGGCCGACCTCTGGTGTGCCGGCGGGTGGGAGCTGGTCCGTATCCCACAGAGCCTCGCTCCCGCAAACGCTGCAGACCAACACAAAATCAGGCATGGAGCAGCCCCCGCTCGGACCTGGACTGAGAGTTCCCGGCCCGTAACAGAACCAGTGCGAGGAGCTGCTTCAGTCTACTCAGCTTCCGGCGTCGAAGTCAAGGCAAGCCGTTTCCCGGCCACCACGACGATCCAGAGGCATCCACACACGCCCGGCCAGGGGACTGCCAGCGACGGAAAACCGCAAAATGTCGGGGAATTCCATTGCAAGGGTCGGGAAAAATCGTTAGGCTATAACGGTTTTTTTGGAGGGATATTCCACACGTGCAGGTGCGCACCAAAGGATCAGGCAGCCCGGACGTCATCCAGTTCTTTCACGTCACCAAGACGTACGCCCGCGACGTTGAAGCGCTGGTCGACATCAATCTGCAAATCCAAAAAGGGGAATTCGTCTTCCTCGTCGGCCCGAGCGGCGCGGGAAAGACGACCCTCCTGCGGCTCATTTTCCGCGACGAACTCCCCAATTCGGGACAGATCCTGGTCTACGGCCGCAACGTGGTGAAGCTGCGGGCGGGGGCGATCCCCAGCCTGCGCCGCAGTATTGGGATCATCTTCCAAGACTTCAAGCTGCTGAAGGATCGCTCGATCGCCGACAACCTGGCGCTGGTGTACCGGGTACTCGGCATCCCGGCGGCAATCGGAAAACGGAAAGTCGCTTCCACGCTGAAAATGGTCGGCTTGAGCCACAAGGCGCAGATGTTCCCCTACAAGCTTTCCGGGGGAGAGCAGCAGCGCGTGGCCATCGCGCGGGCGCTGATGAGCGAACCCACCCTGCTGCTTGCCGACGAGCCGACCGGCAATCTGGATTACGAGGTGGCGAAAGAAGTCCTGAAACTCTTGGCCGAGATCAACACCAAAGGCACGACGGTGATCGTGGCCACCCACGACGTGAACCTGGTGGGCGAGCTGGGACGGCGCACAGTGTTCCTGAGGGGCGGACGGGTCATTGAAGATCGGGGCCAGCGGCTCACGTGAGCTGATACGCGTATGGATCGCATCCGTTACATCATCGAAGATGCGCTGACCAACATCCGCCGCAGCGGATGGGGCGGCGTGGCATCGATCGCCACGATCGCGGTCTCCTTCGTGATCGTCGGCATTTTCCTGATCATCACGAGCAACCTGGGCGCGGTCATCACCGAGTGGAAGGAGCAGTTCCAGGTCACGGTGTTCCTGGACGACAACATCACGGCGGATCAGCTCAATCTGCTGCGCCGCCGGGTGCAGAGCGAAGGCGCCGTGCAGACCGTCTCGTACACCAGCAAGGAAGAGGCGCTCCGGCAATTCAAGCGCGAGTTGAAGGGCAAGGAATCGCTGCTCGACGGATTGGGGGAAAATCCGATTCCGGCCTCGCTCCAGCTGCACATCCAGGACAGTTATCAGACGCCGGAGGCGCTGAAGCAACTCTCGACATCGCTCAGCCGGCTGGAAGGCGTTGAAGATGTCATGTACGGCCAGGAGTGGGTGGACCGGCTCAGCCGTATCATCCGGTTGCTGCGGTTACTGGGGTTGTCGGTCGGCATGGCGCTCGGATTGGCGTCGCTATTGATTGTCAGCAACACGATTCGGCTCACGGTCTACGCCCGGGCCGAAGAGATCGAGATTATGCGCCTGGTCGGGGCGACCCGCTTTCATGTTCGGGCGCCGTTCCTGCTGGAAGGCATGATTCAGGGCACAATGGGGGCCGGCTTGGCCCTGCTGCTGCTTTATGGCGCCTACCAGGCGACACTCTGGCAGATTGGGGTGACGCCGGGGCAGATCTTCGGCATCGGCCTAGGAGGCTTCCTCGACAACCGTTGGACCACGGGAATGCTGCTGGCCGGAGCAGGGGTCGGCGCATTCGGCAGCCTGATCTCAGTCGGCCGATTCCTCCGGACATGACGGGGGACAGGGTGGGCTTTTGGCTGCCGGGACGAAGGGCAGGATGTCTGATCGGCCTGGCATGCGCTTTGCTGTTGCCGTGCGCTGCTAAGTCTGCCACAACTAGCACCAAGTCCCCGCGGCCCCAGGAGAAGTCTCAGGAAAGGCCGCAGGATAGCCGAGAGCGCCTGAAGGAAGTCCAGCGGGAACTCGGCCGCGAGCGGGAGCAGGCCAAGGAAGCTGGCCGAAAAGAAGCCACGCTCTCGCGCGACTTGGCACAGATCGAGGCCGATCTCAAGATTAAGACCAAGCTGCTGAAGGACCTCGAGGCCAAGCTGCGGGGCAGCACGCAGCGGATTGCTAGCCTTTCGAGGGAGATCGACAGCACCGAAAAACGACTCAGCCGGACGCGCACGCTTCTCAAGCTGCGCCTGCGCGCCATGTACAAGCAGGACCGGGTCGGCTATGTCCGGATGCTGCTGTCGGCGGACGACTTCAGCAGCGCCAGCCGGCGGCTCAAGTATCTGTCGGCGCTTGCCGCGCAGGATCAACGGCTGATGCAGGCCTACGCCGTCAGCTTGAACGACCTGTCGAAAAAGAAGGCCGATTTCGAGCAGTACAAGAAAGATGTGTCCGAGGCCAGCCAGCAGGCGGAGGCCACGCGCCGTCAGATCGTCGATCAACAACAGCAGCACCGGGTGCTGCTGGCCAAAGTGCGCGACGAAAAGGCCGCGCATCTGGCGGCGATCAAGGAGTTGGAAAAATCGGCCAAGGGGTTGCAAGCGTTAATTGCCCGCCTGCAAGCTGACGAGGAGCGCCAGCGGCGCGCCAGCCGGGCGACTTCCCGCGAGACGGCCCGGACCGAGACGCGCACCGGGGTCGAGACGCCGATCGGCGACAGCCAGTTCGAGCGGCTGCGCGGGAAGCTTCCCTGGCCGGCCGCCGGAACGCTAGCCTCGACCTTCGGCCGGCAAGAGCACCCGCGGTTTCAGACCGTGACGTTCAACCGCGGGATCGAGATCACCGCACCGGCAGGGCGCGACATCCAGGCAGTGGCGGACGGGACGATCATCTTTGCGGATTGGTTCAAGGGGTACGGCCGGCTGGTCATCCTGGATCACGGCGGCGGGTATTTCACCCTGTACGCCCATGCGGCGGACCTCTTGGTCAAGACCGGGGACACGGTGACGGCTGGACAGACCATTGCCAAGGTCGGGGACACGGGGTCGCTGGAGGGCCCCCAGCTCTATTTCGAATTGCGGTATCGCGGGAAGCCGCAAGATCCGTTGGCCTGGCTACAGCCGCGGTAGCCCTCGCCCGTGAGGGCGTCTGTGTCGCGGTGCATTGATTGATGGATGGAGGAAATCACGCATGCTTCCCACGCGACGGAACTGCTGGTGGAAGGGGGCCCTGATATCAGGCGTGCTGGCGCTGCTCGTGCTCACCGGTGGCGTGCAGCACGGCATGACGGCCGTCGAGGACACCTACGAGAAGCTTAAGGTCTTTACTGAAGTGCTGTCTTTGATCCAGTCCAACTATGTGGACGACGTCAACTCGAAAGAGCTGATGTACGGCGCGATCAAGGGCATGCTGGATAGCCTGGATCCGTACAGCTCGTTCATGCCGCCGGAAGCGTTCAAGGAGATGCAGGTCGAGACACAGGGCAGCTTCGGCGGGCTGGGTATCGAGATCACGGTCAAGGACCGCATGCTGACCGTCGTCTCGCCGATCGAGGGTACGCCGGCGGACCGGGCCGGTATTCATCCGGGCGACCGCATCGTCAAGATTGACGGCCAGATCACCAAGGATATGACCCTGATGGAAGCGGTCCGCAAGCTGCGCGGGCCGAAGGGCTCCAGCGTGGTGATCAGCATTGCGCGCGAGAAGCAGCCCGAGCCGTTCGACGTGACGCTGGTCCGCGAGGTGATCGAGGTCCACAGTATCCGCGCCAAAGACCTGGGCGACGGCATTTACTATGTGCGGATCGTCTCGTTCCAGGAGCGCACGGGCAAGGACCTCGAGGCTGCGCTGCAGCAGGCGCGCAAAGATGGCGCGACGGCGCTCGTCCTCGATCTGCGGAATGATCCGGGCGGGCTGTTGAACCAGGCGGTCGCGGTCAGCGATCAGTTCCTGGACAAGGGCCAGCTCATCGTGTACACGAAGGGGCGGCAGAAGAACCAGGACCTGCGGTTTACGGCGGAACATGCCTCGGAGTTCCCCAAGCTGCCGATGGTCGTCCTGGTGAACGGCGGCTCGGCCAGCGCGTCGGAGATCGTGGCCGGGGCGCTGCAGGACTGGAAACGCGCCGTGCTCCTCGGCACCAAGACCTTCGGCAAGGGATCGGTCCAGACGGTGATCCCGCTTCCTGATGGATCGGGACTCCGCCTGACGACGGCCAAGTACTTCACACCCAAAGGGCGCTCGATCCACGGCTCCGGCATCATGCCGGACATCGTGGTCGACGTTCCCAGGCCCGAGGTGAAGCCGACCGACCAAGACAAGCAGGGCAACTCGAAATCGCCGGCCCCACCCACCCGCGATCAGAAGATCGGCGAGCAGGAGGGCGAGGGGGTGGAGATCGGCAAGCGTGACGTGGTGGATCTTGCCAAGGACATCCAGCTGCAGCGTGCGATGGAGATCCTGAAGGCCACGCGGATCTTCGACCGCGAGGGCGCGCCCAAAGCCGAAGCGAAGGCGGGCGCGTAACCGACAGCCTCACCTCGCCGACTCTATGGCTGCTTGCCCGGGCCGGCGAAATCACGGAGCGTATCGGCGCGGGGGGTGGGTCCTCCCGCGCCGTTTGCTGATATGCGCAACCTCGTATTGGGTATCGAAAGCTCCTGTGACGAGACCGCCGCGGCAGTGGTCGAGGACGGCTGCAGGATCCTGAGTTCTATCGTGGCCTCGCAGGTCGAGGTCCATGCCCCATACGGCGGCATTGTCCCCGAGCTGGCATCGCGACGGCATCTCGAGGCGATCACGCCGGTCATTGGCCGCGCGTTGAAAACCGCCGGGGTCGGGCTTGCCGACCTGAGTGCGGTGGCAGTCACGGTCGGCCCTGGGCTGGTCGGATCGCTCCTCGTCGGCGTGTCCGCCGCCAAGGCGATTGCCTACTGCCGACAGCTTTCCCTCATTGCAGTGAACCACCTCGAAGGCCATATCGCCGCCGCGCGGCTCGAAAACCCGCTGGTCTATCCGGCGGTCGCGCTGGTCGTATCGGGCGGGCACACGCACTTGTACCTGCTACCCGCCGAATGCGAGTACCGCCTGCTCGGCCGCACGCGGGACGATGCGGCCGGCGAGGCATTCGATAAAGTCGCCAAGCTCCTCGGGCTGGGCTATCCGGGCGGGCCGGTGATCGAGCGGGAAGCTGCGTTGGGTAACGGGAAGGCCATTGCGTTTCCGCGCGCGGAAGTCAGCGACGGCGGTCTGGATTTCAGCTTCAGTGGATTGAAAACAGCAGTTGTGCACTATCTCAAAGGGTATGGCGCCGCGCCGCGGTCCGCGGAGCTGCCGTCTCCGAAGACGATCCGGGACGTCGCGGCCAGCTTCCAGGAAGCCGCCGTGGACATGCTGGTCGCGCGCATCATGCGGGCGGCGCGCGAGGCGGGGATTCACCGCCTGCTGGTCGCGGGTGGTGTGGCGTGCAACGGGGCGTTGCGGCGCGCCCTAGCGCGGGAGGCGGAGGCGGAAGGTTTCATACTCACGATTCCATCGCCTGCCCTGTGCACCGATAACGCGGCCATGATTGCCGCCGCGGGCGCCGTGCGGTACGCGCGAGGCGAGCGGGCCGGGTGGGATCTCAACGCCGTGGCCAGCCTGCCGCTGGCGTGATTGGGTGGGGGAAAGACCTCATGGGCGGCGCCCCGGTTTGTGCGGCTCGCATCTGGTTTACGAAATCCGAACTTCGAAATCCGAAATCGCCAACGCAGGCATCCCGACCATGATCCGACCGATTGTGACCTACGGCACACCGATTCTCCGCCAGCGCACCCGGCCCGTCGCGGAAATTGACGGCACGCTGCAGGTCCTCATCGACGACATGATCGAGACGATGTATGCCGCCCCCGGCCTGGGCCTCGCGGCCAATCAAGTGGGCAGCCAGCATCGCCTGTTCGTCGCCAACCCAAGCGAGAACCGGGATCCGGCCTCGCTCTTGGTCGTCGTCAACCCGGAAGTGGTCGAGAGCCGGGGGGAACAGGTGTTCGAAGAGGGTTGCCTCTCGATCCCCGACTTTCGCGAGGATGTCTGTCGGGCTTCCCGCCTGACCCTGACTGGGCTCGATCGGGCGGGTCAGCCGATCACGATCGAGGCGACCGATCTGCTCGCCCGGATCTTCCAACACGAAATCGATCACCTGAATGGCCTGTTGTTCGTGGATCGGCTGAGCCCCGCCAAGAAGGACATCCTGCTGCGCAAACTCAAGAAGGCGTTCCTCGACAAGAAGGGATAGGCGCCTTCACGACCCAGGAGGACCAATGCCCGAAGAGCCGGAAGTCGAAACCGAACGGGTCCGAGAAGGCATCGCCGACCGACTGGAGCACGGAGGCGCCGACCGCCTGCTGAGGGTCATCGCCCTGTCCACGGCCCTGCTAGCGGCCTGCGCGGCCCTTGCCGCCCTGCAATCCGGGGCTACCGTCAATCACGCCCTGGTCCTGAAGGCGGAAGCGACCCGGCTCCAGGCGGAAGCGTCCGATCAGTGGGCCTATTATCAAGCGAAGGGGATCAAGGCGGCCATCCAGGACGCGTCGCGCACGGCGTGGCTGGCAGCCGGCAAGCAGCCGCCAGCAACGCATGACGCGGAACAGGCGCGCTACGCGAAAGAGCAGCAGGACATCAAGCAGGCCGCCGAGGGAAAAGAACGCGAGCGCGACGCCAAATCTGCCGATGCGGACCGCCTGCTGGAGCGCCACCACGGCTTTGCGAACGCGGTGGCGTTGATGCAGGTCGCCATCGCGTTGGGTGCCGTCGCGGCCCTGACGCGGGTCCGGCCGATCTGGTACGGCTCCGTAGCGATCGGGGCGGTCGGGGTCATCATGTTCGGTCTGACGCTCGTGCGGTGAGCCGAGCACACAGGGGGCACAGATGGGCGTGATCCACAAGAAGCTCGCGGGCAAGTACGAGTGGGAAAATACTGATGTCGTGACCTACGACAAGCCCACGGTCAAAGGCGTCTCGAAGCGGGTGCTGATCGGGCCCAAGGACGGTGCGCCGGGATTTGCGATGCGCTACTTCGAGGTGCAGCCCGGCGGCATGAGCGCGTTCGAGCATCACCCCGAAATCCACCAGGTGTACGTGTTGCGTGGCCGCGGGCAGGTGCTGCTCGGGACCGAGTGGCACGAGATCACGGAAGGTGACGTGGTGTACATCGGCCCCGACGAGCAGCATCAGTTGCGGGCGGCCCCGGATGCCTTGCTTGGCTTCATCTGCGTCGCGCCGAAACCGTAGGGACGAAAAGGCCGACAGCGACAGCGACAGGGACAGGGACAGGGACAGGGACAGGGAAAAGACGGACACGGGCCTTCGCTATCGCTGTCGGATCTCGCTGTCGGTTATTCTCGAATGTCGCCACGGATGCCGATCGTCACGTCTTTGAATGGAATTTTGCGCGGCGAATTGGCAAGCGCATACTGTGCGATGCGGGTGAGCCCGCCACAGCAGGGGACTTCCATGTGCAGGACGGTCAGGCTGCGCGGACCGGCCTGCGCGAGAATCTCCGTCATCTTCTTCGCATAGGACTCCGGGTCGTCCAGTTTCGGACAGCCGATCAGGACGGGGTTGCCGCGCAGGAACTGCCGATGGAAATCGGCATACGCGAACGGCACACAATCCGCGACCAGCAAGAGGTCCGCATCGCGCAAATACGGGGCAGTGGGCGGAACAAGCGCGAGCTGCACGGGCCAGTTCGTCAGTTCCGAGCGGAGCGGCGGAGCGCCGGCCTGGCCGTCGGCCGGGGTGCGGCGCATAGTGCGCATCATCGAGCCCGGACATTGCGGGATGCCGCCGAGCACGGATAAGGCATGTGGCACGGCGGCAGGCTGGGCTTGTCGCGCCAGGTGTTTGTGCGTCTCGGCTTCGTCAAAGGGCGCGGCCTCGCGCTCCTCGATCGTGATCGCGCCTTGGGGGCAGTGGCCCAGGCAGACACCCAGCCCGTCGCAATAGATCTCGCTGATCAACCGCGATTTCCCGTCCCGGATCGCGATGGCCCCTTCGGCGCAACTCGTTACGCACTCGCCGCAGCCGTCGCACTTCGCCTCGTCAATCCGGATCACGTTGCGTACGGCCATGCTCGTCTCCTTCGGCAGCCCAACAGTTCAACTCGCTTGCCAACTCGCGTATAATATTCCGCAGGCGATTGCGACGCCTTGATCTAGATCAATCGGACCGCCATCGAAAGGATGTTCCGTGGATATCGCCCGAAGTCTTGCCGCGTGCTCGTTTTTTTCGCAGGTCGAGGCCGCCAGCCGCAAGACCCTCGTCGGGATGGCGGTCGCCCGGGAATTCGCCAAAGGCGAAATCATCTTCCGGGACGGCGACCCCGCGCCCGGCGTGTTCGTGGTGGAAAGCGGCCTGGTGCGTGTGTACAAACTCGCCCCGTCGGGCAAGGAGCATGTGCTGCACCTGGCCGCGCCCCGCATGACGTTCGCCGAGGTCGCCGTGTTGGGGAACTTTCCCTGTCCGGCATTTGCGGAAGCCCTGGAACCGACGCGCTGCGTTCTCTTGCCGACCGCTCCCTTCCGGAAGGCCCTTGCGGAGGACCACCGGTTGTGCCTGCAGATCCTGTCCGGGATGGCGATGTGGGTCAAGTCACTCGTGTCGCTGCTCGAAGATATCGTGCTCCGCGATGCGATCGGGCGGGTGGCCGGGTATCTCATACAGGCCAAGCCCGGCCGAGGTGGGGCGATCTCGCTGCCCGGGCTCAAAAAGCACGTGGCAAGCCATCTGAACCTGACGAGCGAAACACTCTCCCGGACACTCCGCCAATTGCGGGAAGAGCGGCTCATCAACGAATCGGATGCGGGGCTGACGATCAGCGATGCCGCCGGGCTCCGGCAATTGGCGGAAGGCTATTTTCCCCGCTTGTAACGGCGGCGGTTAGCCGGTGCGAATCCACACGCCTCTTAAGCGGCCACGCTCGCCTTGGTCTCCTCGATGACTCGATCTATCTTGGCCGCCATAAAAAAATCGCTTTCGGTCAGGCCCCCGATCTTGTGGGTCCAGATCTCGACCTTGCACTTTCCCCACGACAGGTAGAGATCCGGATGGTGCCCCTCGGCTTCGGCGATCGCTCCGACCTTGTTGACGAAATCCAGCGCGTTGGCAAAGTCCGGAAATTGATAGGTCCGCTCCAGATGACCCGGCGGATTGACATGCCATCCGGGTTTCAATTGCTGCAAGAGCTCCTGAATCTGCGGCCAAGGCATCGGTGGAACACCACCCCGACACGGGACGCAGCTCTTCTCTGCAAGGCTCATGATCCCCTCCTTTTCGGAACCCCATCATAGCTGTGCAAGCGGAGAAGGGAAAGCTCACTGCGACCCGAAACCTCAGTCGATGCACGGAGCGTTTGACATCGGGAAGGCAGGTGCGTACCCTATGCTCCTTCGATCGGCCGGCCGCCCGCCGGCGTCCAGCAACGAGGGTGCACCCAGGAGGGGCTGATGAAGAAGATCGCGGTCAAGAACCCGGTCGTCGAGATGGACGGGGACGAGATGACCCGGATCATCTGGCAATTGATCAAAGAGAAATTGATCCATCCATATCTCGACCTACCGATCCAGTATTTCGATCTCAGCATCCAGAGCCGCGATCGGACCGACGACAAGGTCACGGTCGAGGCCGCCGAAACGATTAAGCGCAGCCACGTTGGCATCAAGTGCGCGACGATCACGCCCGACGAGGTCCGCGTCAAGGAGTTCGACCTGAAGCGGATGTACCGGTCCCCCAACGGGACGATCCGCAATATCCTGAATGGGACGGTGTTCCGGGAGCCGATCGTCTGCGCCAATGTGCCGCGCCTGGTCCCCAACTGGACGAAGCCGATCTGCGTCGGCCGCCACGCGTTCGGGGATCAGTACATGGCGACCGATTTCGTGGTCGAAGGCAAGGGCAAGCTCACGATGACGTTTACCCCGGACGGGGGCGGCGAGCCGAAACAGTTCGAGGTCTATACTTTCAAGGGCGGCGGCATCGCGATGGCGATGTACAACACGGACGAGTCCATCCGCGGGTTCGCCAACGCCTGTTTCAACCACGCGCTGATCAAGAAATGGCCCCTCTACCTCTCGACCAAGAACACGATCCTCAAACGCTACGACGGGCGCTTCAAGGATATCTTTCAGGAGATTTACGAGAGAGATTACAAGGCCCGCTTCCAGGCATTCGGGATCGTCTATGAACACCGGCTGATTGACGACATGGTCGCGTCGGCCCTCAAGATGAACGGCGCCTTCGTGTGGGCCTGCAAAAACTACGACGGCGACGTGCAGTCCGACACGGTGGCGCAGGGGTTCGGGTCCCTCGGCCTGATGACCTCAACCCTGATCACGCCGGACGGCGGCACAATGGAAGCCGAGGCGGCGCACGGCACCGTCACGCGGCACTTTCGGCAGCACCAGAAAGGGCAGCGCACTTCGACCAACCCGATCGCCTCGATTTTCGCCTGGACGCGCGGCCTGGATTTCCGAGGGCGGCTGGACGGAAATAAGGACTTGAGCGCATTCTGCGATACATTGGAGCGGGTCTGTGTAGAAACGGTGGAATCCGGCCAGATGACCAAGGACCTCGCGCTGTGCATCTACGGCAACGATCTCAAGCCCGAGCACTACCTCTACACGGAAGATTTCCTGGATGCGTTAGACAAGAATCTGAAAGCGAAGTTGCGTTAGAGTGCTCCGACTGAATTGATCGACCGGCGCTTCCGTCAATGGCGGGGGCGCCGGTTGCTTTTTGGGCGGGGATTACAGGCGCTTCCGGAACGGTCCGGCATAGCCGGTCATCTCGACGTACGCTTTGCCTTTCAGCGAACGGCCCGACAGCGTGCCGTCTACGTGCGCGGCGCCTTCCCAGTAGGTGACTTGCGTGCTCTGGGTCGTGATCAGCTCCTGATCGGGGAACGCCGGCGTGATCACTGCTTCCAGTCCCAGTTTGGGGACGCGCAGCCGCCATTTCATCGGATACACGCCCTGGCTGTGTGGACTGGTCCAGCGCTCCAGCACGTCCACCGAAAAATCCGATTGCCGCAAATGGGTCGTAGTCCCGTCCGTGCTGACCCACGTGCCGGCGGAGTACGGGTCCGGCTGACCGTCCTTCTTTCGGATCATATAGAGCATCAGATCATTCCCGTCCTCGAGTTGGAGGCTGAACCAGTCCCAGCCGACCTGATCGGGGGCCAGCTCCGTGGACCCGAACTCGTGATCCATCCAGCTTGATCCCGTGACCGGAAGCGCCGCGCCCGCGACGGTCATCGTGCCCTCGGTCTTGAGCCGCGTGCAAGAATAGTAGTGGGAGGCGCGGCCGCGCCCCTCGCCTTTCTGGCTGACGCCGTTTGCGCCATGAATGGCGGGCGGCTTTTGCGCGGTCAAGGTCAGGTCCATGCCGAATCCATCGTCCCGCGCCTTCAAACGGGCGGTTGCCCCGTCGCCGGACAATTCCCAGTCACCAACCCAGACACGGAGTTGCTCACTGCCCGCCCCGGCCTGACCGACGCCCGCCCGGCCAATGCGCTCGAAGTACCGGAACGACTTGCGCGCAATATCCGAGACGGCGAAGTGGGCGAGGTAAAGATTCTTGGCGGCCCACCGTGACGGATTGGCGCGGTTCTCCGCCAGGCCGCTGCGGAAGAACGTCAGTTCGTAGCCGTACTCTTTGCCGGACGAGGTGAGATGGCCGGTGTAGTACCACCATTCGGTCCGGTAGTCGTCGTGGGAGAAATGGTCGCGCGGGAAGGAAAAGGCATAGCCAGGCAGAGCCTGCCGGAACGGCCCTTCCGCCGCCGTCAGTGCGGCCCCGGCGGTCAACACGAGACCCCCGACGGCAAGAAGCGCCCAGACTGATGGCCGTTCGCATTTCGACACGCTCAGTGCGAACGGCTTGCGTGGACGCCCGCTGTGAACTGAATCAAGATATTCCCCCTCGCCCCCCTTTCGTAAAGGGGGGGTGGGGGGATTTATGCTTCTCGCTGTGTAGACCCGTCTCCACCCGAATCGGGACAGGCAGGCTTGTAAGAGAAGGCTCAAGTTCAGTCGCATCTCACGTGTACCAATAACCAGGATTATTCATATCGCACGGCCTCGACGATGGCCAGGCGCGACGCGCGCCAGGCCGGAAACAATCCCGCCAGCAGGCTTGCCCCGATCGTGAGCGCGCCGTATTCCACCAGCAAGCGGATTGGCAGGGCGAACTGGATCGTCCAACCGAACGATTGCTTGTTGATGACATAGATCAGAATCAGCGAAAGCCCCAATCCCGCCAGGGTGCCGAGCAGATCCGCGAGCACGCCCAGAAATCCGGCCTCCCAGAGCACGGACCGCATGACCCCGACACGGGTGACGCCAACCGAGCGCAGGATTCCGATGTCCCGCGTGCGTTCCAGAACGGAGGCCAAGAGCGTGTTGAGGATGCCAAGCACGGCGACGATCAACGCGATCGCTTCCAGTCCGTAGGTGATTGCAAAGGTCTGGTCGAAGATCTCCAGCACCCGGTGCCGCAGCTCGCGGTTCCCGATGACGACCAGGTCGCTGCGATCGGCGAACCGCTGCAGAATGGCGGTGCGGATCTGGTCCGCGTCGGCACCGGGCGTAAGGTACACCACGAGGGAATTGAGCCACGGGTCGCGCCAGTGCTGCCGAAACAGGCTCCAGTCCATGAACGCCAAGCCGCCCTCGGTCGTGTAGTCGTAGTACACTCCGGCAATCTGAAGACGCAGCGGCCCATCGGGGGCTGGGATGGTCACCGGGTCGCCTTCCTTGACCTGATAGCGCTCGGCGAACACCTCTGAGACAACGATCTGCTCATGGGAGCGGGCATGGGCCAGGATCTCCGCCGCGCTGCCTTGTCGGAAGAGCAGCCGCCCGCGCCGGGCCAGCAAGTCGAAGTTTCCCGCCCCCAGGATGAACGTCCCGCCGCGCTCGTCCGGAACGCGGAGCGTCCGGACGCCGTCCGCTTCAGCAACTCCGGCGACCTGACGCAGGGCCGGCAAGAGCTCATTGGGCAGCCGGGCATCGGCCCCCCGCACGAAACGCGCGCCGGAGGACAGGTACAGATCCGCCCGGATAGTCTGTGCAATCCAGACTTCGACGGTGCACCGGAAGCTGTGGATCATGGTGGAGACGCTGACCAGCATGGCCAACCCGACCAGCATCGCGCCGATCGTCACGCTGTGGCGCCGCAGAGTGCGCCGTAGATTTCCAATCGCGAGCCGCGCCCCCACCAGGCGCGACCCCCAGAGCACGGGACGGAGCACGCGCTGGAACCCGACCAACGCGGTGGGCGAGAGGCAGACGGCCCCGAGGAGCAGGGCCAAGGCGGCGGCGTATCCGAAGAGCGGCTTTCCCTGGACCGGGCCAAGGCGGGACAGCGCCCATGCCAGCCCGGCCAGGCACAGGCCACAGGCGAGCAGCCGCCAGGGTCGATGATGCCGCTCGAGACTGGCAGGGGCGAGGTCTTCACGCGGGGGGACGTGGGTGGCCTCCCAGGCGGGTAGCAGCGTCGAGGCCAGCACCATTCCCGCCGCGATCAGCACGACCTCGGCGAGGGTAGAGGCCGAGACCGCGAGTCCGCTCGGTCGGACGAAGGCGTACAACGACGAGACGGTCCGGCTGACCATGCCCAGCGTGGTCCGGGCCAGGAGGACCCCCAGGGCCACGCCCACCAGCGAGCCGAGCACCCCGATTACGGCGCCCTCTCCGGCAATCAGCAACAGGATGCCGTTGCGACTGACGCCCAGACTGCGCAGGATGCCGATCTGCCGGTGCTGGCGGACGACGGAAACGGCCATCGTGTTGTAGACCAGGAACGCGCCGACGAAGAGGGCAATCAGGCTGAGCACGAAGAGGTTGAGCTGAAACGAGTCGAGCATCTGCTCGACTTGCCGGTTGCGGCTTTCCGGCCGGGCAACGCTGACGCCGGGCGGCATCACCCGGCGCAGTTCGGCCGCGACTTGGTCCGGGTCCGCGCCCGGCGCCAGGACGAGATCCACGCGGTCGAGGCGTCCCAGCTTGCCGAAGTCGAGCTGCGCCGTGGCGATGTCCACCACCGCGAATTGACCATCGAGGGTGAGCGCCGCGCCCTGGTCGGCGAGGAGGCCTCGAACCGTGTACCGCTTGGGGCCGATCGGCGTCAGCAGCCGGATCGTATCGCCAGTCGCCAGGCGATGGGTCGCCGCATAGTGGCTGGTGAGCAGGATCGCGCCGGGGTCGGTCAGGAGCGCGAGCGGGTCCTCCACCGTCGAGACGCTGCGGTAATCGCGGACCTTGCCGTCCCCGAGAACGTCCACACCCAGGACCAGTAGCGCCTCGCCAGGTCGGCCGGCCACCGGCAGCAGCGATTCGATGACCGGGGTAGCGGTGGCCACGCCGGGCATGGCGCCGATAGCGGTGAGCAGCAGCTCATCGACACCCCGGTCGTCCCCACTGACCTGCAAGCGGCTCTTGCCGACGACGTGATCCAGGCTGGCGCGGAAGGATTCCAGGACGCTTTCGTTGGCTAGGCGGATAGCCAGCGCGGCGGCGACGCCAAGTGCCACGCCCAGGATCGTGACCAACGTCCTGCCGCGGCTTCGCAAGAGCGGCCGCACCAGGAGCAGCCGGATAAGCGCCAGCGGGCGCGCTGACGCGCCGGGCAACATTAGCGGCGGTCCTCGGGCACGATCTGCCCGTCTTTCATCCGGATGACTCGCGAGGCAAAGGCGGCCGCCTCTTGGCTGTGGGTGGCCATCAACAGCGTGACGGCCTGCTCGCGATTGATGCGCTGCAGCAGCTCCATGATCGCGCGGCCGGTGGCAGAGTCCAGGTTGCCGGTCGGCTCATCGGCGAGCAAGAGTCGCGGACCGTTCACCAACGCGCGGGCAATCGCCACCCGCTGCATCTCGCCGCCGGACAGCTCGTGCGGCCAGTGGTCCTTGCGGTGGGCGAGCCCTACACTCGCTAGCCATTCCTCGGCACGCGCCCGCGCTTCCCGTGGCGCGACGCCCGCCAGGAGGGTCGGCAAGGCCACGTTCTCCCACGCAGAGAGCGTGGGGAGCAGATTGTAAAACTGATAGACCAGCCCGACGCGATCACGGCGGAACCGGCTGAGCGCCGCATCCGACAGCTGGGTCAGCGCTTGCCCGTTCACCCAGACTTCTCCGGAGGTGGGCGTGTCGGCACCGGCAAGCAGATGCAAGAGGGTGCTCTTCCCACATCCACTCGGGCCGACCAGGGCGGCAAATACTCCCGACTCGATCGTGAGATCAACCTTGTCCAGGGCCAGGATCGGCTCGCTCTCCGAGCCGTATTTTTTGCTGACGCACGTCACACGGATCACAGGTCACCTCGTGAGCACACGAGAGTACCCATCCAGCCCCAAAATGGCAATGCGCCAACTCAGATTCCATCACTGACACGCGTCGCGAATCGCTCATTGCTTCGTGCTGGAAGCTGTGGTAAGTAAGTGCTTACTTGAAGAAATGCGAAGAGCGGGGTGAAAGACATGCCTCCGACGAAGACGATCCGGAAACGACTCTCGGCAGCCGAGCGACGCCAGCAGATCATCAACACGGCGGCAGAGTTGTTCTCGCGAAAGGGTTTCAGCGGAACGACCACCCGCGAGATCGCGCGCAGCATCGGGGCGAGCGAAGCGACCGTCTTCAAACACTTCGCAACGAAGGAAGCGCTCTACGACGCCATCATCGAGGCGAAAACCCAAACCGGCCAATTGCTGGAAGCATTGACGCCTGCCGCGCAGGAGAAGAACGACCA
>DATJQT010000141.1:0-4102 GCA_035505475.1 Vulcanimicrobiaceae bacterium
TGCGCCATTGAAATGATGGCGACCGGCGCGGCCCGTTTCGACATGGACCGGTTCGGCGCCGGCGTGTTCCGTCCGTCGCCGCGACAATCGGACGTGATGATCGTGGCGGGAACAGTGACCGAGAAGATGGCGCCCCGAATCAAGACGCTGTACGAGCAGATGGCCGATCCCAAATGGGTGATCGCCATGGGGGCCTGCGCGATTTCGGGCGGGCCGTTCTACTGGGATGCGTATCACGTCGTAAAAGGCGTCGATCGAATCATTCCGGTGGATGTGTACGTGCCGGGGTGCCCGCCGCGCCCCGAGGCATTGCTGTACGGCGTCCTGAAATTGCAGGAAAAGATCGCGCAAGAGACGATTGCGAAGAAAAAACTGCCCGCCGTGGTCATCCCCGAAATGGGGGCGGCCGGCGTTCCGGCCTGACGAGGCGCTGATGATCAAGTACATGTATGACGTGTGGGCGGGTTTTGTCACCGTGCTGGCGGCCATGAAGGTGACCCTGCGCCACCTCTTCACGCCGGCGCTCACCGTCCAGTACCCGACGGTGAAGCGCACGTTGCCGCTGCGCTCGCTGAACCGGCACGTGCTGACCGTTGATCTTGCATCCGGCAAGCTCAAATGCACGGCGTGCGACGCCTGCGCCAAGATTTGCCCGACCCGTTGCATTACCATCATCGGGGCTGGTAAGGGTAAGGAACGGCATCCGGCCGAATTCGTCATTGATCACAACCTGTGCATGTACTGCAATCTCTGCGTCGAATACTGCCCGTTCGACGCGATTACCATGTGGACCGGGAATTTCGAGATCGGCGCATTCAATCGAACCGGTCTGGTGTTTGATCAGACCGCCTTGCATGCCGAGAAATTTTATCCCTCGCCGATGACCCCAGCCGTGCCGGAGTCGGTGCCAGTTGCCGAGCCGGCTGCCCAGGCGCACTAGCAGGGCGCGCAGGCATTCGGGGACGCCCGTGTCGAATTTGAAAGACAGTTTCGGCCGTACCATCGATGACCTTCGCATCTCTCTGACAGACCGCTGCAATTTCCGCTGCGTGTACTGCATGCCGGCGGAAGGTCTCCCCTGGCTGCCCAAGCGCGAGATTCTCAGCTACGAAGAGATTCTGCGCCTTGCCCGGATCTTCGTCGATCTCGGCATACGCACGATCCGCCTGACCGGCGGTGAGCCGCTGATGCGACACGATGTGGACGTCCTGGTCGGCGGGCTCATGCGGCTCCGTCCCGATCTGGATCTGTCCATGACGACCAACGGCTTTTTCCTGGCGGACAAGGTCCTCGGCCTTGCGCAGGCAGGGCTGAAGCGGATCAACGTCAGCTTGGACACGCTGCTCCCGGAGCGGTTCGAGCGCATGGTCCGGCGGGACGGCGGCCTGGTCAAGAAGATCCTGGACGGGACACGCTTGGGGCGGGATGTTGGTCTCGCACCCATCAAGATGAACTGCGTTGTCATGCGGGGCGAGAACGACGACGAGGTCCTCGATTTCGTCCGCCTGGGCCGGGACGAGCAGTTTCAAATCCGGTTTATCGAGTACATGCCGCTTGATGCCCAGGGGGCGTGGCGGCGCGATACGGTCGTCTCCGGCGCCGAAATTCGCTCCCGGATCGATGCCGTGTATCCGTTGCTCCCGAGTGCAAATGGCTCGGAGCCGGCCACAGTGTACCGGTTTGCGGATGGACGCGGATCCGTGGGGATCATCGCCTCGGTCAGCGAACCATTTTGCGATTCGTGTAACCGCATCCGCATCACGGCGGACGGGCATCTACGCACGTGCTTGTTCTCGCTGCACGAATACGATCTCAAGGGGTTGCTCCGCTCTGGCGCCACGGATGGAGAGATCGCCGACTTCATCGTCGCTGCTGTCTGGAAAAAGGAGCCGGGCCACAAGATCAACGAGCCCGATTTCGTGCAGCCGATCCGGTCCATGTCCGCTATCGGCGGCTAGTGTCTCGCCGCGTCTGTTCCCTTTCTCACCACACCGTTCGACGATTCTCCGAGGAGTAGCGATGCGTCAGACACGGATGTCCGACGAAGAGTTGCTGTATATTCGCTACTATTTGCATCTTGCCAGGCCCCTTGAAGATCGGCTCAGTATCCTGTACCGAGAGGGCAAGATCGCCGGGGGTGTGTACCTGTCCACCGGACAAGAGGCCGTGTCGGTTGGAGGCGCTGCCTCTCTTGGGACGAGGGATGTAATCGTTCCCTCGCATTGCGACATGGGGGCGCACCTCTTGCGGGGTATTGCGCCCCGCGAGGCCATCGCGCAATTCCTCGGCCGCGTGGGCGGCCCGATGCGAGGGCGCGGGCAGCGAGCCGCCTGTATCAGTCCGCGTGTCGGGCAGCACCGAGCACCGGCTACCGAGCACCGAGTCCAGCAAAGAGGCGCGGGCGAGGCATGGCTATTCGCCGGCCGTCCAGACGTGCGCCCGCGAACTGGGCGTTGATCTGGCCCAGGTGGTTGGGACGGGCGAAGGCGGCCGCGTTACGAAGAAGGACCCGGCCGTTGAAGCGTTTGCGAGCACAAGGTCGCAGCCCAACGCGTCACCGGCACCCGTGAAGCCCGTGTCCGCTGCGACGGATGAGGAGTTGATTCCGCTCACGCCCATGCGGCGGAGCATCGCCGGCCATATGGTGCAAAGCCGCCGGGACGCCCCACAGGTCACCTCTGTCGCCGAAGCCGATTTCACCAATATCGCCCGATTTCGCGAGGCCAAGAAGGACGCATTTCGGCAATGTGCCGGTGTGGCGCTGACGTTCCTTCCCTTCATCGTGAAAGCGACGGCGCACGTCCTGCCCGAATTCCCGATCCTGAATGCCCGCTGGAGCGATGACGGGATCCGTGTCTGGAAAGCCAACCACCTTGGGATTGCCGTCGCTCTGCCGGAGGGGTTGGCCGTGCCGGTGCTGCGCTCGCCGGGCACGCTGTCCATCGCTGGGATTGCTCGCCGGATCGCGACGATGGTGCGGCGCGCTCAAGAGGGGCGCCTGCTCCCGAAGGAAGTGATGGGCAGCACGTTTACCGTGAAAAATTTCGGGGCAGACGGCATCCTGATCGGGGCGCCGATCCTGAATCCGCCGGAGGTTGGCATCCTGGGGGTTGGCAGCATCGGCAAGCGTGCCGTGGTTCTGAGCGATCCGAATGGGGACAGCATCGGCATTCGCGTGCGGGGCTACCTCTGCTTGTCCTACGATCACCGTGCGATTGACGGCGCCGTGGCAGGCGCATTCCTGAAGCGGCTTGACAGCACACTCGAGAGTTTTCAGTCCGGGCAGGACCTATGGGCCGATCCGGACCTGTAGAAATTGTAGACCGAAGACCTGGACTATTCAGATTCTTGCTGGTAAACCCGCGCCTCGTTCTGAAGGCTCTGCCAATCGGGCATAGAGGCCCAGGATGCCATGGCCCACGCGGGGAGGCGGACACGTCCATCGTTGGCGTCTGGCCTCGATTTCTACCGCCGGAATCAGCAGGTCGAGGCGTCGCCCCGGGATGTCCACCGCGACCTGGTCCCCGTCCTGCACGAGAGCGATCGGGCCGCCCAGCGCCGCTTCCGGCGAGACCTGGCAGATAAACGGCCCCTTCGCGAACCCGGAAATCTTGCCGTCCGTCACCAGCGCGCAAGTCTTGTCCAAGCCCAGCGCCCCCATGTACCCGAGGACCTTGAACACTTCCGTAAGGCCTGGGCCGCCTCGCGGACCTTCGTAGCGCAGCACGATCACCTCGCCCGCCGTGACTTTCCCCTGCTCCAATCCCTCCAAACAGGATTCCATCGAGTCGAACGTATGCGCCGGGCCGACGTGCTTCATCATCTGTTCGGGCACCACGGTCGGCCGCACCACGGCGGACGACGCAAGGCTGCCGTTCAGAATGGCGAGGCCGCCCTTAAACACGGGCTGATCAATCGGGCGAATCACTTCGGGCCGTCGAATGCGCGCGTTGGCGAGATTCTCCCCAACGGTCTTCCCGGTCGCCGTGCGACACTCGAGATGGAGCAGGTGCCGGATGGCGGCCATCACGGCGGGTACGCCGCCGGCCTCGTCGAAATCGGCCATCGTGTACCGGCCGCTCGGCCGCACGTTTGCGATGCA
>DATJQT010000142.1:0-9277 GCA_035505475.1 Vulcanimicrobiaceae bacterium
CGTCAGCGTCAACGCCACCATCTCGCTGACATTCCTGGTGGGCGGCGCGCTGGCAGGTGCAGGGGGCGTGCTGGTCGGCCTGTACTACACCCAGATCGATCTCTACATGGGATTCTACGCGGGGTTGAAGGCGTTCGCGGCGGCCGTGCTGGGGGGCATCGGGAACATTCGGGGGGCGATGCTGGGCGGCTATTTCCTCGGGATCGCCGAGGCGTTGTCCATCACCTTTCTGAACCCCGCCTACAAGGACCTGGTGGCGTTCGTCATCTTGATCCTTGTCCTCCTGTTCCGGCCGGGAGGCCTCCTGGGCGAGAGCGTCCCGGAAAAGGTGTAAGACGGCCATGCCATCTCTGACCATCGGTAACAAGCTCTGGCACCCAATCCAGGACAGGCTCACCCCCGGTCGGCGCGCCAGCCTTGCCATTGTCGCGTGCCTGCTTCTCCCGGCGATCGCGCCGAGCGAGTACTGGGTTCGGGTGGCGGGCATGATCGGCCTCTATGCGATGTTGGCCCTTGGCCTCAACATCGTGGTGGGCTTCGCCGGGCTGCTGGACCTCGGCTACGTGGCGTTCTACGGAATCGGGAGCTATGTCTACGCCATCCTGGCGTCGCCCCATTTCGATATCCACCTCCCGTTCTGGCTGCTCCTGGTCCTCTGTGTGTTCGCCGCCGCGCTGTCTGGAGTGTTGATCGGGGCCCCCACGCTTCGCGTCAAGGGCGATTACCTGGCCATCGTCACCTTGGGGTTCGGGGAGATTGCGTACATCCTGTTCATCAATCTCGACCGGCCGATCAACATCACGAACGGGGTCAATGGCCTGCTGGCCGTGGATCCCCCGCGCATTTTCGGCTTCACGGTCGGCCAGCCGCTCGACATCGCCGGGCTGGCGATCAATCGCACCACCCAGTTCTATTACTTCATCCTCCTGTTCGCGCTGGTGATCACGTTCTTCGTCAATCAGCTGCGCACCTCGCACATCGGCCGCGCGTGGGCCGCCATCCGGGAGGACGAGATCGCCGCTGTGGCGATGGGGATTCACACCACCCGCCTGAAGCTGCTGGCGTTCGCGATCGGCGCTTCGACCGCGGGGGTGGCCGGGGCGATCTCGGCGGCCTGGTCCTCGTCCGTGTTCCCGGATAGCTTCCTGTTCATGGAATCCATCAATATCCTGTGCGTCGTCATCTTGGGCGGCATCGGCAGCATTCCCGGCTGCATCATCGGGTCGGCCATCCTGGTCGGGATCCCCGAGGTGCTCCGCGATCTCCGCATCTACCGAATGACTGCGTTTTCCCTGATCCTCATTCTGATGATGATTTTCCGCCCGGAGGGCATCCTGGGCAGCAAGGTGCGGCGGCGGGAGCTCTTGGCCGAACGCCAGCCGGAGCTCGATCGGGACGACAAGGAACCGGTCGCCCTTGGTGGGGAGTGAGGTCGTGCCCCTCTTGAATGTCGAACGTCTGACGATGAGCTTCGGCGGCCTCAAAGCGCTGGACAGTCTGGACCTGGCGGTCGAGCCGGGCGAGATCATCAGCGTGATCGGGCCCAACGGGGCGGGGAAGACCACGCTCTTCAACGTGCTGAGTGGCATGTACCGCCCCACCGATGGGCGACTGCTCTTCAAGGGAGCGGACCTCGGGCGGCTCCCCGCATACGCGATCACTGCACGCGGCATCGCGCGGACGTTCCAGAACATTCGGGTATTTCCCAACCTCAGCGTCCTCGAGAACGTCCTGGTCGGGATGCACTGCCGGCTGCACACCGGAGTGGTGGGCGCATTCTTCCACCCCCCCAGCCAACGGCGCGAGGAAGCCGCGCTCCGGGAAAAGGCGCGGGGACTCCTGGAAATTTTCGGCACCCGTCTGCTGCCCATGGCGGACGAGAACGCGGTGAACCTCTCCTACGCGAATCGGCGCCGGCTGGAAATTGCGCGCGCGCTGGCATCCGACCCCCAGCTCCTGCTCTTGGACGAGCCGACGGCCGGTATGAACCCCGCGGAGACGGCGGAGAGCATTGCCCAGATCCGTCGCATCCGCGATCGCGGCCTGACAGTGATGGTCATCGAGCACAAGCTCAGCGTCGTGATGACCATTTCGGACCGGGTGGCGGTGCTCGATTACGGCGTCAAGATTGCCGAAGGCCTCCCGAGGGAGGTGGCCAACGATCCGAAGGTGATCGAGGCCTATCTCGGGCGTAAGGCGCATCTTACTTAGGGATAGCCGATGCTGCAGCTCCACGACGTGCATGCCTATTACGGTCCTGTCCGGGTTCTCCACGGCATTACGCTCGAAGTGCGCGAGGGCGAGATTGTGTCGCTGCTCGGCAGCAACGCGGCCGGCAAATCGACGACGCTGAAGACGATTTTCGGCGTGGTGCGGCCTGCCCGGGGCACCGTCGAGTTCCGCGGGGAGCGGATCGACGGCCTGTCGCCCGAGAGCATCTCCCGGCGACGGATCGCGCTCGTGCCGGAAGGGCGACGCATCTTTCCGCGCATGTCGATTCGCGAGAATCTGGAGATGGGGGCCTATGTGCGCTCGGACCACGTGGCAGTAGCCGAGGACCTGGATCGCGTGCTCACCATGTTTCCACGCCTGAAGGAGCGGATCAATCAAAAGGGAGGCACGCTATCAGGCGGCGAGCAGCAGATGCTTGCAATCGGGCGGGCGCTAATGGCACGGCCGGTGCTCGTCTGCCTAGACGAGCCCTCCATGGGGCTGTCGCCCCTCCTGGTCGAGCGTGTCTTCGAGACCATCCAGAAGATCAATACGGAAGGGGTCACGGTCTTTATGGTCGAGCAAAACGCCCAGATGGCGCTCAGCATCTCGAGTCGAGGCTACGTGCTGGAGACGGGGACCCTGGCGCTCCAAGGCAACCGGGACGAGTTGCTCAACAATGCACAAATGAAGCGGGCGTACTTGGGGACGTAGCCCGGGCACATCGGGGGTTCGGCCCCAGCGCGACCGCGAACGGGTGAGACCCGAGAGTTTAGGCAGAGTTGCTGGTCAGGGCGACCAAGCCGGGGGGCCTGGCTATGCCCGAAGGAAAGGAATGGTCATGGGGAAGCGAACAGAGTTTCTCTATCTATCCGAGCAGGACATGATCGCGGCGGGTGTGCTTGACGCCGCGCGGTGTGTGGATGTGTGTGAAGAGGTGTTCTCCCTGCTGGCCATCGGTGACTATCTGATGGGGGGAGCGAACCACAACAGCCACGGCATGGGCGTGGTGTTTCCCAAGGAGACCAAGTTCCCCAACATGCCTGTCGCGGGCCCCGATCGGCGCTTCGTGGCCATGCCGGGATACCTTGGCGGGCGGTTTGACGTGTGCGGCCTCAAGTGGTACGGCTCCAACCAAGCGAATCCCAAGCGGGGCCTGCCTCGCTCGGTCCTCACCGTGCAACTCAATGACAAAGACACCGGTGAGCCGCTCTGCCTCATGTCGGCCAACCTGCTCAGCTCGGCCCGGACAGGGGGCGTGCCCGCGGTGGCGTCGCGGTACTTGGCGCGCCCGGACTCGACCGTTGCTGCGGCGCTCGGCTGCGGCCCCATCAATCGGGCCTGCATCAAGGCTATCGCCACCCAGTTGCCGAGCCTGAAAAAGCTGTACTGCTACGACCTGTTCGCTGAGAATGCGCAGAAGTTCGCGGACTGGGCGCACCAGACGTTGGGCATCGAGGGTGTCGCCGCCACCGACCTGGCCGCCGTCCTCGGGAGCGCGGACGTGGTCTCGGTGGCCGCCTCTCGCCTGAAGCCGATCCTGGTGGAGAACCAGTGGCTCAAGGAGGGCTCCACGATATTGATCACCGGCCCCATCAAGCCCGATAACGTGTTCTGGCTCAAGAACCGGGTGATCCTCGACAACGTCCACCTGCACGAAGCGTACGTCGAGGAGGCCGAGGCATCTCCCGATAAGCAGGCGTACTACGACGGGGTCATCGGAGGCCCGATCTACCGCCTGATCGATGACGGCAAGCTGCCGCCCCTCACCGATTTCATCGATATTGGCTCGATCATCAACGGCAAACCTGGCAAGCGCGAGAACGCCCGCGAGACGATCGCCTTCGTCGCCTGTGGCATGTCCGTCTTCGACCTGGGCTGGGGTTACCAGCTTTACAGGAATGCGCTGGAGAAGAGCATCGGCACGAAATTGCTCCTCTGGGACGAGCCGTTCCAGGAATAGACCCGCTCGGGCCCGCCGCGAGAACCGCGGCGGGACTGCCCTCCTGTGCGTTCGGAGTACGCATGCGCAAAATTCGCAATTTTGACCGCCTGACCGACCACGGGGACGCGGACTCTCGCCGCCTCGTGCTGACCGTCGCCGAGCGCACGCTGGAACGGCTTGACGCCTACACCCGCATCAAGTCGATCATGAGTTGCACAGGCCGTACCCTGACCGTGGGCACCCGCCAGTGGGACCTCATTACCAAGCGGAACATTTACCTGATCGGTGCGGGCAAGGCGTGCAACGCGATGGCGCGCGCCGTTGACGAGGTGCTCGGGGATCGGCTCACCCGGGGCATCGCGATCGTGAAAGTGTCTGAAGACACAGATGTCTTCAACCGAACCGAGGTCTATGTGGGGGGTCACCCCCTTCCAAATGAAGAGGGGTACCGGGCCTCCTTGGCAATCCTGGAGCTCGTCGATCAGGCAGGGCCCGATGACCTGTTCATCGGGGTGGTGTCTGGCGGCTCCTCGGCCCTCATGAGCTGCCCCATCAAGGGCATCAGCCTCCAGGACGAGATGGACGCCACGGACGTCCTGCTCAAGAGCGGTGCGGGAATCTACGAGGTGAACGCCGTCCGCCGGCACATCTCTCAGACGAACGGCGGGATGCTGGCCAAACGGATTGCCGCGGTCGGGGCGGATCTCATCGGCTTTGGGATCTCCGATGCGGTCGGGTCGCCACCCACGGCGGACATCGCCATCCCCTACGCGGCGTACAAATCGACACCGTTTGGACCCGACCAGACCACGCTTGACGATGCCCGGGCCGTGATCCGCAACTACGATCTCGCCGACCGACTCCCGCGTTCGGTCGTGGAGTACCTGAGCACGATCGGGGAGGAGGGCGAGACGCCAAAAGCCTTCCCGGACAACGCGTACTTCCTCCTCAACACGCTCCCCGACTCCTGCCGGTACGCCAAAGAGATCGCTGAAGAACTCGGCGTGCGTGCCATCGTCCTCACGTCTTTCCTCGAGGGAGAGAGCGCGGATGCCGGTACGTTCATGGCGGCCCTGGCCCGCGAGATCCAGGCATATGGAAACCCAGTCACCCCGCCTGTCCTGCTGCTCAGTTCCGGCGAGACGACGACCAAGATCCTGGACGACAGTGCTGTGGCCGGCCACGGAGGCCCAGCCCAGGAATTGACGGCCGCGTTCGCCATCGCTGCCGCAAAGACCCCAGGGGCCTGCATGTTCTCGATCGATTCTGAGGGCACCGACGGCACCACGCCCGTGGCGGGCGGTATTACCGACTCGCGCACCCTCGCCGCGGCGGCGAGCCAGGGCGTCAGTCTGCATGCAGCCCTTCGCGGCCACGCTTGCTACGAGGCGCTCGACCAGCTGGGCGACACGGTCTTCACGGGCAACACCGGCACCAATCTGTGCGACTTCAATATGCTCTATGTCCCCGCCATCAGGAAGTGACCCAATGCGCATCTCTGGCATCCGCGCCCGTCAACTGCTGGACTGCAAGTGCCGCCCCCTCGTCGAGGTGGAAGTGATCTGCGAGGACGGCTCCGTGGGCCGTGGCGCTGCCCCCACCGGCTCCTCTGTCGGCATGCATGAGGCGTTCGTGCTGCGCGACGGCGACCCGAACCAATATCGCGGGCTCAGCGTCCACAAGGCCGTCAGTAACGTGCTCGACGTCATTGCCCCTGTTCTCGTAGGCCGCGACGTGTTCGACCAGCGCGCGATCGATCAGGTCATGATCGAGCTGGATGGGACTCCCCACAAGTCGCGTTTGGGCGGCAACGCCATCTACTCAACGTCCATCGCCGTTCTCCGTGCGGCATGCGCGAGCAGGGGGATTCCGGTGTATCGTCATCTGGCGCGCCAACCCCTGCGTACGATCCCAATCCCGAGCTTCAACATGGTGAACGGCGGGCGATATGGGGACGTGGTCCAGGCGTTCAACGAGTTCATCGTGATGCCCTACAAGGCCGACAGCATCCACGCGGCCGTCGAGATGAGCGTGAACCTGTTCTCGGAGTTGGAGAACGCGCTCGCCAGGCATCTCGGCCGTGCGCCGCAGGTGGCCCGATCGTACGGCTACGTCGCACCGTCCGCGAACCCCGAACAGGTGCTGGCCGTCATGGCCGAGGCGATCGAGAACGCGGGCTACGCCGGCAAATTCGCCTTCGCCCTCGACTGCGCCTCCAGCGAAATGTACGACCCGGACACCAACACCTACGAGTTGGACGGCCGTCGCGTCTGCAGCGACGAACTGATCGCGTACGCGAAGCGGCTTACAGAGACGTTCGACCTCGTCTTCATTGAGGACTTACTCGACGAGAACGATTGGGGAAGCTACCCGAAGGCCGTCGCCGAGCTCGCCCGCACGATCGTGCTGGGAGACGACTTCATCGTGACCGACCGCGAGCGCCTCAAGCGGGCGGTCGAGACGAAGGCCGTCGAAGGCTTTATCCTGAAGCCGAATCAGGTGGGCACGATCACTGAGGCTCTGGATACATACGACTACGCCCGGGATCACGGTCTGCTGGCCGTCCCGTCAGGACGGTCCGGGGGCACCATCGACGACGTCGTGATGGACTTCTCCGTCGGGTTGCAGGTCCCCTTCCAGAAGAACGGCGCTCCCCGGTCCGGGGAACGGATCGAGAAGCTGAATTTCCTCATACGCGCCGCCGAGGACATCGAAGGCTCGACGCTGGCCGATGTGCCGGCGCTGGTGAAGTTCTGATCGACTGCTCTCTGTCGTCCCCAGAATTGCGTCCGTCGCTCGTTTGAACGGACAAGCTGCCTCCCTCCAATCGGCAACTCGGCTTCAACACGTGAGAAGGTCCCTGCCCGTAATTTCTGACCTCGCAACCGTGCGCCCAACGTGGGCGCCCGTCCCGCGGCACCGTTCGCCTTGCGACGACTCCCCGGGGCACCTCGGCGCCGGTCGGGGCAGCATGCGAAACCGGAACGGGAACTGTCAGGAACGGTAATCTGATCAGCCGGTCACCGAATGAAATGAATCTTCGTGAATTGGCGCCGGAATTCTGAGACGTCCGCAGCAATGGCTTTCAGGTCCCGTGCGCCGGTGAGCGCGTCGGCGATGAAGGCGGCCACCGCGGGCATTTCTGTCGGTCCCATCCCCCACCGGACAATTTCCGGGGTTCCCAGGCGGAGGCCGTTGAGGTCGCCGGCGACTTCGGGTATGGGCAGGCCGATGCCACAGGCGAGGATATTTGCCTGTCGCAGCCGTTTGGACGCAGTTTGCCCGCCGCCATATGGGCCGGCCTCGATAGCGAACTGATGGGATGTCGTGCCGCCTCGCTCGCGGGCAAATACGGGAAGGCCGCGGCGGATCAGCTCGGCCGCGAGCGCCCGCGCGGTGTCCGCCATGGCTTTCGCGTACTCGCTGCCATATGTCTTCCAGTCGAGCAGCGTCATCGCCAAGGCCGCGGACTTGCCGGCGTCGAAATTGGCCGTCAGCCCCGGAAACGCAATGGCATCAAGTTGCTGGGCAATCCGCGGTTCGTTCGTCACGATCAGACCCGCCGCTGGACCGCCAAGGCTCTTGTAGGTGCTCATGGTCATGACATGCGCGCCTTCTTCGAGGGGTTGCTGCCATGCCCGCCCTGCGATCATTCCTGATAGGTGTGCTCCATCGAACAGCACGAATGCGCCGACCTCGTCGGCAATCGCGCGGATCTCACCGATCGGATGCGGAAACAGATTCAAGCTGCTGCCGATCGTGATCAATTTCGGGCGGAGATCCTGAGCGTGCGCGCGCAGCTTGGGGATGTCTACCGTGTAATTCCGGGCATCGATCGGCGCTGGATAGGTAGTGAGGCCATACAATCCTGCCGCTCCGGCCCCGTGATGCGTAACGTGTCCCCCGATCTCGGTCGGCGGGGCGATGATGACGTCGCCCGGTTTTGCCACCGACATAAACACATACAGATTCGCCAGCGCGCCCGACGGGACACGGATCTCGGCAAAGCTGGCATTAAACACCTCCGCCGCAAGTTCCATCGCAAAAACTTCGATCCGCTCGATCGCTTCCAGCCCCATTTCGTACTTATCGCCAGGATACCCGAGTGACGGACGGGAGCTGATTCCTGCCGCGAGCAACCTCTCTGCGTTCGGATTCATGACATTTGTTGCCGGATTGAGGTTGATGCAATCTTGTTCGTGGATTTTGCGATTGTTCTCGACGGATGCCAGGAGACTGCGCTCAATGTCGGCCACGGTTTGCGCAGCAACGGTCGCGGCAAGAGACTGGATCTGCGTTTCGCATCGTTCCGGCACCCAGGCGCGGCGTTTGGCCCTATGCATTATTGACCCCCGAGAGCAGTGAAATTCACCAGACACATGTGCGTTCACCAATCACGAATACGGTCCCGGCACATCCCCCGCTATGTACAGCGGAGGGTATTAGTCGCCTGACATGAAGTCAAGCGAGGAGGAACATGGCTACAGAGGGCATTGGAATTTGGTAGCGGAGTCAGAGATGCCCGACGTAGTATGCGGCTCAATGGTCGATCCATCGTGGAAAGAATCGGCGGACGCCCTCCATCAGTCACTCGTTTGCAGGGGGACGCACATGCGGGACAAGACGCTTCAATTCTTTGCGGAGGGCTTCAGCTGAGCGCAGGCGGTGCTCGCCGGGTTCGGTGAGCGGTTCGGACTCGATCGCACGCACGCCTTGATGGTGACGAGGGCGTTCGGGGCGGGGATGGGGAACGGTGGGCTGTGCGGCGCGGTCACGGGAAGCCTGATGGTGCTCGGATACTTCGCAGGCGAAGATGCGGACGAGCGCCGGGCGCGCTATCGCACCTATGATCTCGTCAAGGAATTTACCGGCCGATTCGAAGCCAGGCGGGGAACGCTCGACTGCAAAACGCTGCTCAGCGGCGTCGATCTCGGCACCGAGGCCGGACGCAAAGAGGCTGTCGAGCGCAATCTGTTCCGAGAGGTCTGCCCCGGGTTCGTGCGCGACGCGACAGAGATCCTCGAGGAGCTTTCACAGTAACACTCAATTTTCGAGGAATTCGTGCCCACACTCGATCAGCTTTGGACGGGCTGCTCCGGGTACACGCGTTCAGGCGGGCGG
>DATJQT010000143.1:0-32539 GCA_035505475.1 Vulcanimicrobiaceae bacterium
CGGACTGGATCTGGCTACTCTTCTTCACGGCGGTCCCCTTGCTGTTGGTGTGTCTTGGCGGACGCCCGACACCTACCACACGGCAGGTCTCGAGCGGGGGACCGCCACCTCAAAGTTCTACGAGACCCGGGACAACCTCCGCTTATGTCGGAGCTCGCGACGCCGTAGTATTTCGCGGGCAGACATCGCCTTCCGCCGTGACTGGCTACAGCGCCGAACGCTAGGGGTTTTTACATGACGCCTCAACCCGTCGCATTCATGGTCATGCCATTCGGAAAGAAGTCGGTTGGCCTGACAGACCCGAGTATCCCGACCACAATCGATTTCGATGCCCTTTGGGATCGCGTTTACGAGCCGGCGCTTACCGCGCTCGGGTACGAGGCGGTTCGGGCCGACCGCGACTTGGGGGCCCTCATCATCAGCGAGATGATCCAGCGGCTTGCCGTCGCCGACCTCGTGCTCGCCGACCTCACGTTGCCCAACGCCAACGTGTACTACGAACTGGGTGTGCGCCACGCCGCCCAGCAGCACGGCTGCGTGCTGATCTCCGCAGACTGGGCACGCCCCATGTTCGACCTCGCACAGATGCGCCGGGCGCGGTTCCCCCTGCCGGACGGCAGCATTCCAGCAGACGCCGCTGAGCCGACCGTCAACAGCCTAATCGAGCAGATCAAGCCGTTAATCGCCGGCACCTCACCGGTTTTCGATGCGATCCCGGGTTACCCCGGCAGCCCTGACAAAACCGTGATGTCGGCGTTCCGGTCGGCTGTGGACGACCTTGCGTCGTTCCAAGCCGAAGTGCGAGCCGTCAATTTCCAGCCAATCACTGAACGTGCCCAAGCGGCTCGCGCGATCGTCGAACGATATGGGGATCAGCCCGCGGTGCGCGAATCCGTCGCGCTGCAACTGTTGCGCCTGCTCCGCGACACCGCGACAAATTCAGACGACTGGACATACCTGCTTCAGTACATCGAAAGGCTGCCAGCATATTTGGCACGTCAGCCTCTCGTACTCGAGTATCGCGTCGTCGCGCTGGCAAAAAAGGACGATGTGGTCGCCGCTGCAGCCACTATTGAGCAGGTGATCGCCGATCACGGCGGCACCGCCGAGCGCTTTGGGCTGCTCGGCGGCCGCTACAAGGACCTAATGCACAAAGCGGATAACCCACAGCAGAGAAGCCACTACCTCAACAAGGCGATCGACAGCTACGAGAAGGGCATGCGACTCGATCTGAACAACTACTATCCTGCGTCGAACCTTCCGCGTCTGTACCGGCAGCGCGGCAGCAACGAAGATCTGCGTCGGGCCAGCGAGGCGGCGGTCATCGCGACCGAAGCATGCAGGCGCGCAATCGCTTTGGGGCTCGACGATGAATGGACAAAGCCTACGCTCCTCGGGATGGCGTTCTACCGCGGCGACGTTGTCGACGCGCAGCAGCTGAAGGCGCGGGTCGAGGAAGAGGGACCGGGCGCATGGCAATTGAAGTCGACGCTTCGTGATCTCAGCACTGACATCGAGCAACAGGACGATCCGGCCATTCAAGAAGCGCTATCCCAAATCCTAAGTGCACTACAACAATTGTTGTGATCACCAAAACCGCAGCGACTCCGGTATATCAGCAACAGTGTGTGGAGGGCCCGCTTGCCAGTGGCAAGGTCAGTCATTCCGCAGGAGAGGATCCTGGATCCGACCCCAGCGGGAGTTGCAGTCTCGTACGAAACCCTTCATCGGGCGATCGCCATTTCGCATCAGATCGTCTGATGATGTTGTCGTTAACGCGATTTGGATCTCTTTCATTGTGAGCCCCCGCCGCCGAGCGGAACGCCAAACCCTACCGGATGCGCCTATTGCCCGCTACTGGTTCGCTCATGGGCGCCGCGAAGACATGTCATGCACCGGCCTGAGGCTTGGCCCACTCGGTCACCCATTCTTTGTTCTCATCGGAGACGATCCGCTCAGATCGTGCCACGAAATCATCATCGGCGGCGGTGTCGGAGCCACCAACCGCTTCGCGGTGGGCCAGCAATGATTCGAGCGACTCGGCAGTCCGTAGGTAGGCGTTCAACTGGTACTCATAACGGGCCCACGCCGCGTAGGCGGCGACCGCCGCAGCCACCGTGGCAGTTGGCGGCAACCAAGCCGCCGCCCCTCCAACGCCGGCTTCAGCTGAAACGGCACCCAGCACCACGGCCAGGACCGCAAGGCCCACACCCGCTCCCTTCACAACGGCTAGCCGGGTCGCAAGCTTCTTCGCCTTATCGCGATACCAGGTAATCTGGGGTCGCACCCGATGCTCGATGTAGCTCGACACATCACGTACCGCGGGCAGGTCTCTGCGGCGTGGTGCAGCTCGAGTGGTGTACCGCAGCAGGTCTGCTCCGTTCGCTGACAGCGTCTCGACCCGCTCGGCAAGCTGTTTGTCCCTACCGGTGCCTCGATAGGGCCCGACACCGGCCAGATAGGTATAGATTTCGGTCTTCAGCGCCTCGGAAAGGGCACGGGCCCGCGTCCAATTCTGTACCGCTTTGGAATCAGCGAACCGCAGTGCGAGCGGAGCCAGGCCGACGGCGACGGCGGCGGCGACGGCCAGCCCCTTGGCTATCGCAGACATGGCCGATCCCAGCTGTCCAGCGGCGGTGGCGAGAACTGCGCAGACGATCGTCAGCAACAGAGCAACCGCACGCGCGGCGGTGAGCCGGGTTTTCAACCGACTCGCGGTCTGCGACCACACGTACTGTTTTGTCCAGGCCGCCGCCGGCACTGCCGGATCACCCGCACCCGTCACGCGTCGCACCTGGGACACGCGTGGGCCCCGATATGCCCGGCGCTCACAGGAATCCGGCGAAGTGGTCGCGGGCAACGTCGCGTTGGGCGACCTGTTGTCCGATTTTCTGTAGCTCCTCGATGTAATCGACGGAGTCCATCTTCTGCACATTGTCGGGCCGGATGTCGTGGAGCCCGAGCTCGGCCAGGCCGGCCGCGCTCAGATCGGCGTTGTAGCGCACATAGGTGAACTTACGCTCACCGGGCAGGCCCGGTTGGCGCTCGGCAACGCCCGGCTCCCGGTCGATCAGGTCGCCGAGCTCGCGATCGATCATCGCGCCATGGCGGCAGCGCCCGAACACCCGGCACAGCATGTCCTGCTCGTTAAGGGCTGCCGACATCAGCGCGGCGGGAATCGATTTCATGTTGTAGAGCAAGTTCATCTCGTCGGGACGCAGACTATCGTCGGCTTTAGCCGCTGCGCCGGTGCCGACTGAGACCAGCAGCATCTTGTCTTCACCGGTGGGCCAACCCAATCCGTACGCGCCGAGTGTCGACATCAAAAACAACTGGAAGGCCGGATTGTTATACATGGTGACCCCGCCGTCGACGAAGACGAAGTCGTGTTCGCCCACCCGGATCAACTCGGGCGGGAAGTATGTGGGGGCGGCGGTGCTGGCCCGGACCAGCTGCCACAGCGGGAACTTCAAATTGCAGTCCGGGCGCCGGGCGTCGTTGTACGTGGCGCCCGGGTTATTGCTCAACGGCCACGGCGAGTCTGTTGTCGCGTTGCGCAGCACCATCATCAGCAGCGACTGGAGCCGCTCGTCGCCGAACGTGGTGTGGACGCCAAAAGTCTTCTGCAGTAATTTCTGCAGCCGGTCGCTGTGATACATGTACCGGTACCGGTTCAAGATGAACGCACGGTCGAACATCTCCCGACCGTGCTCATGGTAGATCGCGCGAATGTCGGAGACGGGCATGCCGCGCGAAAGCCCCGCCGCGATGATCGCACCGGTGCTGGTGCCGGCGATGTAGTCGAAGTAGTCGGCCAGAACCGCCTCGCGATTGCCCGAACTCGTGCAGACCATGTCTTCAACGGCGGCAAGTATTTCCAGGGTCAATACTCCCCGGATGCCGCCGCCGTCCAACGCGAGCAGCTTTTTCGGGCCATCGGCCTGCAAACGATCGTGATATCCCATGAAGTTGCTCCTTCAGCAGAATATTTAGGCATCGTAGTGCTGCTTGGCGGGAGTTCGCGATGTCTTCGGCCATCAGAGCGCCCAAAGACAGGAGGCGAGATCAGTCACTGCTCCACGTTTGGCGGCCGGACGCCGAGGGTCGCAGCGAGGAACTCGGCGATTGCCGATGGTTGCGCCGCCGGCACCGAACTGATCAGATCCGACGCGGCTAACGCCTGTGCGCGCTCGTTGGTCTCGGCGCCGGCCTGTGCCGCCGCGAGCGCGTCGGCGGTGCGCCCCGAACCGGCGACAACGACGACACGCCGTCCGGCGTGCAGGCTGCGTTCCACATCGCTATAGGCGATTTCGCCCCCGTTGATGAGCACCGTGACCGACGGTGCGTCGCCGGCGAGAACGGTCGCCGTGCTAGCGATCCACGGCGACTCCGCCCCCCATTGATTCCCGGGCACGAGCACAAAGTGCGTGTGGTGAGGCTCCAGCACAGCATCTGCTTCCGGGGGCGCCGGCCGGCCGGGCACCTTTACGGTGCCCGCCGCCGCCACCCCGATGAGCGGGAAGGCGGCTTCAAGCGTCCAGCGAGTCTCGCCGAGCAGCCGCATGACTCCCGAGTAGGTTCCGCCGTCCACGGCGGCCGCCCCGTACCGCTCGAGCACGGGCACGATGCCCGAGGCGAACACGGGCCGCAGCCGCTCAAGGGCCGCGTCGTCGAGCCCACCGGCTCCGCCGACAATGACCACCGTGGGCTGTGGTGGCACTAATCCCAAAGCCGTTAAGGCAGCGGGAAGTTCGTCAGCATCGGCGACTTCGAGCACACGCGCCGTGCCGCCACCGGGAAAGTCGAGCGAGAACGGCGTCACGGCCGGTTCCGAATCAACCCGATGAACCGATCCACCACTGCAACCCCCTAGAAAGCCCGACATCAGGCCACGTCCCGACGCGGATACCGCCGATCGCTGTGACGACCGTAGCGCGAAGGACGGCGCAGTGCTGGCCTTCAGGAAGTTCATCATCGCTTCCGTCGGACAAATCCGGCGCAGGCGAGATCTCGAGATTGTGGCCAGCCCGCAGGATGAGGGAAAGCGCACACCGGAACTACCCGATGAGCTGCCCAGAAAATCACGTGGTGACGCGCACGGGCGGTAAACAACGCGGTCGTCTGACTAGGTGCACGTACGGACCCAACCCCGCAGTGGTGAGATCGGCCACCCCATGTCGAAAACAACGCTGAAAGCGTTGCTAGTAAGGCTGCCTGCAACATCAGCGTGGCGCGAATGGCGAAATCCGTCCGCGCTGTTAGTCACCGCCGCTCTCGTCGGAGCCGCGGTACCGGTTCGTTCGAGGAGCTAAAAGGAAGATGAATCCACATTCGGGGCTTGGCGCAGCGGCCAGAATCAGCAGGATCGGCTCGGGCAAGGCCAGGCCGTAATTACGTCGAGGTCTTTGCGCCCGCTGGAAACGCCGCCATGACCAGTGCCTTCTGTTCGTCGGTTGCGCCCAGCGCTGACAGGAGCAACGCGGCCTGGGCCCGCGTCGACTCGTGGCTGCCCGAATCGAACGGGGCGGCGAGCACGGCCGCCGTGTAGGCCTTCGCCGCGGCTTCCATCTTGCCCTGGAGCAGCAGCGCCTCGGCGATAGTGGCGGTACGCCAGTAGTCGTCGACCACCGGCGTGTCGCCGACGACCTTCTGGACGCGCTCGGCGATCTGGGCTGCTGTCTCCTTCTCCCCGGCTAAAAGGCTCTTGGAGGCCGCGTTTATGCCCGTGTAGTAGTCGGTGGGAAACGCCTCGAACGCCTGGCGATACAGATCGCGTGACTTCAATAGGAACATGCGCTCGCCGGTCTCGGTATAGCGGTCCATCCAGGTGCGCGCAAAGATGCCCAATGTTTCGGGGCCGATCTCACCGGCGGCATACAGCCTGCCCAACACGTGCTGCGCCTGCATCGTCTCTCCGCTGCGGGCCAGGGCGAGGCCGCGCAGCTGCTTGGGACGGACCGCCTTCGGGAACGCCTGTTCGGCTCGATCGAGCACGCCAATCGCTTCGGCGAGCTTGCCCATCGCGATCAGCCCCTCGGCGGCCGCGCACATCAGCATCGGCGACCCTTTCCACGCCATATTGTCGGTCTCAGCGAGCGCGACAAGGCAGGCGGCATCGCCGATTTCGCGGCAGGCCTTGATGTCGAGGAGTCCCTCGCGCATCTCATCGTCGACCTTGGCGGCCATTTTCACCGCCCCCGGCGGCAACGGCTCACCCTCCAGCCCGTAGAGCAGCGACAGCAGGCTGGTCCCCGACGGCCCTTCGCGCTGTTGGGAGAAGTCAACCCACAGCTTGGCCTGGGCCAGACCGGTGATCTCCGAGTCGTCGATCCGTGCGATCACATAGCGGAAGCCGGCCCTCGTGTTCTGTTTCGTTTCCAGCGTCGAGAACTCCTGCATGCACCACGCCGAGTCCTCATAACCGCCTGACCACACGAGAATGGCGGACTCGCTGGCATCGAGCGCCTCGCCTAGGGACAGCGCCAGCGGTGCCGCCGCGGTGAGCACGTACTGATCCAGAAACACCTTGTAGCCAAGACCGTTGAGGATGTCGTAGAGCGCCAGCACCCAGGGCCGGTGGGTCGATCGGTAGCTGACAAAGACATGCCACTTCTTGCCCGGCTGTACGGGATCTGGATGCGGGGCCAGGTCGGTCCAGTTCTCAGCCATTGCTTTTACCTCCGATGCGGACAAGCCCTCGGCACGGGCTTGAGTATGCCCCACGTGGGCCTCCGGTCGCCTCGAAACGGTCAGGCAAGTGTTGGCAGCGATCTGTCGACCAAGCGCAATCGACCTAAGAACCCGACTGAACCGCTCAGCGGCGCAACGGCAACCGTTTGGGCATCGGCCCACCCGGATCACACGCCCCAATACGCCAGGCGATAAGTGAGCAGGGTGTCGGCGGAATCACGACGGCTTCCAAATGCCGCGACAGCAGGCAGATCACCGCCTCACAGCGAGTGTTGGCCTGCTTCAACGCCTGCTTCCATCGCTCCCCGGGGCCGAATCCCGGTGTGCGGATCCAGATCCATTGATCGGATCAGGAGTTGGACTTTCAAACGGTCTTCGAAGATCATCGCATCTCTCCGCCGCTAGCCAGACAAAGCTCATCAGGAATCCTCCCGATATCTCTCGCGCGACCAACGTCGCCCACTGCCCACCAGCGACCCGTCGCTCTTGCTCCATAATGTTTGCCGCCCAGCCTGATGAGAGATATCCATTGCACCACCTCGCCGATACCGAAAAAAGGGACAATAGTCCCAACACGCAGCTCCCACCTGCATGGCAACGACGCCTCGGTCGCCCGACCGCGCGCTACCGGCTGACCGTGGCACGGCTATCGAAATCGGCTACCCCGCAACTAAACCCCTCGCAACCACACGTCTCGGTTTGCAAAAGGAACGCCCTTTGGGCGAGTATCGCCGACACCTCGGGAGAAGGTGGGTGACCTCCAGGCGTCGACAGCGAACCCAAGTTTGGAGCAACGCAACGGTTCCCCGCACAACAGCGAGTAAAGTTTGCTGTGCTCGCGGCAACGCTTCAGGTTTTCGCCTGGGTGAGTGGCTTTCCCGGGCACATCGCTCATCGACTGCCGATCCGGTGTCGGGGGTTGCGGAAAGGCGGCACAATCGCGGGTGGCGCGCCCTCAAGCCGGCCATCCTCGGCCGCGGCGAAAGGCGAGTGATCTCAGCTCTGTAGCACTCATGTGTAGCCGGGCTCTAGGACGCGGGGTCTAGTGCTCGTCACCACGACACGCGCTACCAAGGGTGGTCACACCAGCCATACCAACGCACTCATTTATTTTCGTTTGCTAACCGGGCTATTAGTCTCCAAATCAAGGCAGGGCTAGCAGTTGACTTCTTTTGGCAAAGCCTGATGCGGTGCAAGCGGTTCGACGTGCGGGTTGTCTTAAACAACAGATGTTGCCAGCCTTGTGCCGTCACATCGCGCGGAGCGGCCGGCGACCCGACCTGATCGTGAACCTATCAAAACAGTGCGGGTGACACCGGGGCGTTGCCTTTTGATCGTTTTGCTGGAGTCGGTATAAGAAGCAATGTAGTTTGGCAACCGCAGGTCTAGCAGCAAGCCAGGAGGTATGCCGATGGCAAATGATCTTCTGCGTATTCGTCGCGACTCGAGTAGTTGTCATCGGATCGCCGTTCCTGTTGGGCACTGCACAAATGAGTAGGCGACTACGCTAGACCGGCTTGACCCGCTGGCCGGAAATTTGAAGCCGAACCGCTATGAAACGCCAAGTCGCCATACCAAGTTAAATGCAGCGAGGCCCACATGGATGTCTCGACGTATCCACCTTCATCACCTCCCGTCGGCCCAAGCCTGCCCCCCTCGGTTGCCGATTCCGGCATCAAGCTAGAGCAGTTGGCAGCACTGATGCCGCCGGTCGCTGCGAGGCGGCGAGTCCTAGACGGGGCGTTCGCAGTGTTGGGCGCCGGTGGCTCAATTCGTGTCGGAAAAGACCACATCTGCGCCCCTCTGACGGCAGGCGTCACAAGGCAGCGAGTGCTCCGACCTCAGGCGACATCCGGAGCAGACTGGCGACGGGCCGACCGGGTCCGGGTAAACCCAACCAATGGTGCAGAAGGAGCCTCTAAGCTTCGAGCTACCCATAGCTGGTTATCAGCTCCAGGAGCCGCACAGCGATGAAGGTCTTCATCAGCTACTCCCGCCAGGACGAGTCGGCGGTCACGTCCATGGTGGAAGACCTTGAGCGCGCCAGCGTCGATGTCTGGCTGGACAATGAACTCCGTGGTGGCGAGGCTTGGTGGACCCAGATCCTCACACAGATCCGCGACCGCACGGTGTTTCTGTTCGCGTTGTCGGACAACTCTCTGTATTCCCGGCCGTGCCGCGCCGAACTGGGCTACGCCGAAGACCTGGGGTTGCCGATCTTGCCGGTGCAGGTAGGCGAGGTATCCAGCTATCGCGCCGACCCGATTTTCAGCAGGCAGCTGGTCGACTACCGGAATCCCACGGCTGCAAGCGGATTCGCGTTGATGGGCGCGCTGAACGAACACGCCACCCACCGCACCGACTTGCCGGACCCGCTGCCCGAAGCGCCCCCGATTCCCTACGAGTACCTGCAGCGAGTCGGTGCCCAGATCCACGACTCCGCGATGCTTGCACCGCCGGTGCAGGCCCAGTTGCTGTTCGAGCTACGCAACGCGCTCCACGAAGAGGACGACCCGAGCATCGTTGATGACATCTGCAAGTTGCTGCGCGCGCTGCGGCGACGCACGGATGTCACGTACCCAGTCGCCGCCGAGATCGCCTCGATGCTCGGCGAAGTTGCACCTGACGCAGGCCAAACCGGGGACGCCGAGATTTGCCCCGACGCCACGGTGTCAGGGACTGATGCCAGACCCAGTGGGAAGGGGGTGCCTCTCGTCCGGCGGCTCAACACCCGCACGAAAACCCTGGCTTCGCCGATTGAACCTGCCGCAGCACCGACCGAGCAACCGAGTCCAGCCGGCACGCGTCGGTTGAGCCGTCGCACGATCCTCATCGCGCTGGGGGGGACCGCGGCGCTCGTTGCAGGAGGAACGGCGATCACGCTGAGCACCTCCGAGCCCGGTCCCCAGAATTCCGCCCCAACGCTTTCCGGGAAGCCCGGCGCGGTGCTGTGGAAGGTTTCCGCCGGGAGCACCCTCATCTTTTCGTCCCCGACCTTGGGTGACGGCTCGGTCTTCGTCGCGGGCTACGACAACAATGTGTATGCGCTGGACAAGGCCAGCGGCGCCGAGCGTTGGACCGCCGCCATCAGCGATCGCGCGCGCCCGTCGCCGGCCTTCGCGGACGGGCGTGTATATGTCGCCAGTTGGGACGGGAATGTCTACGCGCTCGATGCGCGTAGCGGCCAGGAACGATGGAAAACCAAAACCCCGGGCGACAACTCGTTTCCGGTTTCGCCCGTGGTGGCCGACCAAACATTGTACTTCGGCACCACCGACGGGTATGTCCAAGCGCTCGACGCCGCCTCCGGCGAACCCCGCTGGAAGACCCTAACCACCGGCGCGGCCAGCGCCGCCCCAACCGTCACGGATGGCGTGTTGTACATCGGAACCGAGGGGCATGTGTACGCGCTGGATGCCCCTACCGGAACGGTGCGCTGGAGCAAAGAGATCGGCGGCCAAGTGTGGAGTTCGCCGGCGGTTGCAGACGGACGCGTCTTTCTCGGCAACGATGACCACTGGGTATACGCCCTGGATGCCGACTCCGGCGAGGAGCGGTGGCAAACCCCCACCGGCGGTGCGGTCTATTCCTCGCCGGCGGCCGTCGGCGGTCTGATCTACATCGGCAGCGACGACAAGAACGTCTACGCGCTGGATGCCGGCTCCGGCGAGGTGCGGTGGAAAACCCCCACCGGCGGGCAGGTGCATTCCTCACCAGCGGTTGCCGACGGCGCGGTCTATGTCGGTAGCTTCGACGGGTTTCTGTACGCCCTCGGTGCGACGGACGGTGTGGTGCGCTGGAAAGCCGGTACCGGCGGCCAGGTTTGGTCCTCACCGACTGTCGCGGAGAAGGTCGTATATGTCGGTAGCCACGACGGGAAGATATACGCACTGGAGCGCTGACAATCGCTATCTGGGTTTATACTCCTCATGCCAAATCGTTTGGCGCGTAGCATAACTGACGTTCCCGAGTAGCGGCAGGTAATCCTCGTAGCGGCCCCGGTCGGCGAAAACCGCGGCAGGATTGGCATTGTCAGCGAGGTAAGTATCGACCCTGGCGGGTGAGTCGACGATTATGGGCTTGGCCACCATGACGCGTGGAATCTGCTTGCCCTCGATCCAGTCCGCGGCAAACTGACCCAGCCCGTAACCCATGAGCCGCCATGCGAACGCGAAGCTGACTCGGTACGGACCGCGGGCCTTGACGAGCGCCAGCGCTTCCTTATCACCATCAACTCCAGAAAAGTACATGTCGTTGGAGAGCTTGCCGGACCCGTCCATCTCCCGGAAGGCGCCCACCACCATCGTGTCGCCGCCGAGGACGATTCTTATGTCCGGATGCTCCGCGATGACCCGATGCATGATCGCTGCGCCGTTGTCGATGGAGATGTCGGGAGCGTCCACGTCGCTGACGACGCGCACCCCGTCGCCCGCGGTCCGTAGGCCCTCCAGCACGCCGGTGTGGCGCAACTTCAGCTGCGGTGAGACGGAGTCCAGGTTGAAGTAGTGCACCTGCGCGTTCCGTTGCAAGCGTTCTGTCGCGAAATCCGCGGCGGCCTTGCCCTGCATGAAACCGATGTTGTACTGACTGGCGGCGACCTGGAGCGTGCTGGGCTGGGTGATGATGCCTTGCACGCAGACACCCTTTCGCAGTGCGGCATCGAAGACGGGTCGTTGAACCTCGGCATTGAGCGGTTGGAATGCCACGGCGCCGACGCCGTTGGCAAGGAACGTTTCGAGCTGTCGAAGATTCTTCGCCGGGTCATCACCGGAGAAGGCGGTGAGGTAAAGCAGCCCGCGTTCCTTGGCGGCGTCTTCCATCCCCGCACCGAGGGAGAGAAAGAACCCCGCGTCCGACGTGCTGGCCCAGGCGGCGCGTCGGGGTAGACCAGTGGCGGGTCCGGCGGGCTGGTTCCGGTCGAACGGGGCAAGGTCACCACTCGGAGCCGATGACGCGGCTTGACCGTCGGTCGTCCCGCGCTCGGAACCGCATGCAGTCAGCACCGCCGCGGGTATTCCTGCGCCGACCAACGCGCCGAGTCTGAGCAGGTCACGACGGCTCGGCCTGGGCAGAGACTCCCGCGGCATGGTCGAAGAATAACAGCCGCGGCGACCGCTACGGCAGGGCTCGCGAACACCGAGGACTCTGGCGCGAATCAAACCGGGCGGGAAGGGTTTCCAGTATCCAGTGGTGCCTGGTGTCCTGGAACGCGGCGACTGGGGTGAGTCTCACGGTGATCACCGGCTTTTGCCACTCCGGCACCATCACGCGGGCCCTCGAGCCGACCGACGCGCCCATCATCGAGCGATACTTGCCGGGCCCGTGGGACCCGGTCGCCGTGGAGTCGGGACGTTGTCTGCAGGGCATCACCCGCGGCACGCTACACAGCGTGCGGGAGGCCGAGTGCGCGACGCGCGACATCGTTCCCGCCGACATGCCGGAGATCCTGATCACGGGCTGCTGCGCGGACCAGACCTCGGCCGGTGCGGCCATCGGCGGCGGCTTTGCTGCAGCGTTGACCTATCACCTAGTGCCGGCGCTCACCTAATCCCACACGCCGCTCTCCTATCGTGGCTGCACGACCAGACCCTGCGCCAAGTTGACGCGAGCGGGTTTCAGGCAGGTCTTGCAGGCACGGTGAAAAAGGTCACCGAGTTAGCCCTATCGCCTAGAGACCAAACAACGAGCTTTCCGTATCCTGTTATGCAGATCGCTGCACCTGGCCAGAATGGCAGATAGCGTCAACATCACACCCCCAGGACAAGAAATGACGAGCATCACCCTCACGGTTTTCCGGTTGCTTCGCGTTGCGCTTGCCGCGCCGTTAGCGGCGGCGGCGATCCTCGGCGGCAGCGCATTCGGAAACCCTGCGACCGCACGAGCTGCGCCAGAGTGGGATATCGGAGCATACGACAACTGCATGGATGCCGGGGCAGCGCAGGGCCTTAAGGGGCAGGATTGGGACAACCACAACAAGGCCTGCTGCGAGAAGACGGGCGGTGATTGGAACGTCGGCGCGAAGAAGTGCCAGGCTCCCCCCGGTTGACGGTTGACAGCCGTTACGCAGCCCTGATGTCGGGCGCGGGGTCAATCGATCGGACGGCCCAAGGCACTCGACGCCTCCAAAGTCGCTCTTGCACAGCCGATGCACGCCAGCGGCGAATCGCCAGGCACCATCGCGACCACGCTTGGTGTCAGTCGAGCCACCGTGTATCGCGTGGTGGCCGAGTAGGCGGCCAACAGCGACACATCTCCGTAACCCGCGAGACGTGCCGCCGACGGTGACCGATTAAACCGACTGCTATGCAGGGTTTAGCGCCCTATGCTTGGGAACCGGACCTCGGGGGCCGGAACCCGCGGAGGTGTCGGATGATCGCAGCGACCCCGTGCCGCAACGCGATGGTCGATGGATGGCGCCTCAGATGCTCGCACGTGGCCTGGCGGTGGATACCATCAAAGGCTGGTGTCGGGTCATCTCTCGGTTTGTCGAATTCGCCAACGAGTATCCGTGGCACTGGCGCCCGCTTGATGTCGATCAATTTCTGGCTGATCTGAGGTCGCAGCACACGCAGATCGCATTGTCGACGCTACGTTCATATAGCAACGCGATCTCGATGTTCTGTAGTTATGTCAGCGACAGCCGATACGAGTGGGTCGCCTTCTGCGAGAAGCAGTTCGGCGATGTCCCGTCTCTGATTTACGTGATTGCGCTGACACAACGTCGCCGGGCAGGGTCGCACGTGGCTTGCACGATGGAGATGATCGCAGACAGACTCCGCGCCGCGTGGATTGGCTTTCACTCCTGACCGGCGGCCTGATGGCTGTCTGCGGGCGCGGCCAGAATCCTGTGGTCATGCAGGTTTATCAGTCGACCTGGAAATCCGGAACGCGTCAGGTGAATACCCGGAAATTATTGGTAGCGGCGGCGCACACTGAGCGTGCTGAGTCAAAACCACGATATGCCGCAGATGTGATGGTGGCGGCCGGAGCGAAGGGTTTTCGGTTCGGGGCGGGGGTGCTGTGTCGCGCGTGTTCTTAAGTCACGCCAGTCGAAATGGCCGCCAGGCGATGGCGGTCAAGAAGTGGCTGATCGAGCAGGAGCCAGGGCTTGCCGACGAGATCTTTTTGGACCTGGATCCGCATACCGGTATCCAGCCAGGGCAGCGCTGGAAAGAGGCGTTGCAGCAGGCGAGCAGTCGCTGTGAGGCGGTGATCTGTCTGCTGTCGGCCGACTGGGAGCGCTCTCATGAGTGCACCACCGAGTTCCGGTACGCCGAGACACTCAACAAAACCATCCTCTGTGGGCGGCTCGAACCGTTGCCCGATACCGGGATCACCTCGGAGTGGCAGCGCTGCGACCTATTCGTCGAAGACGGCCCGGTCACCGAGATCCATGTCGATACGGGCCCCTGCGTCCGCTTGGCGACCGAGGGGCTGCAGCGGCTGTTGGCGGCGTTGCGGGCGTTGGGAATCGGGGCGGAGTTCTTCCCGTGGCCGCCGCATGACGACCCCGACCGCGCCCCCTACCGGGGCTGGGCGGCGCTACAAGAGGCTGATGCGGCCGTGTTTTTTGGTCGCGACGCCCAAATCGTGCGTGGGCTGGATCAGCTGCGCCGAATGCGCACCTCCGGGGTGGAGAGCCTGTTTGTCATCCTGGGCCCCTCGGGTTCCGGAAAGTCGTCATTCCTGCGGGCGGGGCTGCTACCGCGACTCCACCGCGACGACCGCCGCTTCATCCCGCTAGACGTCGTGCGCCCCGAACGCGCGGTGCTCACCGGGGAATTAGGTCTGGCTCATGCCGTGCACAGCCTGCGCGTCCGGCTGGGCCTGCACAAGCCGCCGCTGGGCGAAATCAAAAACGTTTGCCACCCCCAGGGTGTGCCGCAGCTGCATGGCTGGCTGGAGGAGGCCCGCGACGCCGCGCGAGCGCGGCTGCTGGATGTGCCCACCGATCAGCCCTCCCCCACCTTGGTGTTGCCCCTGGATCAGGCCGAGGAACTCTTCAATGCCGACGCCGGACCCAAGGCACCCCAGTTCCTGCAGATCCTGGCCGGCCTGCTGGGCCATGAGGCCGGCATCACCCCGGCGCTGCTCGTGGCGGTCACCATCCGAGCCGACCGCTACGAACCCCTACAGTTGGCCTCCGAACTGGCCGACGTGCAAAGCACGGTGTTCGATGAACTCAGACCCCTTCCCGCGGCCCAGTTCACCGAGGTCATCACCGGCCCGGCCAAACGCGCCAGCGCCGCGGGGCGGCGACTAACCGTCGAACCCGCCCTGGTGGACCGGCTCCTCGCCGATTCCTCTGAAGGTGCCGATGCGCTACCACTGCTCGCTCTGACCTTGGAGCGGCTGTACTGCGACTACGGCGACGACGGCGACCTGACCGTGGCCGAATACGAGGCGATGGGCGGGATGGCCCAGGTGGTGCAGACCCAGGTGGACGAGTTGCTGGCCGGCGACCCCGAGCAGCGCCAAGCCCAGCTCGACATCCTCCACGATGCGTTTATCCCCTGGCTGGCCACCATTAATCCCGACAACGACCAACCCATGCGCCGGCTGGCCCACTACGAGGACCTTCCCGCCGCCAGCCACGACCTCATCAACGCTCTCATCGACGACAAACGGCTGCTCGCCAAGGGCACCCGCAACGGCCGCGTCATCGTCGAGGTCGCCCTGGAAAGCCTGTTGCGCCAATGGCGTGAATTAGCCGCATGGTTGCGCGAGGAGGCTCACGACCTCAAAGACGCCGACGCGCTGGAACGCGCCGCCGCCGACTGGCAAGCCAGCGACCGCGATCCCGCCTGGCTGCTGGAAGGCACCCGACTGCAGGAAGCCGAAAGCCTCACCGCCAAAACCGGATTCCGTGAACGCCTCGAGCCCACCCGCGACTACCTGCAAGCCTCCCGCAGCCGCGAAAACCAACGCGCGGAAGCGGAAAAACAACGCCAACGAGCCGAACTCCAAGCCGCCCGAGACAAACAAGAAACGGCTGAAAGATACGCAGCCGGTCTGCGTAAACGCTCGCGCGTCCTCATCAGCGTGCTGGCGGTCACCGTCGTCATCGCCGTGGCGGCCGTGATCAGCGGCGTGCTCGCAGTCAAAAACCAGCGCAACGCCACCGCCGAACGGCTTGTCGCTCAAGGCATGTCGATGATCGCCGATCAGCAGTCTGGCGGCGAGGTGCGAGGAATTCAACAGCTGTTGGCCGGCAAGGCATTGCAGCCGTCATCAGCCGAGACCGCGCTGCCCGATGCGGTTGTCCAGCGACGTGCCGTGGTGAAGATCCTGCAAGTTTCACCGAGCTCGGCCGCTGGCACCGGCGTGGAGAGCGTGGCTATCAGTCCCGACGGTCGGCGCATCGCCTCAGGTATAGACCGCAGCAGGGTGCAGCTGTGGGACGCCATCACTGGCCGGCAGCTGACGGAGCTGGTGGTCGCAGACGCCCATCCCGCCTGGGGCGTTGCGTTCAGTCCGAACGGCAAATGGCTTGCCACTGCCAGCGCCGAGGGGGCCGTGCAGCTGTGGGATGCGAACAGCGGTGACAAGTTTGGCGAGCCCATGGCGCACGGCGAACCAGTACGCAGCCTTGCGTTCAGCGGCGACAGCCGATGGCTGGTAACGGGCTGTGAGCATGGCGCCGTGCGTATCTGGGACGTGCCAACCCGGAAAGAGGACCCTCCGTTAGCCGGACACACAGCGGGGAAAATCGTGCGGAGTGTGTCCTTTGACTCTACGGGTGACCGCATCGTCTCCGGGGGCGACGACAAAACAGTACGGCTGTGGGACGCCCACAGCGGTCAACCGATCGGCCCCCCGGCACAGGCCGACGCCCAGGTACTGAGCGTCGCGTTCAGCCCCCAGGGTGACCGCATCGTCACCGGCCGGTACGACGGGACCATCCAGGTCTTGGACGGGCGGACTCTGCAGCCGCTGGGCGACGCGTTCGCAGCCCACACCGACGCCGTGAACAGTGTCGCGTTCAGCCCAGACGGTGCCCGGATCGTTTCGGGCAGTTCGGATAACACGATCAAAGTGTGGAACGCACAGACCCACGCGGTGATCGGGACCTTGACCGGACACCAGGGGCAGGTGTCGGGCGTCGTGTTCAACGGTGACGGTACCCGGATCGTGTCGGGAAGCGCGGACGGGTCGGTGCGGGTGTGGGATGTGGTGGCCGGACTGGCGATCCCTACCGGGCAGGGACTTGTTCGGGCCGTCGCGTTCAGCAACGACGGCCGCCAGATGGCCTCCCGCGGCGACGACGGCACGGTGCGGTTATGGGATGCCCGAACCGCCAGACCGATCGGCCAGCCGCTGGGCGAGCCGTCAACCGGCACCACGCGGGCGATCAACAGCGTCATGTTCAGTCCGGATAGCAGCCGTCTGGTGTCGGCGGCCAAGGATGGGTCAATCCGACTGTGGGACTTGACGACTCGGCAATACACTCTGTTATCCATGTTGCCTGTGGCCGGCCAGCCGCCCCCTGACGGGGATCTCGCCGGACAAAGGACAAGCGTCCAAAGTGTGGCGTTCAGCCCCAACGGGTCGTGGATCGTCGCCGGGGGTAACGACGGGGCCGTGCGGCTCTGGGATGCGCACGGAAAGCCGATCACGGCGGTACCGGCAGGCTACCCAATTTGGAGTGTGGCGTTCAGTCCCACTAACAGGCAAGTCGTAACCGGCGAAGGTTCCTACCGCAACCGCCTACAGCTGTGGGATGTTCCGAGTCTTAACCGGAGTACACCGGAGATGATCGGGCATAATGGATGGCTGCTGTACACCGTGGTTTTCAGCCCTGACGGACAGCGCGTCGCGTCGGGAAGCAACGACGGAACAGTGCGAGTCTGGAACGACACCACCGGTAAGCCGGTCTCCCCACCACTCAGCGGGGATAGAAACTCCGTAAGAAGTGTCGCCTACTCACACAACGGCCGGTGGATCGCGGCCGGCGGTACGGACAGCACATTACGGCTGTGGGACACCGGCAACTACCAGCAGGTAGGGTCACCGCTGGCAGGACACCAAGCTTCCGTGCAGAGCGTTACATTCAGCCCCGACGACAAGTGGATTCTCTCCGGCAGCAAAGACGGGACCATGCGATTATGGCCCGCGCCAACAGATTTCGCTCAAGAACTGTGTAGCAAGATCACCACGAACATGAGCCACAAGCAGTGGCAGCAGTGGGTGTCATCTTCACTGTTCATACGCTATATCAAGATGTGTGATCTGCCCATGGCACTCGACCAGTGACGAGAAGCCAGTGCCATGAACACCGTCAACCCCATACTTTGGGCCCCCGGTTCTTTTGCCACTCATCCCGACGTCGCGCACGGCTCCACGGCCGGAGTCGGCCATATCAACGACGCCACCAGGGGTGTACCCGAACTAGGTCGATGATCTCGATCGACTCCCCAGTGGCCATATCCTGGGTGTTTGCTGGGATGTTGGCCGAGTCACGTGGCCGGCCGGTGCCCGCGTCATGACGACCTGACCGCGTCCAGTAACACGCGTAACCGGGCTGCGTCCATACTGCCGGCATAGGCAGCAAGCCAGTCGGTGAGCTTTTGGACCAAGTCCGGAGACACGAGAACGTCTACGCGGGCAACGATTCCGAGCAAGGTGTCGATGGCTCGGTAGGAATCACCTCCGCCGATGATGGTGTACAACTCGCTGCGCTCGCGGTCAGAAACCACGACGCTGATGGCGTCGGCCAAGTCCCACGCCAGGTCGCATTCGGCCCAATAATCCACCTGTCTAATTGTCGTCGCTAGTAGCAGATCGCGCTGTGTGGCCGAACGGCACGATAAAGCAAGCCCGAGTGAGAGACCTGTCCTGTCGGCTCACGGTCCGGAGGACCAACAGCAACGCGCGCGGTCCCCAGGTGAACCGGAGCAGCAAGTCTGCGTGTGCCACCGTCGGCATGAGCGCTGCCGCACACGCGGCCCCATCGCGTTATTCCCACTGTGAAAATCGCTGCGACCGTGGCAATCTAAGCCGAGGGTCCCCGCTGCGTGAGCCGACCCCCTACATCGAGGGTGTGCGATGACATTCGACAAACCATCACCGGTGACCGAAGCGACGCAGGAACTTCGACTCGCCACGACCCTAACCGGCGGCGTCAGCCTGGCGATCTGGATGGCCGGTGTCGCCCGCGAGATCAACCTACTCGCCCAAGCATCACAGGGGCGCAGAGCAGGGGGAACCTTCCCGGCCGATAGCCGGCTCAGCAAGCAGTCAGCTGCCTCACTCAAGCTCTACGCACAACTCATCGACCTGCTCGACACGGTTGTCGATGTCGACATCCTGTCGGGCACAAGTGCCGGTGGCATCAACGCGGCTCTGCTTGCCTCGTCACGGGTTACCGGAGCAGACCTCGGCGGCCTGCGCGACCTTTGGCTCGATCTCGGTGCGCTGACTGACCTCCTTCGAGACCCCAGAGACAACAACACGCCGTCCCTGTTGTACGGCGACGAACGCATGTTCGCCGCCTTAGCCGAACAGGTTCCCCACCTCGAGACCGGTCCTTTCCCACCGTCGGAGTTCCCAGGCGGTGCTCGCACCCCATCCACCACCGTCTACATCACGACGACGCTGCTCACCGGCGAGACAAGCCGATTCACCGACTGCTTCGGCACCCTCGTCCAGGATGTCGACCGCCGCGGCCTGTTCACCTTCACCCAGACGGACCTAGCAGATCCCGGCACGATCCCAGCGCTGGCACTGGCCGCACGCAGCTCGGCGTCGTTTCCCGCCGCCTTCGAGCCCTCATATCTCCCATTCACCGAAGGAACTCCCAAAAAGGGCGACGTGCCGGCGCGACCCGCGATGGCGGCGTTCACCAACATCACCCGCCCGCACTGGGTCGCCGACGGGGGCCTGCTCGACAACCAACCCATCGACGCACTGCTCAAGCGCGTCTTTGACCGCCCTGCCCGACGCCCGGTCCGCCGCGTGCTGCTTTTCGTCGTACCGTCGTCCGGACCGGCGCCCGACCTGCTGGCGGCAGCTCCACAGGACGACCCCGACAAGCCGCTCGGGCTACTCGACGGGCTTCTCAAGGACCTCGCTGCAATCACAACCCAGTCGATCGCCGCCGATCTCCGGACGATCCGCGACCATCAAGACCGGATGCAAGCACGCGCCGACACCAAACTGCGCCTCGCCGAACTCGCAACACGATTGCCCGAAGGCTCACGGCTTCTCAGCGCATCGGTGCTGAGTGACTATGTGAACCGCGAGGCGACCAGGCACGCCCAACCACTCGCCGACGCTCTGCTGCGCCAACTCAGCACGTGGCCAACGGAATCGAACAACTCGACCGAAGGCATCCCCGAGAACTGGGAACCCGAGCTCGCCATCGGCGGCGGCGCCGAACAGATATGCCGGCAACAAATGACCACCACGATCCTGGCTCGTTGGTCGCAGCCGCCCGCAGCGCCGCTACCCGACGCCGCCGCCCAGTTCGCCCAATTCGGTCGACCGGCATACAACCTTGCCAACGCATGCGCACTCGCCATCGTGCAGGCGGCATACCAGCTGGCAGAGTCCGACGCCGATTACACCGCCCTGGCCGCACTCACCGAAGCGATCCACCGAGCCTGCGAGCCGCCGACACCGATCGACTACGGTAAGTCAGTTCGATCAATCTGCACCGAGCCCGAAGTGCGACGCGGATCACTCACGAACGCCGCCGCCCTGATCTCGTCGGACTATCTTCGACAAGCCACAGTGCCTGAGCAAGCCTGGGACACGCTCGGCGACGCCCTCCTCTGCGGCCATGTGACATTGCGCCACCTCGCCGGCACATCGTCTGCCAACCCTGGCGCTGCACCAGATTCCCGGCTAGCGCAAAAGCAGGTGTTTGCCAGCCAGCTGAACACATACCTCAACTACCTTGCACCCGTAGATAATTCGCAGACCGTGGCGATGAAGTTGTTCGATCTCGCCGTGACACAGCGTGCCATGCTTCCCGCCGAAGCCGACATCGAACAGTCGCTTGATCTGGTGCAGGTCAGCGCCGACACGCGCAGCCTGCTCGCACCCGATTGGCGAACAGCGCAGCAAAAACTCACCGGCATGCAGTTCCACCACTTCGGCGCCTTCTACAAACGATCATGGCGCGCCAACGACTGGATGTGGGGTCGGCTCGACGGAGCAGGATGGCTCGTCCACGTACTGCTGGACCCCCGACGTGTGCAGCAGATCGTATCTGCGTCCACCGCCCAACGCCAACGCAGCGCCGACGCGCCCGAAAGCGGAGGGCAGTGGTTGCTGCGCACACTCAAAGCCGTTGGGGCGCCCGCTTTCCCGCCGTCGGGGTACCGACTATCGACCGGCGACAACACCTCGCCCGAATATCTGACCGAAGACGACCTGCTCGGCGAACTCGCCTTCCTCGACGACCCGGCGGCGGTGATACCGCCCAGCCTCCCGAAGACCTCGCTTTGGCTGGCCCAAGCATGGCAGCAACACGTCCTCGACGAAGAACTCGACGGACTCGCCAACTCGATCATCGATACGCAGCCTGGCAAGAAGCCGGACTGGAGCCCAGCCAACTCCCGAACCTGGGCCAACAAGGTACTGTCGGCGAACCCAGGACAAGCCAAATACGCACTGCTGAACGACAACCCGGTCGCGCGTGAAACTCTCGCCAGCGACAAGGGCTCGCCGCTGATGGCACACACCCTCACCAAGGCCGCGGCGACTGCATCCGCGGCGGCCGGCTCGATCCGGCAGCTACCGGGAGTCCTCAAGCCACCCGTGATGACGCTGCGGACCCTGGCGCTCGGCGGGTACCGAGTGGTGGCGTTAACCAGCGGCATCGCCACCTGGTCGATCATGGTCGGGGCCGCCCTACTCGTGTTGGGCGCTGCCGCCGCGGTTCAAAGCTCAACCTGGTTCGGCGTCACCGGCCTGATCCTGGCGGGAACCGGTGCCTACCTGGTCGTGCTGGGAACCTGGCAGTTTTCCAGCCGCCTGCTGTTCGCACTTGTATCGGTAACCCTTGTCGGCGGGGTGCTGTCGCTTACGACGCCGTTCGTACGAGATTGGCTATTCGGCAGCCAGCAAAAACCCGGCCTGATCGGAACTCACATCTACTGGCTCGGTACACAATGGTGGCACCCGCTTATCATCGTAGGAGCGATCGCCCTCCTCATCAGCGTGATCGCAGCGGCCAAACCGGGCCCGCGGTGACGCTAGGCGTTGGACCTTCGGACTTCAGCGGCTGCGCCACGGCTGGCACACCGCGGACAGATCTCGTTTCCCCCGCACTGTCCATGTGCGAGCCGGCGGTGAGAGCTCCGAGGGAGTTTCGCATTGCACCCATGCCAGGACGGTGTTGCGGGCACTCCAAAGAAAAGATTCGGGCCAGCTCGACACCCGAAGTCCCTGCAGCACCCACCCAACAGCCGTGCAGCGCTCGGTCGGTCACCGGCCCCTCCCATCGACCGGGAACGTCATGGGGAAGGTGGTCTGGCCTTGTGCCGTCCCGACCGGCCTCGCGGCTACGAGGCGGCGTTCGTGAGTCGGCTGCGAATGCAGCTACCGGGGCGCGATTTGCTGAGGAGTGCTCGGGCGTGGCCTGTTCCCTGCGAGATTCCAGTGGCGCGCTCTGGTTGGAGCAGCCGCCCGCCATGTCTGGAGTTCGAGCCGTCAAGTCCCTGCACAACGCGGTAATGGCGGGCAACGAATGCGGGTCTTACGGCGCATACCCTGCCGCGCTCGCGGCCGGCGCACCCACCGCACGGAAATTATCGGTTGTTTAGGTAGTGCATTACTCATTTCGCATCGCCGTGATCGGATGTACGTTTTCGGTGTGGGCTCGCGGGTCGCGGGAGGCAGTCGTGGCAAACGTCTTCATCAGTCACGCCGGCGCTGACCTCGGCTGGGCCGACGAAATCCGTCAGTGGCTATCCGAAGACGGGCACCAGGTATTCCTGGACAGCGACAAGGAATACGGGATAGCTGCCGGGGACGAATGGCGACCGCGCCTGTATGAGCGGCTGAGGTGGGCCGACGCGGTGATCTGTGTCGTCACGCCGCCGTATTTGACGTCGCCCTGGTGCGCGGCCGAGATCGGGGCCGCCCAGGCGTTGGGCAGCGAGATCCTGCCTGTTCGTGCCTCATCCGAGCCGTTGGACGACCGGCTGCTGACATCGAAGCAGTACGTCGACGTGGTTGCCGATGCCTCGGGCGCGCGTGACCGACTGCGGTTGCGGTTGAGCGTCATCGACGGCACCGGCGGGCGGGGCTGGCCCGACGACGCCTCGCCCTACCCGGGTTTGCGGCCATTTCAACTCGGGGAGCATCGGGTCTTTTTCGGCCGCGGCCGCGAGATCAAGGAGATCACCGAACGGCTGCGCTCGCCCGCGGAGCGGGGTGAACGAGCAGTTCTCACCGTCGTGGGCGCATCGGGGTGCGGAAAGTCATCACTGGTCCGTGCCGGCGTTCTACCGCGCCTCGCCGGCGGCGACGAATGGCTGGCGCTACCGCCCATCGTGCCGGGATCGGATCCGATGGGAAACCTGGTGCGGGCCATCGCCTTTCTGGTTCGCGAACGCCACATCGACTTTGATCTGGCATCGCTGCGGACGAATCTTGCGCACAGTGGGCTCAAGGCGATCGCGACCGACTTACTTGTCGCGGCCCGGGCCGACAACCAATGCAAACTGCTGATCGCCATCGATCAATTCGAAGAACTGCTCACCCAAACCGAGCCGCACGAGCGCGCCGAGTTCGTTGAGACGATCCAGCCGACGCTGGGCGGTCCGGTGCAGGCGCTCGCCACGATGAGGCCGGAATTCCTTGACCCAGCGTCCAAAGACACTGCCCTATCGAAACTGCCGCCGCGGATCCAACCCCTTCGCCCCCTCGCGGCCGACGCGCTGCGCGAAGTCATCCAACAGCCCGCCAGCATAGCCGGGCTGAGCTTCGACGATGATCTCGTCACTCGGCTGGTCACCGATACCGGCAGCGGCGATGCCCTACCGCTGCTGGCGTTCACGCTAGAACAACTCGCCGACGGGGTGCGGCGCGGAGGCCAGCTGACCCACCAGCGCTACGACGAGATCGGCGGTGTGCAGGGCGCTCTTCAACGCCAAGCCGATGCCGCGCTGCAGGAGGCGTGCGACAAGGCCGGAGTGACACGTGCGCAGGTCATTTCATCGCTACTAGACCTGGTCACCATCGATGAGGAGGGCAGGCCGACCAAAAGACGCGCCGTCCCCTACCAACTCTCGAACACCGCCGTCGGCCCGCTCGAACCATTCGTGGCGCGGCGACTGCTGTCCACCGAAGCCGAGGGTGAGCGCACCGTCGTAGGTGTCGCGCATGAAGCATTCCTGGTCAACTGGCCACCGCTCAAAGACGAGATCGAAACGCAGGTAGCTGCCCTACGAGCGCGCCGCGTCGTTGAAAACGCCGCAAACGACTGGGTGGCCAGCGGCCGCGACGCGAGAACGCTGCTGCAAGGCGGCCAGCTCGCGAAGGCAACCGTTGATACCGGTGCCGAGCTCCAGCCCGTCAGCGACAGCGACGGGAATCCAGCTACTGGCCGAAACCGGTTGCTGGGGTTACCCAAACGCTGGAGCCGCCGTCGCCAGCTAGTGACACGGGTCGACCTCAACGAGATCGGCGGACAGTTCCTTGAAGCCAGCATCCGCACCGACCGAGCGCGCCGCCGACGCCGAATGATCCAGGTGGCCGCCGTCATCGCGACTCTTTGCGTCATCACCACCACAGCCGTGGTGAGCTTCTTCAAAGCCCGCGACGAGAGGGACAATGCCAAGGACAACGCCCGGCAGGCGACCGCAGCGCGGCTCGCCGCCGAGGCCGAGGCGGTACTCACGGGAGCCCACACGCGGCAAGACGTCCGAACCATCCAGCAGACCCTTGCTGCCGAAAGTCTGTCCGGCTCATCCGACCCAGGTGTGCTCCTTCCAACACTCAACGCCTTGTCCGCCACGGTGAAAATCATCGACACCGGTCAGCCGATCGTCGACGTGAGCTACCGCGCTGACGGACACCGCATTGTCACGGGCAGCGATCAGGCACGCGAATGGGACACCGACACCGGCAAGCTCGTCGGTGCACCGATCACTCCCCCCGACATCGGCGGCTACCTGGCGTCGTTCAATCCATCCAGCGATGTCATCGCCACGGTGGGAAAGGACGGCAACCTGCGACTGTGGAAGACAGATACCCACGAACCAGTCGGCAAACCGATCACCTTGCAGTACCCCATCATTGAATTTAAATTCAACGGCCGCGGGGACCGTGTCGCGACCTTGACCGCTGACGGCCAAATCCAAGTGTTGGACACCAACACTCGCGACAAAGTCGGGCCGCCGATGAGGCCAACACGGGGCATTAAGGACTTCGCATTCAGTCCGACAAACCCTGCTCTGCTCGTCGAGGCGGGTGAGACTGTGGACCAAAAAGATGGATACATCCAGTTTTGGAACCTCAACACGGGTCAACCCGACGGCGACCCGATCAGGACACGCCCGGTCTTCGACGTCGCCTTCAGCCCCGACGGTCGCCAACTTGTGACCGGCAGCGCGGGCATGGACATCCCGACCACAGACGTGAACTCGAAATACAACTCACCAATGCAACGATGGGACATCGGCACCCGCACGCCGATCGGAGATCCGATACGCGGGCACATTGGCGTAGTGCGTTCAACGGCTTACAGCCCAACAGGCGGCTACATCGCCTCGGTTGCGGTGGACCGGACCCTACGGATCTGGGATGCACGCACCGGAGATCTCATCGGCGAGCCCTTACGTGGACACGGTCACGAAGTAACCGGCGTCGCGTTCAGTCCCAGCGGCGCTCAGCTGGCCACCAGCAGCATCGACGGGACGGTGCGGATCTGGAGAGTTCCCGCGCCCAAACCATCTCTGGGCCGGCCGATTGTCGAAGAACAGACCCCCGGCCCGCCGAAGAACGCGCCTACCATGGCATTTACAAGCATTGCCGCCGGCGCTGACAGTCACCACCTCGTGTTAGGAACCCGCCAAGGCGACGTATGGATATACGATCCACAAACCGCCAACGCCGATGGCCCGCCCATCCCGGGCGACCCCTCCGGGGTCAGCAACCTGGCCCTCAGTCCTGACGCGCGCCGTATCGCTGTCGGAAGCTGGAACGGAACCATCAGATTCTGGGCCGCTCAAAACCGCACGCCGATCGGTGACCCCACCGCACCCCACGAGGGCAGGGTGATCGCACTCAGGTTCAGCCGTGATTCGCATCGACTGTTATCGCGCTCCGAAAACATTATGCAAGTATGGGATTCCGATAGTGGCTTACCGATCGGACACCCGATAAAGGACTGTAAAAGCCCCAACGACGAACACAGCTCTGCCCTCAGTCCGGACGGACACCTGGTCGCCGCCGGCTGCGACAACGACAAAACTGTCCGCCTATGGAACGCCGACACCGGCGACCCGATTGGGAAACCGATGCAAGGCCACCAGTACGCGCCGAGCGATGTCTCCTTCACCCCGGACGGAACACGGATCGTATCGGTCAGCGTCGATTCAATGGATGTGTGGAAAACCGACACACAAGTGAGCACCGCCGCACGCCGCTCGGAGGAAGACGACCCGTTCATCGGTCTTGCGATAAGTCAGGACGGCAAATACATCGTGACCGGCGGCCTCAAATCGCTGCACCGATGGGACGGCAAAACCGGCGACCCGATCGGGGCGCCGATGACCGGACTCCAGTGGAACAACTTCGCAGTCGCATTCACCCACGACGGACGCTACATCGTGTCGCTCGACAACGATTCGCTTCGATTCTGGGACGCTGTGACAGGAAACTCCGTCGGAGAACCGCTCAAAGCACCGACCAGCGCCGGCAGCATGCAGATGATGGTAAGGATCGCGATAAGCGGAGACGATCGCGCCATCTACACCACCGACGGCCTGGTGTGGCCTGGGCCAGCATCATGGCATGACCAGCTCTGCGAAAAGATCACCAGCAACATGAGCCAAAAACAATGGCAGGACTGGATTTCTCGCAACCCCAACATCGGATACCGCCAATTGTGCCGCGATTTACCTACCGCGCACGACTGAAGCAACGACCAACGCCGCGCTAGACGGCGCGCCGCGTGGTGGCGACACAGCGCTCAAGCGCGTCCTACCACCCTATTGTCACGCCCACCCGTTCGTCTGGACCGGAACCACCGACCAGATCCTCAAGAAAACAAACCGTCAACCAACTCCAAACACGGCCCACTCGCGTGTCATCTCGTGGCCGCAGCCCACCGCTGATTCATCGCCAATGTCCACGATCCGACGGTAATCGGCGGGTGCTCAGCCGAGCCAAACGATCGCGAAAGCTCGTGCAGCAATGGGAAACTGGCAAAACCCGGTAGCCGCGAGATGCGCTGACTGGTAATCCCTTTCGACAATGAAGATCTTAACTTCCTGTCAGCCGCTTCTCTCTGATCCACATCGCCCGCCCAAACCCCAACCGCGCCACCAATCGATGCTGGCTTCCCGAAAAAGGCGGGAGGCCGGTACGGCTGAGCTGACGCACCTGGCACGAACGACGCCTCGGCGTGCAGTTCTCTGCCTCATCACGCGTTGATGTTGACCTTCAATTCGCGTGGGTAGAGCCGCCATACCGCCCACGGGTGGCCGTCCATCGCGGCTTGCAGCGCGGCGAGCTCGCTTTGGAACTGCAACATCACTGCCTTCGCACGGTAGTCAAGCGCGAGGTGAGTGAAGTCGTCCATCAACGCCCGACGGTGGACGTTCAGGTTGTAGTTGGCGTTGACCAGCCGCTGATACACATCCAACGGCTCGCGCCGGAAATCCTCATACACCCGCGCCGGCTGGCGGTGCGTCCACAGCTGGTAGTCCCACATGCGGCTGCCGAGGATCTCGTGCTGCACGGTCACCAAGTACAGCTGGGCCGCCAGCAGCCGGGCCAGCTTGTCCCAGGTGACGTCCTCAGAGGTCACCCCCACGCCGTTGGGAACGCGTTCGTTGAGCTCGGTGAGCCACTCCAGGATCTCGGCGTCGCCGTGCACGGCGCCCGCGCCGGTGGCGGCATTCCGTGGGTAATAGATTTCCAGGTAGTTGCACACGAAACGGTGCATAACATCGAACAGCGCCTCGAGGTTGTCCTGCGTCGGCGTATCGAAGCCGGCGCCCCGCACTCCGCGTGCATCACCGTCGGCCTCGGGGTCGTTGACGAGGTGTGGGTAAGCCGGGTAGCTATCGTCAAATAGCCGGCACATGCCCCCGAAGGTGAAGCTGAAGATGGTCTCGAAGTCGCCGCCGCGCACCATCTGCCCCCGGGTGACCATGTCGTTGCTCTGGAACGTGGCATAGATGTAGGGCCACAGCAGCCGGCACAGCGGGTGGCTGGCCGAGAGCCGATTGCGCGTGGCAATCGCCAACTGCGCGCCGCCGGCCAAGTGCACCCAGTTGAAGTGGCGCACCAGCGACAAGTGGGTCGAGGCGGCGCACAACGCGATCTTGCAGGCCTGGTCCCACCGCGGGTCGGTGGGCGCGATCGCGCCCAGCCCGCATTCGATGCGATAGGCCTGCAGTAAACGTCGCAGCGGATCCACCCGGAACAGCACGCGCGCACCGATTTTCAGCAGCCCCCGGTGGTGCTGGTAGTTGTCGAGCATGCGCAGGTCCCAGGCCCAGGTGGTGTCGTCGACGCGGGTGGTGTAGCAGGCGAAAGGACCGCGCACCGCCAGCGAGCCGAGGTCGGGGCTGCCCAGATACTCGGCCGGCAGGTCGGGCGCGCGGAAGCGCCTGCGACGCAGCCCGCCGAAAGCTTGCTTCAGCGCCTCCTGCGGATCGGCGTCGATCGCTGGCAGGCCCGGTTGTATGGGCGAAAACGCGGTGTAGAGCCAGACCTGAATTCGGTAGGCGATGGTGTCGCGGAACGAGCGTTCATCCTTGGGGATGTCGGCGCACGCGCACACCATCACGTTGTGTAGCGGCACTTCGGGAATCGCCTCGATCATCCGCTTCGGTTCGATGACGCGCCGCGTGGCTGGTGGCGGCGGGATGTCGAGCGGCTTAGCGACGGTGAACTTCAACCACGCGATGAGGTTCCACAGTCCGCGCCGCAGCAACCACACCAGCATGGCGCGCCACCGAAGACGCTTACGCACGGCGGTAGGCGTCGCCGCGCCACGGGTCATGCTTTAATTCGGCGTCGCTGGCGCGCAGCGGATGGCGCTCGAGACTTAGCGTCGGCGCCTCGTCCCACGGCTCGAAAGCGTTCTTGATGTTGGCCAGGCCAGTGTCGGCGAGCTCCGGGTGATGGCGCAGGATCACCGTCTTGAAGTCGGTCCGGTCGATCCACCGCAGGCCTTCCCAGGTATAGACATCCTCGTTGTAGCAGTCGGTGTAGAAACGGTCAGCCTGCAGCCGGCGGCTGGCGTTCAGGATGAAGATCTGAAACATCGTCTCACCGAACCCGAAGCCGGTGGGGCGGTGACCTTCGGCCAACGTGCCGATCAGCAGGTCGAGCCTCTCGACGGCGTCCGCGTCGCCGCCGTACATCGACTTCAGCTCGCTGCGGACCGTCGCGTCCTCAGTCAGATCATCGAAGCTCTGGATCGGGTTGAGCCCAAGCTGGCGGCGGAACTCGTTGTAGCGCGGCACACCCCGTTCGCGCGCTCGCACGATGTCCACCGTACCCATGTCGAAGAACGGATTGCCCGGAATACTGAGTTCCTGCATGAAGTGCGGAAAGTTGTTGAGTACCAGGGCGCCGGGATGCTGGTTGCCGAACGAGTAGAACAGGTCGCACATCGCGTGACGCGCCGTGATGGCCGCCGAGGCCCGCTGGCGTGTCGCGGGGAAGGGCACCTCTTCTGCGACGCCATCCTGGCCGCGGCGGCGCAGCTGCAGTGTCTCGGGCAGCAGCGAATGCAGACGGTAGACCTCGACGAATTCCTCGGACAGCCCAAATGCGCAACCGTGCTTGTTGATCGGGTTGCCGACGATGCCGCCGAGCTCGGCGTTGCGCACGTTGATCTCAGACAGTGTTCGGCGCGCTTTGCCCTTGCTGGTCAAGAAGGTCAACAAGCCGTACCAGTTCACGTTCAGCCCCATGTCCAGCGCAGCGTTGGGCAGAATGGCCGGGGTCCATTCGATGGAATGGATCTTGGCCATCACCGCGGCGTTGATGAGCCGCGCGACATTGAAGAGGCGGTTGTCGTCCCAGTCGGGGTGGGCCTCGTGCAACATGTCGCACACGGCGTTGTGCTCGCGCACGAACAGGGTGTGCAGCATCGCCAGACCGACCCACCAGTTGCGCCGGAAGCCGGTGTCCTCCACGCCGGTGCCGTCCACCGGCAGCGTGCCGTCGCTGTTTAACCGCATCTTGCCGAGCTGGAAGCTGCGCAGTCGGTCCTGGGTGGCCTGGTCGCTGCCGTAGATCTGAGAGCCGTCCCACCAGTGGGTGACCTCGTTGACAAAGCTCGCGGCGGCCGGTTCCTGATCGCCGATGCGCGTCGGGTCGGGCTGGGTCCTGCCGATCAACATTGTGCTTTGGCGGTAACGGCCGCGGGCCGGGTCGTTCTGGGGCAGCGGCACCTCGATCACGTCGTCAAACAGGATCTCGCCGTGGTTGATCCAGTCGCCGTTCATGAACTGGATCCACGATGCGGCCAGCAGGTTGAGGAAGGGCACCTCGGTCATCTGTGGCCGGCCATCGGAATGGCTCGGGCGCATCAGCAGCCGCCGGCTGATCTCGCGGGGATTCGGCGTAAGCAGTTGGGTGGTCTCGGGGCGGATGGCGGAGGGCTCGACGTTGCGCAAAAAACGCGTGCCGGCGGCGCCTTCCTTGGGATCGGCGAGGTTGTTCCAGCTTCCGTCGGCGGTGCGGAAATGGGTGACGCCCGAGGGTGGTTCCTGGCCGCGGCGCTGGAAGCCGACCAGCGTCCCCGCCGGGTAGCTGTTGTCCAGGTTGTGCGCGTTGAGCTGCTCGCGCATGTAGGCCAGCGTCAAGACTTCCAGTGGCAGCGGGCGGCGGTACCAGTTGGTCCAGACCCGGCCACGGTAACCGGCGATGCGGCCCAGCAGTTGGGTGACGCTATCCATCAGCACCGTCGCCACTGTTCCCAGTAAGTCACCCACAACGAGGCGCAGTCGCTTGAAGTGGCCGTGCCCGGGACCGCTGGGCAGCGGCGCGGGTAGCGCGCCTTGGCCCACCGAGGGGGGCGCGAGCAGCGCGGCGCGGTCGAAGTAGTGCAGTGCGGGCACGTGCACGTTGACACCGGCGGTGTCGTTGGCCTGCGCGACGGCCAGCATTTCGCGCCAGTCGCTGCGCTGCCTGTCAGCCTGCAGCGCCGCGGTGTAGTGTTGCACGGCCGCGGCGTAATCCTGAAGCTGGAAGCTGGTCAGGCCCGCCAGCGCGTGCAGTTCGCCCTCGGACCGCACGGCGAGTTCGTTTTTCAGCAGTGAGAGGGCACGTTGATATTCACGCGCTTCCAGGGCTTCCAATGCCTTTTCAGAAGACACACGGAACTCCTTGCATGGCAGAACTTGACGTGGAAAACCTACTCGCGTGCGTCGAAAACAGGGGTGAATTTCGCAATTCACACGGGAAGCCCGATCATCAACATCAATCCGCACGTCTTCGAAGTCGTTCGTGATAAACAGGCCCGCGCTAACCGAGGTAAGCCCCGCGTGAGCGGGGCGGCGCCTTGCTGGGCGGCCACTGGTGGTCGATATCGGCTCTTTTGCGGCGCGGGAGATTAGGGTGGTGCATCGGATGGTCTGCACATAGATCAGTACCGGAGGGTCAGATGGGGCCGGCAGGCACGATATGCCGAACGTGCGGCACTGAACTTCGCCACGGCGCCCGGTTCTGCGACGGCTGTGGGGCGCCTGCCCCAGAACCGGGAGAGCAGGCGGAGTTCAAGCAGGTGACGGTGTTGTTCGCCGACGTGGTGGGTTCCCTGAGGATCGCCTCGGCGGTGGGCGCGGAGCGATTGCGCGAGATGATGGGCGACGTCTTCGGCCGCGCGGCAACGATTATTCGGCGCTATGGCGGCACGGTGGATAAGTTCACCGGCGATGGCATCATGGCGCTGTTCGGGGCACCAGTCGCGTTGGAGGATCACGCTTTTCGGGCCTGTTTGGCGGCCCTGGATATCCACGAGCAGATCGCGCAGCTCGCCGATGAAGTGCAGCGCCGCGATGGCGTCGTGCTGCAGCTGCGGATCGGGCTGAACTCGGGCCGGGTGATTGCCGGGGAAATCGGCTCTGGCCCAACGGGTTACACCGCGATCGGCGAGCAGGTCGTGTTAGCACAACGGATGGAGTCGGTCGCCCCGCCCGGCGGGGTGATGCTCGGCGCGTCCACCGCGCGGCTGGTCGAACACGCCACCGTGCTGGCCGAACCCGAGTGGGTGCACGTCAAGGGCGCCGAGGAGCCGTTGCCGGCGCGTCGGCTGCTGCGGGCGGCCGCTGAGCGCGGGCGGATCGGGCGGCGCGAGCCGACCCTGGTTGGGCGCACCTGGGAGTTGAACACGCTGGCCGGCATCCTCGATCGTGCGATCAGCGGTGCCGGGTGTGTAGCCGGGGTGGTCGGGCCTCCCGGTATCGGCAAGAGCCGTATCGCGCGCGAGGCCGTGAGTTTGGCCAGCGGCCGCGGGGTCGGGGTGGTCACCGTCGCTTGCGAATCCCACACCCGTGAGGTCCCGTTTCATGTGGTGGCGCGACTGCTGCGGACGGTGTTCGGGGTCAGCGACCTCGACGAGCACACGGCCCGGGCTCGGGTGCGTGCCGACATCCCCGACGCCAACCCCGAGGACTTGCTGCTGCTGGATGACCTGCTGGGGATCGGC
>DATJQT010000144.1:0-2238 GCA_035505475.1 Vulcanimicrobiaceae bacterium
AACATCCGCCTTCGCGTGCGCCCGCACACCGCATCTCGCGCCCTGGCCCGTGCGGGCGGCCAGTCCCAGAACCGCCTTCTTCAGCGCCCTCCTAGTGCGTCCAGCCTGTCGCAAGCGTCGACTTCAATCCCAGTATCGTGCACCAGAGTTTGAGAATGTCAGACCATATGTCTAGACACTCTTACTGGTCGTCATACAACTTCCATGCAATAACGGCCCCGGCGGGTCGGTTTGTGTGGCACAACTGCACAATCGGCATAGTACGAATCCCCGCCGCCAGCCCGGCGCGGGCCGTAGGGCGTTCGTCACCGATTCGAGGTACTCACGATGTCGGCGAGATGCTGGTAAAACCGCGCCATTACATCATCCAGTTGAGCGGAGGTCAGCCTCGAATAGGGTTCGGGTTCCCCGCCTAGGGAGAGCTTGTCGGGTTGGTCGCTGGCGGTCACGGAGAGGCCCTTCTCATTAAGAGGTTCCCAGTCGCCGGGGTAGATTGAGGGTCAACATCGCGGGTACACGGCCGCACTCCACCAGTGGTGTGTAGTCGAGCTCGGCGAAGGTGCGGCACATCGCTGCACGCGACTTGCGGGACCATTCGGTGATCGCACGCCCGGGTGCGTTGGACCTGTCACGGCCGGCCTTGATGTGGTCCACCTCGGTCGCTACGTCGAGCCGGTGACGGTTGACCGCGCGCTAAGACGACTTTTCTGCGCGAACGGGATTCGTCCAGCCCAGGCGGACCAGGCCGGGGCCCACCGTGATCCGGAATTGGCCGGACTCCGGTTCCGCACCGGGAGGATCCCGCCCGTGTGCCCATGGTTCGGCCGGCTCGAACAGTGCCGCCGCAGAGGCCACCAAACGGGGCTCGGGAAACGCAGCCCCAGGGCGTCCGCGGCCGACAGCTCTGCATCAACACCGCTCTCGACGGTGTCGCGAACACTTTTGGCATATGTAACAAGCCCGCCGGCGGTGCCCTGGCTACGGCCCGCGCCGTGGCCGTCGTCCGGCCGACCGCGACCGCTCTCGCGCCCTGCGGCCTTGGCGGCCTCGGGCGCTCGCGGCCTCCCGCCGTCCCCGGCTGCGGCCAAATCCTGGGCCAGCCCACACCGTGTCTGTTGTGAGGCCACTGGCTGCCAGCTCGTCGAGGATGTCGAGCCGGTGACTGATGATGCGATCCCGAACATCGGGGTACCTGCTACCCGGAACCCCGACGCCGCTCATCTGGGGACCAACAGCAGCGAGGAAGTCCCTTGTCGGGAGTGCAAGCACCGTGTCCGGTTTATGTCCGATCGCCGGACCAACTGAATACGTCAGCGCAGTTCAATGCGCCGCAGATGACGCACAGAAGTACATAAACCGCACGTCAATAGCTATTTTTGCCGCTTCACACGCGGAAGGTCGCTGGTTCGATCCCAGCCGGGACCACTTCGAGACGGTGCAGGTCAGGTACGTATTTGTGTGATCTTGGTGGGCTCGAGATGGCATCCGACCGGGCGAGAATCCGCACTTTGTCGGTATCTGGCGGCGGATGATCGGCGGACCATGGGTCTGGACCTGCTGTTTCGCGCGGGGTGTTAGCGGAAGCTCACGCGGGCGCAAGGCGATGATCGGGCCGCAACGACGTCGGTTGTCCGCGTCCGGGCACTAGCGAGCGGCACACCCTCTTGCTTCGACGCCCAAGAGCGGCCTTCTGTCAAGCACCGTGTCAGCAGTCACCTGACTTAAACGGCAGGCCCCTGGGTCAGCAGCGTTCGGATGAACTGTGGCCCGCGATTCAGCCGACTCGGCGAAGCAAGGGTGCGATGCGGTAGTCGACGAGCGGACGCATGACCAGGGATGTGTTGGTGCGCTTCACGCCGGGTATGGCGAGTATCTGCCCGGCGACGCGGTACAGGTCTTTAGCGTCGGCGGCCACCACGCGTACCAGTAGGTCGAGTGGACCCGAAATCCCGTGCACCTCGACGACTTCGGGAATCTCGGCGAGCGCCGCGGCGACGTCATCCAGCATCCGCTGAATCACCTGTGTGGTGACGAACGCGTTCAGGGGATAACCGAGGGCCTCTGGCGCGACTCGTCGCTCGAACGAGTTGAGCGCCCCGCGTTCCTCGAGCCGCGCCAGCCTGCTTTGCGCGGTGTTTCGGGAGATGCCGACGTGCTCGGCCACGGCCATCGTCGTCGCGCGCGGCTGGTCTGCCAGGAACAGCAGGATTCGGGCGTCGATCGAATCGAGGGCGCCAA
>DATJQT010000145.1:0-18945 GCA_035505475.1 Vulcanimicrobiaceae bacterium
GGCTATCGTCGGACGCGGACATTCCCTTGCACCGGATCCTCCTGCGGGGCATCGGCAAGGGCCTGCCGGAGGACCTGGATCATTTCCTCCACGCCACCGGGCTTGCCCACCGTACTGGTCGCGCCGACCGCGCGGCCCTTCTGCTCCAGCGCCGGGTCCGGGCGGGCCGACATCAGGATGATGGGGATGTGCCGGAAGGATGGGTCGGCCCGGAGTTGGCGGCAGACCTCAAAACCGCTCATGTGCGGCATCAGGACATCGACGACGATGGCGTCCGGGGTCTCCCGCCGGGCGAGCGCGATCCCGGCCGGTCCGCTGGCGGCCGTCAGCACCTCGAAGTCGAGCGCGGGGACGGCCGTCTGGAGCAGGGCCCGCACGAGGGGATCGTCGTCAATGAACAACACCGTTGGCGCGGTGAACAGATCGGCCACCGTCTGGACCGTGCCCTCCGGCTCCGGACACCCGCAGGAGGCGCACCGATACCGGGGCCGGCCGTCCTGCAGATACATCTCCTTCGGTTGCCGTGACACACAAAATCGACACGAAATCATCTCGCTGCTCGGATTCATAGTGTCCTCCCGCCCCGCCCCCATTTGTGCCGCATGCACTCAGGAGTGGCGTGGCGTCTCGCATGCGGCGCAGAGTGTCCGGACGTCGGAACCGGGCAGGTCCCGCCGGCGCGCGCTGGTACTGCCGCACGCTTCGCACGTCTGGGCGGACTCGGCCTCGGCTTGCCGGATGCTGCCCCGGAACATGGGGGTGATCCCGGTCGCGGTGATGTGCAGGTGGCCATCCACCCGGCGCACATCCGTAATGACGCAGCCGGCGGGCTTCGCCCGGTACAACCGGTTGAGCACCGCATGCCATCCTCTGCCCAGGTTGGCGCAGGCCGCCTCCAAGGCGAGTGGCCGGTTCTTCGCCCCCGAACCGGGATCCGACTCAAGCCGTAATAGCGCCACGGCCTCCGTGAGCTTGACCTGCTGCTCAAACGGCAGATCGGCGAACGCGATCCCCGCTACTGCCGGGCGGGGTTCCTCGAGCCATCCATCGTCTCGGGCGCCGGCGACATGCGCATAGACGATGCGGGTGGGGACCTCGAGCCCCCCGAGCGACGCGGGCAGCACGAGGGTGCAGTCGGCGGACGGCGGCAGCGGCCCGTGGACCACCAGCGCGGCCCCCGCGACGCTGAGGTCCAAGAGTTCCGCATCGCAGTCGGGCCGGAGCAGGACCGGCAGCGGGTGGATGAGGCCGAGGCGGTCGGGCATGGTCGTGACGGGCAGGAGGGCGTGGAGGGTCCGGCGCTGGGCAGGGGAAGGCGCCTGGAAGCGTACGCCGTGGCGGACCCGCTGTATGCACCCGCCGACCCGTGGCGCGGGTTCCGTCCACACCACGCGGGCGGCCACCTGCAAAGGCTCCGGCGCGTTCGAAAACGAGAGGAACAGCTCAGCGCCCGGGGCGAGCCGGTCCGACAAGTCCAGGCACGCCCCCGTCAGGCTCAGGTCATGGGTAATGCCGATGCCGGCTTTGGGGACCGGGGGATCTCCAACTCCCACCGTGAACCGGACCGGGAGGTGGACGCGGTAGCGCGTGGCCCGCCGCCCTGCCGGGGGCTCTCCGCCGCCCCGAGGGGGCATCGGGCGGGTGCCCTGCGTGGCGAGCAGGTGGGCCGTCTCCCCCAGAGGTCCCAAGGGACCGGGGTCAGGCGAGTCTTTGGTCTTTCTGCCCAACCGGGCCACCGTCTTGCGTAGCGTGGGCAAGTCGACGGGTTTCGGCAGGTAGGCCTGACAAAACGTGCGGATCTCGGCCGGCCCGGGCACCGGGTCGGTCCCCATCGCCACCAGGGGGATCGCGGCGGTGGCGGGGTCGGTCTGGAGAAGCTGGCAGGCCGCAAGGCCATCGAGGTCCGGCAACCCGAGATCAAGCAGGATCAGCCCGGGGCGGTGTGTGACGGCGATTTGCAGGCCGTCCAACGCCCCGGTAGCCTCGAGAGGTCGCTCCCCCATCGCCGCCACCCGCTTGGCCAGCTGGCGCCGAAGATACGCGCTGTCCTCGATGATCAGGATCGGGGAGCGGCCGGCCGTCTCAGGGGCCTGGGCGGGCTGGGCCTCACGGAGGGGCACAGCCATCTCGGCGGGAGGCAGGAGTTCGAGGGGAGGAGGCACAGCACTGAGATCAGCCGACTCGTCCACGGCCTCGGGCGTCGTAGCCGTTTCCTCCAGCGACAGCGTATGCCTCGGATGCGTCTTTTGGTGAAACTCCTGCCAGCCTTCGGCAAGACTGCGTTCCGCCAAATGGGTGCGCCATCCACAGCCGGGGGTGTGGCAGAGCACGGACCAGGGCATCGGGGCGATTCCTCCACGCAGATCAGCGCGCGTGGCGCCGGCCGAGAACCCGGACGGTGCCATGGGCGAGGGTCAGGCCCAGCTCACGATGGCAGGCAGGTGTCGCTGCCTCTCTAGATATGCATCGGCAGGATCGCCCGAATAGTGCAGGTTTTTCGTTTTGATGTCGCGCCGCGCAGGTTTGTACAGGACGCTTGACCGACGCGCGGCCAACTAGGCACAGACATCTCGCATCCCAATCCCCTTGCATCCCGCAAATCCGCGTCGAAACGGGTGCGCATCTCAGTGCAAGCAGGTGGACGAGGAAGGGGCGAAAGGCCGCCACGATCTGCTCCCCCGGAGGAATGTCCTCGAGGAAGCCCATCCAGCTGCGCGGCCACTGGTCCAGATCGCGGCAGACCGCCGTCAGATTTGAGTGGTCTGCCAGCGGGGAATGGGGTACGGTGTGTGCTTTTGACACCGAGGTGCACGTCCGCCCGCGGCGGGGGCCGCCGCGCGATGCGGACTTCATGACCGACTAGACGCTCAACGTGGACGGCGGTTACGAGATGGACTGATCCTCAGGCATGCAGATGGGATGACACTGTGGTGGGTGTGACTGAACGGACCAGAGGGGACGCCACGACGTTGGCGTCCCCTCTTCCCTTCCTGCCTACTCCGCCACCGTGACCATCTTGAGCATCACGGGCTGGCCGTTCTTGATCACCGCCATCGGGCCTCCGCGCAAGCCTTCGCCGTCGGGGGTGAAGCTGTAGGTCCCGAGCACGCCCTCGAAGCCCTTGGTGGCCACGAGCGCCTCGCGGATCTTGGCGCGATCCTCGCCGACCTTTTTGATTGCGTTGGCATAGAGGTACACGGCGTCATAGGCCCACGGCGCCTGCCGGTCGGGCTCGGCCCCGTTGTATTCCTTCTTGTACGCCTCGACGAACTTCCGGTTGGGCTCGTTCATCCCCGGCACCGAATCCACGAATCCGACCAGTCCCTCCGAGGCCTCCTTCGACAGGTCGAGGATCGCCTTCACGGCCACGGCGGGTGGCCCGACGTACTTGTAGGGCGAGCCGAGTTGCCGGTACTGCACATTGATCCGGGCGCCTTCGTCCGAGCCGGCGCTGTACGGGATCATCACCTCTGTGCCGGCCCGCTTGAGATTCAGGAGCTGCGCCGTGAAGTCCCGGTCCCCCAAGTTGAAGCGCTCGCGCGCGACGACCGTCAGTCCCTGGGATTTTGCGTACTGTTCGATGGCATCCGCGCCGCCAGTCCCGAACGCCTCGTTCGAATAGACGATGCCGATCTTGGTCAGCTTCAACTCGTCTTTGATGTACTTCACCAAGATGGCGGCGACGATGCCGTCATTGACCCGGCAGCGGAACATCCAGGGATTCCCCTGTTTCGTGATCGTCACATTCGTGCCACCGACCATGGTGGGAATCCCGAATTGTTTGATCGCATCGGACATGGCCAGGATCTGTGTGCTCTTGACGGGCCCGATGAATGCCAGGACCTTGTCTTGCTCGACGGCCTTGTTCAGGGTGTTGAGCGCGCCGGGGTTGGTGGATTGGTTGTCGATCAACACCATCGTGAGCTTCTTGCCGTTGATCCCGCCGGCCTGGTTGATCTCTTTTTCCGCGAGGCGGACGTTGTTCACGTAGTAGGAGGACTCCCCTGAAAAGGTCCCCGTGAGCGGGACGCTCATGCCAATGCGGATCTCGCCATTGAGGGTGCCTGCGACGGCGGGGGTGGCGATCGTCGCGATGAGCAGAACCAGCGTTGATCCGAGCGTGCAAACCGTACACTTGAAGCGCCTCATTGTGGTCCCTCCTGTGCGTGTAGGCACGATGGTGCGGCGTACGAGACACCTGGGTACCCGTAAGCTGTTCTGTGTTTCTCCTTTCCTTGGATCGGTGCCGGTCGGTGGCTCGGGGTGGGTGGCGCACCCAAGCTCGCCAATCTGTTTCAGTACCCCGTGATCCAGCTCCGATCCCCGTAGGCCTTCTTCCAGTTGCTCGCAAACGCGTTCCAGCGCGCCAGCGTATGCCCGTTCTGGAAGAAGAGCTTCCATACGCCATAGGGGGCGGTGATCTCGTCGGCACCTGAGGCCAGGCTCTGGACCAATTGCGCCGCGCTCCGCACCGCCGCCATGAGCTGGGTCTCGATGGCGTGCTGGTCGTAGATTTCCCGGATCGTCGCGATGAGCTGCTCCGTAGGGTTCTCGTCCACCTCGCCGAGCAGACCAATGAACACGGCGGCGTGGTCCGCTCCGGCCCGGCCCACGGCAATCGCCTCGAGGGTCGAGTGAATGGCGGTGGCACAGGTGCGGATGCCGGCCTGCTTGAGTTGCCGGATAGCCTGCACGCCTTCGGCATTGGTCTGCACCTTGACGATGATCCGGGGATGGATGGCAGCCAGGGCCTTGGCCTCTTCGACCATCCGCTCCGCGGATTCGGCCACGACCTGGGCGAAGACGTCCATGTCGGCAATGGCGCAGATCTCTTGCAGATTCTTCACGTAATCCCGGTTGAGGGCCGCCACCATTGTCGGGTTCATGGTGACCCCGTCCAGGATGCCCCAGCGGGCGATCTCCCGGATCTCTGCCGGTTCGCACGAGTTCAGGTAGAGTTTCATGCCGGACTCCTCGCGGGCAGCGAGGCCACCCGTGTGCAGCAGGACCCTTCGCAGACTGCGCCGTTCGGACGCGAAGAGGGCGACTCAGCCTTTCTTTGCGTGACTCTGGATGTATTCGACAAATCCCCGGACGGTCCGCTGCAAGTGGGCGACGAGGTGGCGGGCGGCGGCCTCTCCATCGTGGCGCACACACGCCTGGAAAATCCGGCGATGCTCCCGCTTGCCGAACTCGATGGTGCCGACTTTCATCAGATCGAGCCGCAGATAAGGTTCCATCTGCCGCCGGAGGTTGGAGATGAGTTTCCGCAGGAACTCTTGATCGGCACAGGCGCAGAGGCAGTCATGGAACTCCCAGTCCAGGCGAATCCACTCGGCTGGGGACACCCTCGTGCCCTCCATATGCTCCAAAATCCGGCGGGCATCCGCTGTCACCCTTGGGGTCATCCGGTCTGCCGCTCGCCGTAAAGCGATCTGCTCCAATGCCATCCGCACCTCGAAGATCTCTTCCAGCATCCGGGCATTGAAGGTCGCCACCCGGGCCCCGCGTTGCGGATCGAGCACGACAAAGCCCTCTGCCGCAAGTTGGTTGAGGGCCTCTCGAATCGGAATGACGCTGCAGCCATAGGCCTTCGCCAGATCCTGCTGGTGCAGACGCTGGCCGGGCACGTAGACGCCATCCATGATGGCTTCACGTAAGGCCTCGACGGCCGCTTCCCTGCGGGTCTTTGCGTTCGTCATGACACGCACATATAATTATAATTTATAAATTATGTCAATTGAAAACTTCTTTTCTGCGCGAAATCCTCGACCTTGTGTTTTTGTAGCGGCGGTGCGCGCGATTCGAGATCCCGTGAGCTACCGGAAGGCTCGTTGGTCAATCAGCGTGACTACTGTTTCGGGCGGGTGGCGCATTTTCATTCTATGGAAGCGCTGCGCCTCCTGAACAGCGGCATGAGAGGTTTTCGGAACAGCGGTGTCGCCAGGGACCCAACCGTGCGTGGATATTCGCCATCGAGGGTCCTAGCAACCCCGTTCGGAAGACCGACCTAGAGGGAGATGGGGCGGGATGCGGTCATCCCGCCCCACTCGGTCAGTTATACAGGAAGGCTGCGTAACGCCACCCGCTGCTCGGGAACGGCGAAACTGGCCTCTTGGCAGACATCGGCAATGGCCCGATTTGTGTCGAAGTACACCTGCCAATAGTCCTGGTTGTGGCAGAAGGGCCGCACGGCGATCACTGGGCCCCAGGGAGTGAACTCCAGAATCTCCACGCTGGGCGCGGGGTTGGTCATCACATTGGGAATTTTCGCGACCCGCTCCTTCAAGAGCCTGGTGGCATCTTGGGGATTCACGCTGTGGGCGATCTGGGCCTTCAGGTCCACGCGGCGATAGGGGTTGATGGTATAGTTGGAGATGATGTCCGAAAACAGCTTGTTATTTCCGACGAATATCCGCACGTTATCCACCGTATCGAGGGCGGTGACGAAGAGGCCGATCTCCTTGACGTCACCGGTGACGCCGGCCGCATTGACCATGTCCCCGACTTTAAACGGCCGTAACACCATGAGGAATATGCCGGCAGCGAAATTGGCGAACAGACCCGACCAGGCCGCGCCGATCGCGATCCCGAGGGCAGCGAGCAGGGCGGCGAACGACGTGGTCTCGATCCCCAGGACGCTGAAGACCGCGATCAGGACGAGGATCTTCATCAGGATGTTGGCGCTGGTCCGGACATACCCTGCGAGCGTCCGGTCCACCTGCCGGGCAACGAGGAGGCGGCCCAGCCCTGCGCTGAGCAGCTTGATCGCCCAGCCTCCGACGATCCAGACAGCGATACCTCCGAGCACTCGCCATCCAAACAACGCAACGTACCCGCCGACAAACCCAATCGTCTCTCGCATTGTGGCCTCTCCTTTCAGGTTGGAGCGGAGGTGGAAGGCGTCGAGCGTCTTCTCGTAATGAGCCGGGTTTACTTTGCCCCAGACCACACTGACAAGGGCTGCTTGTGGAAGACGGAATTTCTCATGCGCTCGCAGAGCGGAGCATCCAGAGAAATACTGGCCTCACACGTTGCGGTGTACACAACGGTCCTGTACGAAGAGACAATCGTCAAGACGAAAAACCGTCTTGAAGGCTGTGTCCGCGTGCGCGGTGGGATTACGTTGCGTTATATATCATATTGCTTCTTGCGGTGCGCGCGATCCCCCGCACATTGACGTGATGGCGGGTGCAGGCGGCATCTGACGCTTTCCACAACAATTCGACATGTAATCCAACCTAGTCCCCTTAGCCCCGCTCGCGCATTGTCCGGCCACCGATGGCGCCGTCGATCGGACGGCGCCCGGCGAATTCCTGGAGGGCGCCGAGCGGGCCGCGGTGTACGCCGCCGGCCCGTTCCGGGCGTAGCTCGAATTGCACGCAGCCGATCCGATCGTCCACCCCATTGGTGCACGGCTGGGTTCCCCGACCGGGGGGCATTCCGATTGACAGCCTACCCTTCGCGAAGCAGCATCCACCAATGGACCCGGACAGATCGTGGCCATGATCCGGGCCAAGGTGGAGACCCTTGATGCACCGTCCAGTGAAGATCGCGGCCGTACAAGCCTGCCCAGTCTTCCTGGATCGCGACGCCACGGTCGCAAAAGCCTGCGCCCTCATCGCGGAAGTCGGGGCGGCGGGCGGTGACCTGGCCGTGTTCCCCGAAGCCTTCATTCCCGGCTACCCGCTCTGGGTCTGGTTCATCCCCGCCGGGCACACCCACCCGCTCCGGGCCCTGTACGCGGAGCTCCTGGCCAACGCGGTCACCGTGCCCAGCGAGACGACCGCGCAACTGGGGCGGGCGGCCAAGGCGGCGGGCGTTGCGGTGGCCATCGGGCTGAACGAGGTGAATGCGGAGGCGAGCGGCACGACGCTCTACAACACGCTCCTGTATCTCGGGCCGGACGGCACGGTCCTGGGCAAGCATCGCAAGCTGATTCCCACAGGTGGGGAGCGGCTCGTGTGGGGCTGGGGGGACGGCAGCGACCTCGCAGTGTACCAGCTGCCTTTCGGCCGGGTGAGCGGGCTGATCTGCTGGGAGAACTACATGCCGCTGGCCCGGTATGCGCTGGCGGCCTGGGGCACGGAGATCTTCGTCGCCCCGACGTGGGATCGCGGGGAGCCGTGGCTGTCGACCCTGCGGCACATCGCCAAGGAGGGGCGGTGCTACGTCGTGGGGTGTTGCAGCCCGATGCAGCCGGGTGACGTGCCGGATCGATTCGCCTTCAAGGCACAGTACTTAGGCAAAGTGGAGGGATGGCTCAATCCCGGCGAGAGCGTGATCGCGAATCCCGACGGCAAAGTCGTGGCCGGGCCGGTCAGCGAGCGCGAGACGATCCTCTATGCGGAGCTGGATCGCGCCCTGATCACTGGGCCCAGATGGCAGCTGGATGTCGGGGGGCATTACGCGCGGCCAGACGTCTTTGAACTACGCGTCCACCGGACGCCGAAGCCGCTGCTCACGCTGGTGGCGGATCCGCGCCCGAATGTTTCCACGGAGGCCGGGGACGCCGGCGAGAGAACTGCGGCCGGCTAGCCCGGGCGGGTGTCGACCGGCCGTGCGGCACGCGACCCTGCGGCGCCGGGGCCGGCCGCCACAGAGGCGCACCGCCATGCACCACCGCACCGACAACCTCACCCCCGGCGGGCCGGCCCCCTTCGTGTGTGAGCGCCGAGTTCGTCACCGACGACCGGCATCTTCACCGACCAATCGAAAGCAAGCGCACCCTGATGTAAGCGCACATGGTCAAATTCCAATGGGACCGAAACTCTCACAGCAGATTCGCTAACTCCTTGTCCGCATTGTTGTCGCCTTTACACGACTCCCGATTTTTCGGCGAAAAACGCTAGTATTTTTGGGGGGAGGAGCAACGATGTAATATCCACGAATTCAAACACATATCAAATTCGCTGTGACACTTTGCGTACCTTTAAAATTTAACCTATACAGAAGAATGCCATAGACACCACGAATCGCGGCATAGGGCACCTCTGCGGTGCGGGCCGGCCGACGGACACCTCCGTCCTGCCATCCGTCGGCCGGCCAGGAGGGCGCGCCTACTTCTTCTCCATGTTCATGTTGTCATTCTCCTTCGTCGTCCTCCCCATGCCGCCCATCTTCTCGCCCGTTGTCATCTCATCCGTTTTCATGCCGTCCGTCTTCATGCCCCCCATCGTCTTCTCTTCCCTCTTCATCGCCATGCCCTGTTCCTTCAGGTCCTCCATCATCTTGCCCGAGGCGGGGGCGGGGCAGGCATCGGCTGATCCGCGGCAACACTCAGGTGGGGAGCGGCCAGGGCAAACAGTGCCCCAACGACGTACAACGCGATCTGCTTCATGGAATACCTCCTCTCGTGCAAGAACTCATGGGGCATCCCCTGGGCGGCACGGGCGTCTCGGGCGGAAGACACCCCCGAGCGAGGTCGCGTTTCTCCGGGGGCGTTCTGAGAGGTGCGGTCGCCAGGAGCAGGACGCTCGCCGGGCTGGAGGCCTCTGAACGCTGGGCCCGCCCCTCCCTGGCGCCGCGGGGTGGACGGAGCAACGCCTCTGCGACGGAAACGGGGAGCTGAGGGCACGGCAGGGCAGTCCGCGCCCTCCCTCCCGGACACTCTTCGCCGACTGATACCCCCTGTTTCGCAAGCATGCCGAGCCCCAGCCTCCGCGTGGAATGGTCACTTGTTCGCGCTATCCAGCTTCTGCGATCCACTCCTTCGAAGTCCCTTCCTTCCTGAAGTTCCGATTGGCTTGCCGACATCACTCTCTTAGCGGGCTGCGATGCCCTGGGCAAAGATGGAGAGTCCTCCGTTGACCGAACCCAAATCGGTTAAGCTGCCGTCGGGTTCGATTTGGAACATGTCGATGCCTCCGTTTGCAGGGTCCAACGCGTACAGGAACCGCCCATTCAGGGAGAGCGCTAGATCGATGGGCCGGTTGCCAAAACCAGCGGTTGCGTTCCGCAGCGCAAGGGCTCCGTGTCCAGCCGTGAGCGTGTAAGCGGAAAGACTCTGGCTGCCGGGGTTGGTCGTAAAGACGTCGCCCCGCCGATTGCCTGCGATCCAACAGGTCGCGGTTTGGCCGTTCGCCACCGACGGACTGATCACCTTCAAGGTGCCATTGGGCAGCAGGTCGTACGAGGACACGGCGTCACTCCCAGCTTCGGCGACTAGGAGATGTCCACGGGCGTCGAAGAGGAATCCGAAGGGCGTCAGGCCCTGCGAATTCGACACGACGGGGTGCATGCCGGGCAATCCGTTGCGGCCTACCGCGTAGACGAGAATCGCATTATTGGTCTTTGCGGTCACGACGAGCACCTCGCCCTGGGGGTCAAACCCGACCTGCGCGAATCCCCCGGCACCCAACGATCGCGCGGAATGATCGAGCGGGGTCAGTTCCCCGTGGTGGCTGAGGGTGAACCCGGTAATGTTCGGCGCCCCCCCGGCGTTGAGCACGTAGACCAGATTATGGAAGATGGTCACGCTTATCGGAAACGACCCGCCTGAACCGACCTTGTCCACCAAGGCCAGCCCCTCCGGGACAACCCGGAAGACGGAAATCTCACTGCTGCCCGCATTCACGGCCAACAGCCACCGGTGGTCGTCGCTGAGCGCGAGCGCTCCTTGCGACCCCAGTGCATCTAACCCGTCCCCAGACCCCGCGCCTTCGGTCGCGACCGAACCGGCGTTGGTCAGAATGCCGGCGTGATCCTGCTGAAAGATAACGACGGCATTGGTAGCGGCATTGGTCATGACATACACCGCCCCGATTGCTTCCTGGTCTCGCGGGGATTGCGCCAAGGCTCCCACTGTGGAGATCGCCACGATGGCGACCATGGAAACGGCCACGAACATTGTCTTGGTCATCTTCCGCTCCTTTCCATCGGGCCCCCTCTTCGAGGCGTGGTCATGGGTGTTTCCACGTTTGTCGTCATCAATCCCACCTGTTAACGTCGTCCGCTTGTCCTCTTTCGTTTCCCCTCCTTTTCCGGACAGGTCTTGCGAGCCTCATCTGCATGGTCGCCCTTCGCGGTGTCTGCGATGGTAATGACTCGGAGCTCTGAAAAGTACGTATTCAGAAATCTTCGGGCCGCGCTCAAGCCCGCGAGCCGGTTCGCGGGTCGTTGGCTCATCTCGGTGGCTAGTCTCGATCAGCGAGATCCGGTGTTTGTCAAATGCGTGTCAATTCTCGGTAAAATCCCGCGGCGGGGCGCCGGGCAGCGGCAGCGGTCCTGGCAATAGATCTGGGCGAAAGATCAACCGGGAAGCTGATACCGAATATTGGCGAACTACAGGACCCTCGGAGCGAAAGACGCCCGCGGTAGCGGGGACATGGATCCGGGCGCCGACGGATTGGCCAAGCCCGAGTCCAACCGAGGCACGGGGTTAACCAAGGCTCTCATCCGGGAGGCCCGGCTCCGGGCCTTTGAAAACCGATGAGACACAGGCCCAGCGAGGAGACCGGCAATTTGCGCGCTGGTGGCACAGGCGTTGGGGTTCGAGATCAGGGGAGAAGCATGGGTGCGGTAGAGGGATTCGACGGGTCGGGTATTGAAATCGCAGGCTGCAGATGGCCGGCTACATTCCCCGACTGATGAGCGACTCACATACCCGCAGGCGTTTCGTCCCTTACCGGAACTGGCGTCGCTTCGCCTCCTCGTCGATCAAACACCTGATTATCGGTTTCCTCGGGGGTGGGGTGGGGGGCAAGATCCGATCCCGGTTCGCGCTCGAAAGGTACCTCAGGCTGTTCGCCTTCTGGAGCGGGTTCCGCGTGTTCGGTTCCGATCTCCGATGAAGGGAACGGCGTGTCTGGTGGTTCCGGCTGCGCGATGCCTGACTCGGGTGCCGGCTCCGGCAGCGGCGGATTGACAGGGCTGACCGGGACGGGGATCTCGACCGTATCCGGCTCACCGCGCTGAATGTGCCGAAGCTCAAACTCCGACACCTGGGTCCGTAAGAGCGGCATCAGCACGTCGAGAGCGGCGAGAAACTCCGGGTAGAAATTCTTGGAGACAAATCCGAAACGCGGCCCGGCATAGGTCGCGATGATGGCCTCGATCGCGGAGCCTCCCACCGCCCGGCGGGCGGCCCGCATGCCCCCCGCCCCGTGGTTATACGCTACCATCTCCAGCGGCTAGGACCGCAGCAGCTCATAATTCGCCCGTAACAGGCGGGCTGCCGCTTCCGTCGCTCGGATCGGATCGCGGCGGTCGTCCCACCGCCGGGTGATCGTGAGGTACTGCTTGCCCGTGGTCCGCATGAATTGCCAGGGCCCCACCGCGGCGACTTTCGACTGGGCGTTGGGATTGAAAGAGGATTCGACCATCTGGATAGCGGCCCGCTCGATCGGCAGGCGGTGCTTGCGAAGAATCGAGACGATCCGCGGAATGAGTCGCCGCGTGGGGCAGGATCTCGGCCGCGCAAGGACACCCCCCACATTCGGGCGACCCGTACTGAGTCGGACCCGAGTGCGATGGGATCGCCTCCAGCCGCCAATTGCGTCAGGAGCCCTTGGTACTTCAGGCGGAGCCGCTCGATCGCAGGGGCGGCCAGCCGCGCGGTCCGTGCCTGATCCCCGACAGCCGAAACGCGGACCACCTCCTAAACCAGGCCAACCTTGTCCCGGTCGTGGAGGACGAAGTCGCCGACCCCATACTCGGCGTAGACCTGTTTCCAGAAATTCACGTGGGCTTGCAGCGATGGAGGAAGGGGAAACAGCACTTCTTCCCTACCGATGCCAGGACCGCCGCACAGACACATTAGAATAAAAGGACCGAGGGTTAGGCGGGGATTCCAATGCCTGCGCTGGCGCATTCGCTCCTAGGGCATGCTGCCACGGATGGGAGACCCTCCCCAGATTCTTCAAATCAGTATGGGTTTGTATAGCACAAACATTCTCCGGTGCCGATCTCGCTCCTCCCTGTGCGGGTGAGCAGACGATTCGGGGCCGGTTCCCGGCTGGTGCTTGTCGGCCATATACAGACGCGGCATCCACCCACTGGTGGCCCAGGCGTTGGGGTTCGGGAGGAGACGTGGATGGCCAGCCTCACTTGTCCGCTCGGACACCGTGGAATCGGTCTGGGTGCCGTCCCGGTCGCAGTCAGTTGGTGGGCTAGAGTATACCCCTGCTACCTGGATACCCGGGCCGGTGGCGCGACCTCGATCGTCCGCATGATCGCGGGAGCAAGCAGTTTCAGCACGGCGACGGGCAGGGCGCTGGTGAACTCGTATTCACCCGCCTCCGGCCCCTCGACCGAGGCGGTGATCACCCCGAAGTACCGGTCCCCCAGGTAGAACGCGAAGGCGGCCGTCCGGCTCACAGCACGGGAGGCTTTCAGCGCGCCCCCGCGGGCAAATGTCTTGTAGCGGTTATCCCCTGATCCGGTTTTCCCGCCCACCACCAGGGCCGTACTGTCCAGCGTGAATGCCCCCGCGACGCGGCGCGCCGTGCCCTCCCGGACCACCGCGGCGAGAATGGGCCGGACCGCCTGGGCGACGGCGGTCGGCAGCACCCGCTCAGACTGGCCGGCTCTGCGTGCCAGGACGGTCTCGTAGGGCGTGCCCGCCGCGAACCGGAGCGTGGGAATCGCCACCCGGTCCTGCCGTACCCCATCGTTCACGAGGATTCCCATCAGCTCCGCCAGGGCGTCCGGCCGGTCGGCCGAGCTCCCGATCGCGGTGGCCAGGGAGGGCACCAGGTGGGCGAAGGGGAATCCCAGCCGCCGCCAGGCCGGGGTCATACGGGCGAAGGCGTCCGCCTCGATCCGGATGCGGAGACGCCGATCCTGGGCCGCGCGGTTGTGGGTCTTGAACAGCCAGGCCGCCGCCAGCCGGCGGGCGTTCGTGCTTCGCTCGACGAGCCGGGACCAGGGGAGGTGGGGCTCCGCCTGGAGCTGGCCCGCACACCAGACCTCCAGGGGGTGCCGGCCGAGCAAGAAGCCGAAGTCCGCGAGCGTGAGCTGCGGGTTCCCATACGCCTTCGTCAGGTGCGCGAGCGTGCTGGGCGGGAGGGGGCCGATCCGCTCCGCCAGCCACGCGGCGAGCGCCTCGGTCGTTGCTCCAGGGTGCCCGGCGTAGAAGAGCATCGCCCAATACCGGGGGTCCTTGGCGTGCCGGCCCAGGAGGCGCCGTTCCACCTCCCGCGGGGGCAGGTCCCGCTGGTCCCGGTAGGCCGTGGCCAGCACGTCCCGGCTCTCCTGATCGGCGATCTCGGCGAGGAGCCGGCGGCGGTCGGGGTCCTGCGGGGTGTCGAGCACCCGGGCCGGATCGTAGGGGAGGCGGGCCGCGTGGTAGCGCACGAGGTCCCGCATGAGCCGCACATAGACGAGGTTGACCGACTGGACCAGTCCCTCCCGGACCGAGTAGCGGCGAAAGTTTTCGCTCCGCTCGAAGTTCGCGAAGGTCTGGGCGCCGCCTCCGGTGAAGAACATCTCGTCGGGGTTCCCCGAATAGGAGCGGTCCAGTGCCTGCTCGAGGAAGGGGTCCAGTGCGAGCGTCGGCTGAGTCGCCAAGGTCTCCGCGGCCCAGCGGGTGAGCGGATCCAGGGCCTCGCGGGCCCGCTGCCGGAGCGCGGATTGCGGGCGCCCGGCCAATTCCCCGTGGAGCCCGACCATGAGCTCGAGATAATGGACGAGCGTGCGGAGCTTGGCGGTGCTCCCGAGCTCCATCTTCATGGCGTCGTTGATGTCAAAGGCCCGGCCCAGGGTGTCGTAGTGGACCCGTTCCAGATTCCCGGCCGGGGTCCGCTCGAAGAGGAGGAAGCTGTACGCCACGTCCGCCGGATCGCCCCGTCGCAGGAGGTGCTCGCCGACGAGCCCGGCCGCATGCACATAGGCGGGGTCCCGCAACCGGCTGAAGAGGTCGGCCACCGCCTCCTGGAGCCCGAGGTCGAGGGTGCTCGCCACGTCCAGGTGCAGGCGGTCGAGGACGTAGGGGTTCGGCTCGCCGAGTAGCTGCCTGAGGGCGCCCCGGAGGTGCAGGACGGCCTTGCGCTGGAGCATTAGCCGGGGGGGCGGGGGCGCCTTCCGGACGAAGGGGAGCGGGAGCGGGCGGACGCGCGCGGCGAAGGCGGGGTCGAGGATCCCCGCGTCGGTCAGGAGGGTCAGGTAGGCTCGGATCCGGGCCTCGAGGGCCGGGCGTTGATGGACGAGGTAGAAGCTCGGGCCGCGCGCGGCACAGAGGAGCGCTAAGGTCACCTTATAGGCCTGGGCCCGCTCCGCCGGATCCGGCGAGTCCAACGCGGCGAATACCTGCATCGGCGTCAGTCCGAACCAGGCGAGGAGCCCGTCCGGGAGGCCGTTCACCTCCCCCCAGCCTGGCGCCGCCCCGAGGGGCATGGTGTTCAGGTACTCGAGCAGGATCTGCTGGCGCTCGGGGCGGGTGTCCACGCCGGCCCGGTAGGCCTGGAGGCTCGCCGCCGTCATCTGCCGGAGTTTGTCCACCGGGGAGGTCGTGCGGCCGCCGGCCGCATGCTGGAACTTCTCGAGCTGGGTCGCGAGGGTACTCCCGCCCTCCAGCGGCACGGGCAGGCCGATCTGGCGCCCCGCGTAGAGAATGCTCGCCTTGCCGAGCCGGCCCCAGTCGATCACCGGGTTGGCCTGCGGATCGGCCAGCGCCTGGAGGCGGCGGTCCTCGAGGAACCCCAGCGTGTCGGCCAAGAGGGCCGGGACGGCAGTGGGCGTGCCGAACCCCGCGTGGCCGGCCCGCGTGTCATAGAGCAGAGCCCCGGCGCGATCCCGGATGGTCAGGCCCGCGGCCGCCGGTTCAGGGTAGGGCGGGCGCACGTCGAATCGCGCGAGGCGGGCGGCCAGGGGTGAGAGCTGCGCCTGCCGGACGACCCGATAGCCACGCTCCGTCAGTCGCCGCTCGAACGCCGGAATGCGGGTGTACCCGTAGCGCTCATCGAAGGGGCCTCCGGTCGGGAAGGCGATGCGGGGGCTCGGGCCGTCCGCGAGCGTGTACGTCATGCGGGCAGCCAGGTGGGAGAACGTCCAGGCCTGCAGCGCGGAGGTCCGGATTTCATAGCCTGCCATGAGAAGGATCAGGCCAAGGATGACCCAGGGCCACCGCCGATGCTTGCGATGGACTTCGTACCCGATTTCTGGGATGGGCCGCAGAGGGCCGAGCAGGTCGGGGGGCGTATCGGGAGGACAGACCTGCTTCATCATCGGACGGGACCAAGGCAAGAGCCTCTGCACGATGGATCGGGGCGACATGGCCAACTCCTCACCTTCCGATCCTTGGAATGCGTGTCGGGAGGCGGCGGCACCTGAAGCGCAGAAAGGAACATCGGTGGGTGTGATGGAGCTTTGAAAAGTGCTTCATGCGCCGACCCCATCCCGGGCTCTTACCCGGCCGAGAGCAATTGGCGAATCACAGCTTCGGTCTCCTGATAGGCCCCTTCCCCAATATGCCGGAACCGGATCACGCCGTCGCGGTCAATGAGGAGCGTCGTCGGCCACCCGCGGACGCCGTACTGTTTCCAGATCGCGTGATCGTTGTCCTGAACCACCGGGTAGTCGATGCCGAGCGTCCGCGCGGCGCCCACCACACGGTCTGTCGACCGTTACCAGAAAAACTCCGGCGAGTGGACGCCGATAATGGTTAAGTCGACCGCTCCATACCGCTGATGCCAATCCCGCAACTGTGGGGGCACATGTTCGCAGTTGATTCACCCGACGGTCCAGAAATCGACCAGCACGACCCGGCCGCGCAGGGACTGGAGACTCAGGGGTTCACTGCTGACCCAGGGACTCCCCGTGCGCTCGGGTGCCAGCATGCCGATGGCCGGGAACTGCCCGGCGGCCGATCCGGCGAGCAGGATCCCCAGCAGCATAGCGACACCGACGCGCGGCATCTTCCTCCCATCAGGCGCCGCCGCTTGCCAGCGCCGCTGCAGAGTTCGTGCTGCGGTCCGGACGGCGAATCGGCTCATGAATGGTCCTCCCGGTCGGGTTGTCGGCCGGCGCATGTTCCGGCCCTTCGGGTGCTATGCCGCGCGGGCGGCGCTCCGGGCCTTCCGAATCTGCGCGGCGTGGGTGTGGGCGTGCCGCGCGTAGATCTCGAGCCACTTCTCGGGCGTGTACCGGCCCGTCTCGCTGTGGGTGCCTTCCCGATGCCACTGGGCCTCGGTCATCCGATCCAGAATCTCCGCCGTGGACTGGCGCGCCGCCCGGAAGGCCTCGAGGGAGGCCTGGATCGGACGGTCGTAGAAGAGGCGCCCGGCGTAGAGCTTCTGGTCAAATGCGGTGAGCCTCGCCTGATCCTCGGCCAGCAAGAGGCGCAGACGAATGGCGGCAATCATCTCGCTATCCGCCAAGTGATGCACGATCTCCCGGGCCGACCACTTGCCGGGGGCCGGTCGGGCGTCCAGATCCGTCTCCGAGGAGCCCGCCAAGGCATCGGCGACTACCTGAATGCCCTCCTTATACTTCGCGATCAGTGCCGCACGGGTGCTCGAGTCCATGGGCATTCCTCCCTGGAAAGATCCCCCAATCGATTCAGCCGGGCCGCTCCCCTTGAGTTCCCGCGAGGACGCCCTGCCCGGTGCGTCCCCACTGGTGACGCCACAGGCACCGGGGCCGTGCAGGCGTCGAGTCCCCGCCAGCCGCGCCATGGTCCGGAGCGGCGCCCAAGCCGATCGTCTTATCTTAACGTAGTAACCGTTGGACGGAACTGAAATCCTGCGCCGCAGCGCAAGCCGGTCTGCTCCCCATGGGCCGAAGATGCTCCCCTCATACGGATTGGAGCACCACCACCTGGAGCGCATTCTCGACCGCGTCAACACCCCGTACGGTGCGCAAGATGCGTTCCGCTTCGGCTTTTCGCGCGAGCGTCTCCACCTCGCCGCTCACCCGCACCGTCCCGGGCGCCACCACCGCGACAGAGAGCGGGCTGACAAGTCCCTGGCCGAAGGCGGCCTCGATCAAGGCCGCTTCGGCCCGGCTGGTCAGCGCCAGCGTGTCGAGGGACCGGACGGCCTCCGGTGGTACCTCGGGAAAGTCGGGCGCGCGCACGAGCTGGACCACCGTGCGGACGGCCAGGTCGACGCTCAGCTTGTCCATGTTGAGGACGAGGTCGTAGCGGGTGGGATCGTCCCAGTCCACCCCAAACGCGAACCGGAGGAACGCCCGCCGCTCGTCGTCGGTCCGCTTGAGGATCCGGGCTGCCGCGTCCGGGTTCAGCCCCTGGGCGGTCAAGGTGCGCAGGCACGTCGCCGGAGACGCGATCACCCGGACGTGCAGGGCGCCCGTGAAATCCCGCAGGAGCAGATGGCTCCCGCGGCCCAGGAAGACGGCATCGCCCTGCTTGGCCAATTCATAGAGGACGGAGTAGAGGCGCTCGAGATAGACCATGGGGCGCCGGGAAAAGACCCGCTGAAACAGGGAGGGCGTCTTCTCGTCGATGTCATGCACGCTTTCCAGGAAGCCCAGCTCCTCGGCTTTCCGGTTGATCGCCTTGGTGTCGTAGACTCGATAGCCCAGCTTGCTTGCCACCTGCCGCGCGATGTCGGACCCGTGGGTGCCCATCTTGCGCGACACCGTAATCCATTTCATGACAGCGCCTCCGACCACTCTCGTTATTGCGTCCATCCGCACGACGAGTGCTTCCCAGCCACACCGAGCTGGGCGCGAACGCTGGACGGCTACCCCTTGGAACCATCGGGCACCGGGAGCGCCGTGAAGACGACCGCATCCTTGCGGTGGATCAGCAGCAGCGCGGGGCCGCCAGATCGGTCCGCCGCCAGCGCATGGCAAAACTCCGCCACCGTCTGGACGGGCTTCCGGTTGACCTGCGTGATCACGTCCCCGGGCTGAATCCCGGCATCCGCCGCGGCACTCCCGTCTTGGACGTCGGTCACCACGAGCCCCGTGGTGACCCCCTGCACCCCGGCCGCCTGGGCCAGTTGCGGGGTGAGCGGCTGCACGGTCAACCCTAACTGCTCCCGG